>CATYUU010000003.1:0-81413 GCA_958413455.1 uncultured Collinsella sp. | reverse complement strand
CCGGCAACGGGGGCTTTTCTTTTACGTAAGCACTGCATGGATTCGAACCTCGGTCAAAGGGGACTATTTCTCATCGACTCGTGTAAGATTTCGAGTATGCGCCTCGGTGAGCCTGTGGCGCGCTCTTTCTTTAGACGACCGATCAGGGTGATATTTCGTGGCAGAGCGTCCGACATACAAGCTCCGGTTTCTTGATCCCAAAAAGCGCTTTCCGGCCATGCCCGAGCAGCCTGCGGGACGCTCGTATGGCGTGGTTTGGAAGCTCTTTGGCGAGGACCCGCATGAATCATGCTATGTCGTCGAATTCGTCGGCAAAAGCCATGTGTCGCTTTTGGGCTACGTAAGCGTTTCGGGTGAGGTGTACAAGGTGGACCGCCCCGTTAGCGAGGCTCCGCTGCCCAACGATCCCGACATGGAACTGGTCCTTGACGAGTCGGACTCCGGTATTGGTGAGATTGTGGTTCGGGGAACCAACGGCACAATGCGCGCGTGCGCGCGAACCGTCGGCTCTCCCGAAGGCCCCATGCGCGAGCAGTCCGATCGCGAGACATGGAATTCGACCCGCGCCCTTCCTTACGGCGAGTTCATGGCCTCGATGTTCTTGCGCTACGTGATATTTGCCAACTCCGAAAGCGTTATTGCGAACACGGCGGGTGTCGACGGTCTCGATGCGGACATGCAAAACGTTGTCGACAAGATTAAGCTCGTAAAGTTGTCCGAGTCGGTCGAGGTGTTTTTGGGCTTTAACACGGCACCGCTGCCTGACGCTATCGAGACGCTGCTCTACCGCGTTGACCATGCCGAGAATCCGAGCGGTATCGAGCGTTATGCCGCCGCCCTTATGAGCGAGGTCGACTTGCCCCGTCTACGCACCATTGCCGCCAAGTCCGAAATGAGCCTAGCGCGCATCGACCGGTCAAAGCTGTTCTATCTCAATTTTGATCGTAGCCTGCTGGACCAGGACGAGATTGATATGCTGCTTGCCATCGAGTGCCGCCTCAACCGCCTCTCCGGCATCCTTGAGCGCATCGGGGCCGGATTGGCCCCTGCGGCATCCTCGCCGAGCTTTGAGGGCTGCGCGCTCTTTGATGCGTGGCATATCGCCAAGACGACCAACGATGTTCCCCGACTGCTCGATACGGCCTCGAGCGATAACCCATGGGGCAAACCGGGTACGGTGGCTTGCCAGCCGGGCGGTGAGTGGGATGTGCGTACCCGCTTCGCGCGTATTGTTGAGGCGCTTAACGTGGTCACGCGGCTCGACTATACCTATCGAGTAAACGTTGCCGAGGGGATTATGCTCGTTCGGTTTGGGCAGTCTGTCGTTGATGCCATGCCGCAACGTGAATACGACGCTCAAGATGACGCTTGGCGCGAGCTGGACGAGGACACGCGCGCGATCTGGGGCGCGGAGCACGATGCACGTGTGGCGCTCACGCTTGCGGCAGCGTGTTTTGCCGCGGGCACCTGCATCACGCGCTGCTATGTGCAGATTGCTGCTCCCGACAGTGAGCAGGGCGAGCGCGTTGTCGCAACATATTTCTTTGGGCGCGCGGCCTATCTGGCCGATTGCGTGCCTGTCGCCAAGGATCTTGAGAGCATGGACATGGGCGATATGCCGTGCAAGCGTGTGCTTGAGGCGTATGAGTCAACCGCTCCGGAGACGATTGAGCCTGCGGAGGTTCATGCTCGTCCGCGTGATGACCACCGCGCCCTGCCGCCGGCGCTGCGTGATCTGCTGCTTGCCGATACGGCTGACGAGTTGGAGGTCATGGAAGAGGACGACGACCCATACGTGGCGCGTGTTGTTGAATTGCGCGAGCAGGCAAAAGTCGACCGTACAGGTGCTTTTGAAGGCTTTTCCCGGCTTGTCGAGGAGTTGGAGGCTAAGTGCGCCGTCGCCGAGCTTTTGGCGACGGGCCCGGTTCAAACGCAGTTTTGCGATAACCAGCTGGTGCGCATGGTGCTACCGGTGTTGGAAGAAGACCGCTCTGTGCGAATCCTACGTGCGCCCGATGCGCTGTATTTTGCCCAGCACGAGATTTGCAGCTTTTACGCCGAGCAAGAGGACTTTGAACGAGCGCTGCCCGAGGTGCGCCATCTTTACGATCTGGCGCGCTCGTCCATGCAATCGCACTTTGCGCTCATCAACGTGCTTGCGCGTCTGGAGCGCTTTGACGAGATTATCGAGGTGGCGCGCCACGGCCTACGTATTGCCAGCGATCGTTCTGCAATCGGCTACCTGTTCTATCGCTTGGCGTTTGCCTATTGGAATTGCGATCAGCTCGACCTGGCGCTGGCTTGTTACCGTCTGGTGCCGCGCGGTGAGGAATCGGGCAGCAGCGCGCTGGAAGAAATGCAGGGCCTTATGAACGAGATGGGCATCAGCGAACCTCCGACGTTCGAGGAAGCGGTCGAGATTATCCGCAAGGCTGGACTCGAGCTGCCGCCGGTGTCCGCCGTGACGAATCAGCTGGCAGATGCCGCTGTTCAACTGGTCGACAACGGGTTCTTTTTCCTGGCACGCGGTTGCATCTTCCAAATGTGGCGCACCATGGGCAACGACGAACTCGGCTCCCTCAACCGCTCGCTGGGGTAGGCGAAGCTTCCAAGGAGGAAAGGATGCTAGGCAATTAGAAAATTCCCTCTTGCTCAACTTCGGCTGTTTGGTTACTATAGAACGGCTGTTACGGAGAGCTGACCGAGAGGCCGAAGGTGCTCGCCTGCTAAGCGAGTATGCCCCAAAAGGGCATCTGGGGTTCGAATCCCCAGCTCTCCGCCAGTTTAACTTTAAAAAAGGGTCCCATCGGGGGCCCTTTTTTATTATCGAGAAAGGGCGCTGGGGATTCGAACCCTCAAAAAAGGAGGCATCCTTTCGGTCACCTCCTTTCAGCGAGTGTATTGTTCTTCGATCTTACATCTCGGGCGCCTTGGCGACGGTCTCGCTTTCTGCCGTGAGCGGGCGGTTGTCAATGCGGCGGCCTAAGCGATCGAGCTTCACGAGTAGCCATTCAATGGGATTCGGCCCCGAGCCTTCCTCGTCGGCAACCAGGTCCATGACGGCGATCTTGGTGCCGTCCTGCTTGAGCGTAACGCTGCCCACCTTGTCGCCCACATGCACCGTGCCCGAAAGATCGTCGTGGCTAACCTTTTCGGTCACCTCGCCGGCAAGGGAAAACACGGTCGCTTGCGCCGTAGGATCGGCGAGTGTGGCGTCGATCGTCTTATCCGTCCAGTCGGTTTGGCCAACGCGCGCCATAAGCGGGTTGCCGTTGGCGGTCTTTTCCTGCGTGTTGGCGATCGCGACCGTCACCTTGTGGCCGTAGTACCAATTGGCAAGGGTTGCGGTATCGGTAAAGCGCTGGTCGGTGGTGGTGGAGTTCAAAACGACGGTGTAGATCTCGTCGCCATCGCGGTTGTAGGCACTCGTAAAGCAATAGCCCGCATCGTCGGTGGTGCCGGTCTTGCCGCCGATGTTGCCATCTTGGCCCAGCAAATAGTTATGCGTGTCCATGGAATGCGAATGGTCGGTGCCGTCGGCGCCCGTGACCTCGATCCAGGAATCCTCGCTCGCTACGACCTCGCGGATCGTGTCGTTTTTCATGGCCTCCTGCATCATCAGCGCCACGTCATGTGCGGTTGAGTGCATATCGCCAGCCCACTCATCAAAGTCCAGACCATGCGGGTTTTCAAAAAGCGTACCGGTACAGCCGAGCTTCTTAGCGCGCTCGTTCATGGCCTTCACAAAGGTGGCCTCGGCGTCTTTGGTCTTAGGGTCGATCTTCTTGCCCACATATTCGGCGAGCACGATGGCGGCGTCGTTGCCCGAGGGAATCATCAGGCCGCGCAGCGCCTGCTCCACGGTAAGCTTGTCGCCTTCGAGCAAGCCGGCGGTCGAATTGCCCACGGTGGCTGCGGCGTTGCTCACCGTGACCTTCTCGTCCATCTTGCAATTCTCGACGGTTAGGATTGCGGTCATGACCTTGGTGATCGAGGCAATTTTGACCTGCTCATCGGCGTCGCGGGCATAGTAGACGGTGCCGTCTTTGCCCATGACGAGGGCATTGGTCGCATCGATATCGGGCAGGTTTTCGGCCGTGATGCCGCGCGCATCGGCGGTTTTGCCGCAAACATTGTCGGTCGTGAGCACTTGGGCGCCGGCGACGGTGGGCGCGCCAGCAGCAAGGGCGATAGCGCAGACAAAGCCGGCGGCAAGCTGGGCTGAGCGCTTTGCAAAAGAGGTAAGGGACTTCACGGATTTCGCTTTCGACGGGATGGTCTCTTCTGGAACTAGAGTATATCGTTTGCCGGCGTCGGCGATCATCGCGTGCGTGCGTGGCCCACATCCGCGCCCGAACGGGCGCAAGGGTGCTTAAGGCCGACTTAATCACCCACGCTTGTTGTGTGTGACGGGCGCCCCCTCGGGCATAATGGAGCGCGAGAGGAGCACGCATGAACGAGCGCATTTTGGTAGTTGATGACGAGAAGGCCATCGCCGACTTGGTTGGTATCTACCTTACAAAAGAGGGCTTTGATGTCCAGATTGCCTATAGCGGGGCCGATGCCGCCAAGGCAATCTTGGAGCAGGAGTTCGATCTGGCGCTGCTGGATGTCATGCTGCCCGATATCGATGGGTTTGAGCTGCTGCGTACAATCCGTTCCAGCCATACCTATCCCGTGATCATGCTGACGGCGCGCGATGCGCAGCAAGACGAGATCGAGGGCCTTTCGCTTGGCGCGGACGATTACGTGGTTAAGCCGTTCCGTCCGCTGGAGCTTATCGCGCGCGTGCACGCTCAGCTTCGCCGCTACACCAGCTACGGTAGCCGTGCACAGGCGGCCGAGTCGCCGACCATTCAGCTCGACGGCCTGGAGATCAACCGCGATGCTCGTTCCGTAACGGTGGACGGTTCACCGGTACGCCTCACACCCACCGAGTATTCAATCTTGCTGTATCTGGTCGAGCATCGCGGCAGCGTGGTGGCCGTGGAGGACCTGTTTCGCGCGGTATGGAACGAGGACTTTATGCCCGGCTCCAACAATACGGTGATGGTGCACATTCGCCACTTGCGCGAAAAGATCGGCGACGACGCACAAAAGCCGCGCTTTATCAAAAACGTCTGGGGCGTCGGCTACATCATCGAATAACGCTTTTCGCTTGTGAGGATCTTGATATGACAAAAGACGATAGGCAAGCGTTCGAGGTGCCCGATCGACTCTTTGAATACGTGAGGTCAGTCGTTGACAACCGCGCGCTTGCAACGGTGCTGCTCTTTTTGCTGAGCCTGCTGCTGATTGGCATCGATAACATCGCTGGAATCTTGGCAGTGCTGCTTGTCGGCTTTTTGCTGATCGATCGATTTGAGATCGTGCGCCGCTGCATGGTGATTGGCGGCGCCGCGTGGGCCATGACGTTGGCGATTGGCGCCATGGCGCTCGGCGGCATCGAAGGGCCGGTGCTGTTCGATGCCGGCTTTGTATTCAACATGCTTGGCTTTGTGCTGGCGCTTGCCGCGTGCGTGCTGTTCTTGTGCGGCCGCGCCCTGTACTACCAGGGCTACGAACAGGGCGAGCAGCATGCCGATTGTGTGCTGGCCGCTCGTATTCAAGATCGCCTGATCGATCACCCCGACACCTGGGACAACATTGACGGCGACTTCTTGGAGGTCGAGGGCGCCCTTAACCGCGTGCGTGACCGTGAGCGCAAGGTGCAGCAAGCTCTGCGTGACGAGTCGCATCGCAAGGACGATTTGGTCACGTACTTGGCACATGACCTACGCACCCCGCTTGCCAGTGTGGTGGGCTATCTTTCGCTGCTGCAAGAGGCTCCTGAGCTGCCGGTTGAGCAACGTGCGCACTTTACGGGCGTGGCTCTCGACAAGGCGCACCGACTCGATGCACTCATCGAAGAGTTCTTCGATATCACGCGCTTTGACTTCCACGATATCGTGCTCACGCGCGGCTATGTTGATCTGGGGTTGCTGCTGGCTCAGGTGGCTGACGAGTTCTATCCCATCCTCAACGAGCAGCATAAGGAAGCTCAAGTTGATATTCGCGAGGACCTGACGGTGCTCGTGGATGGCGACAAGATGGCTCGCGTGTTCAACAACATCATGAAAAACGCCGTCGCCTATAGCTATGAGGGCTCGACTATCACGATCGAGGCCGGGCGCCAAGACGATGGCGGCGTGCGCGTGCGCTTTATCAATCAGGGCGATCCTATCCCTGCGGCAAAGCTCAAAGTGATCTTTGAGAAGTTCTATCGCCTGGATGCGGCGCGTGCGACCAATCGCGGTGGTGCCGGTCTGGGCCTTGCTATTGCCAAGGAGATCATCGCGGCACACGGCGGTACCGTTGCATGTGAATCGACGCCCGAACACACGATATTCACCATCGAGCTGCCCGCCGCATAGCCAGCGTGCCCTTACAAACACTTGACAATGCGCTCACGTGCATATGAGCCGCGATTTCTACTATCGATACTGCTGAATTGATATCGATGTGGAGGTATGCGGTATGACGGCTGCTGCGGCTGTGGAGCCCACGGAGCTTGAAGAACTCATGGAAGCGCAGGCCGAGGCCGCGCACGAGCGCGAGGTTGGGGATGCGACTCGCCCCACGGCAGAGGATCTTGCCGCCTCGCCGACGCGCATCGACGTCGAGGGCCTCGACCTGTTCTATGGCGACCATCATGCGCTTAAGAATGTGTCCATCAAGATTCGCGACAAGCAGATTACCTCGTTTATCGGTCCATCGGGCTGCGGCAAGTCGACGTTGCTGCGTTGCTTTAACCGCATGAATGACGGCATCAAGGACTGCCGCATCGAGGGCAAGATTGCGCTCGACGGCCAAGATATCCTGGGCGACTACGACATCTGCCGTTTGCGCCAGCGCGTGGGCATGGTGTTTCAGCGCCCCAACCCGTTCCCCATGAGCATCTACGACAACATCGCCTATGGGCCGCGCGGTATGGGTGTGCGCGACCGCGTCGTGCTCGACGAGCTGGTCGAAGACTCCCTGCGACGCGCCGCCCTGTGGGACGAGGTCAAGGACAAGCTCAAGGAATCGGGTCTGGGTCTTTCGGGCGGCCAGCAGCAGCGTCTGTGCATCGCCCGTGCGCTTGCCGTGCAGCCCGACATTCTGCTGATGGACGAACCGACCTCGGCGCTCGACCCCGTATCGACGCTCGTGGTGGAGCAGCTGGCCTGCGAGCTCAGGGAGACCTGCACGCTGGTGGTCGTTACGCACAACATGCAGCAGGCTGCGCGCATCTCCGACTCGGTCGCGTTCTTTTTGCTGGGCGAGCTGGTGGAGCATGCGCCCACTGCCCAGCTCTTCAAAAACCCGATCGATCCGCGCACGGCGGATTATTTGACGGGACGTTTTGGCTGATACCATCTAGTAAAGGTACCTTTAGGGTTAAGATGCGGTCATGCCGGCCGCAAAGGGGTTCAACATGATCTATTACGTCGAGGACGATGACAACATCAGGGATCTGACGGTCTACGCGCTGCGCAAGCAGGGAATCGAGGCCGAGGGCTTTTCGTGCGATGGCGAGTTTAAGGCCGCCGTGGCGCGACGGGTACCCGATGCTGTCCTGCTCGACATCATGCTGCCCGATACCGATGGTTTGGCGATTATGCGCCGCCTGCGCGCCGATCGCCTGACGGCGACGGTGCCCATCATGATGCTTACCGCCAAGGACACCGAGCTCGACAAGGTGATGGCGCTCGATGGTGGTGCCGACGATTACCTGACTAAACCCTTCTCGCTCATGGAGCTCGCCAGCCGCTGCCGCGCACTGCTGCGTCGCGGCGGCATGGTCAAACAGGCAAGCGATGTGCTCAGCGTGGGCGACATTGTGCTCTCGCCCAGCCATCGCGAGGTGACCGTTGCCGGCGAGTCGCTTAAGCTCACCCTGCGCGAGTTCGACCTGCTCGAGTACCTCATGCGCAAGCCCGGCGTGGTTTTTACCCGCGAGTCGTTGCTGCAGAGCGTGTGGGGCTGGGACTTCGACGGCGGTTCGCGCACCGTTGACGTGCACGTGCAGACGCTTCGCCAAAAACTGGGCGAGCATGCCAGCGCCATCGAGACCGTGCGCGGCGTGGGCTACCGCTTGGCCGAGCCTTCTGCCGGTGATGGTGCCGAAGGTGACGACACCGCGGCCACCGCATCGGAGGAGTAACCCGTGGTCTTCGCCCCCCAGGGAAAACATACGCTGTCGCACCGCGTTTTTGTGACGATCTTTGTCTGTGCCATGGCGGTTATCGTGGCGTTTACGGTGCTGGGTGCGTTCTTTGTGCAAAACACCTTGGCGGATGCCACGAGTGCCAATCTGGCGCAGGAAACCGAGCTCATTGCTGCCGCCCTCGACGAGCAGCAGGAGCCCATCCCGTTCTTGCGTAGCCTCGATCGCGAGGACTTGCGCATCACGCTGATTAACAAGGATGGATCGGTTGCCTACGACAACGAGGCGTCGCCTTCTACACTGCCCAACCACGGCGATCGCCCCGAGGTCATCGAGGCCTTTGAGAATGGTTCGGGTTCCGCGGAGCGCGCAAGCTCTACGCTCGACGAGATTATGCTGTATCGCGCCGTCGCCCTTGATAACGGCCAGGTTGTCCGCTTGGCGCAGGCCCAGCCTGGCGTTGCGGCGATTTTGCTGTCGATGGTGGCGCCGATGCTGCTTATCGCAGCAGCGGGTGCGGTACTCTCGTTTTTTATGGCGCGCCGCGAGTCCCGTGCCATCATCGCGCCGTTGCAAGAGGTGGATTTGGACCACCCACGCCGTAGCTATGAGCACGCCTATGCCGAGATGGTCCCCATGCTTGAGCGTATCGAGTCGCAGCGCCAGGAGCTCAAGCGCCAAATGGCGGTGCTAGCGGACAACGACCGTATGCGCCGCGAGTTCACGGCGAATATCACTCATGAGCTCAAGACGCCGCTTACGGCGATTTCGGGCTATGCCGAGCTCATCGCAAACGGCATGGTCGAGGGCGAGGACGACCTGCGCAACTTTGGCGGTCGCATCTATCGTGAGGCGGGCCGTTTGGCGGCGCTTGTCAACGACATCCTTACGCTGTCTAACTTGGACGAGGCCGAGCGTGCAACTGAGGGCGAGGCGGTGCCCATTGGGTCCACGGAGCCTATTGAGCTCTCGCGTGCCATCTACGCGGTTGAGCAGCGTCTTGAACAGGTCGCCCGTCAGGCGAATGTGACGATAAGTCATGAGACCAAGCCTGTGGTCATCGAGGGCGTGTCGCGCTTGATTGACGAGCTCATCTATAATCTGGCAAGCAACGCCATCCGCTACAATCGACCCGGCGGTACGGTTACGCTGCAGTGCGGCACCAACGACGAAGGCCATCCGTTCCTCGCGGTCGCCGACACGGGAATCGGTATCGCGCCTGAAGAACAGGGCAAGGTATTTGAGCGGTTCTATCGCGTGGACAAGAGTAGGTCCAAGGCACGCGGCGGAACCGGTCTGGGGCTTGCCATTGTCAAGCATGCGGCCCTGTATCATCACGCCACGCTCGATCTGTCGAGCGAGTTGGGCGTGGGAACCACCATTACGGTGACGTTTCCCATACAGCAGGACGAGCCATTCGCATAGCGATACAACATAGATATTGATGTAGACGCCGCATTTGACTTTCGGGTGCGGCGTTGTTGTGCAATTTTACGATTGCTTCCGACATTTTTACAGGAGAGCCTGTTTCTTATGTATAGAGTTTGGTCTCGGTAAAAAGATGCGATAACATACGGACAGTTTTGTCAATCCGAACTGGGGAAATGAAAGGCAAGCTGCATGACCCTTCTCGAACTGTTCCAGCTGCTCAAAAAGCACCTCAAGCTGGTCATCACCCTTCCGGTGGTCTGCGCGATCGCCATGGGCATCGTGTCCTTCGTTGCGATGGACAACACCTACACCGCGACGACGAGCATGTACATTCTCGCCAAGACCGACGATAGCGGTCAGATGAGCTACAACGATCTCTCGGCGAGCCAGATGCTTTCCAACGATATCGCCACGCTGCTGGATAGCGATAGCGTTAAGAGCGGTGCTGCCAATGAGTTGGGCCTTGCTGACCTGGATGACTACAAGGTGTCTGTTTCCTCCGAGACCACCACGCGTGTCATTACGCTTTCGGTTACCGGCACCGATGCCAAGGAGACGGCTAAGGTCGCAAAGGCCATGGCCAGCTCGGTGAGTACGGTCGCTCAGAACGTCGGCGCTGCCCAGAGCATCAACGTTATCGACGAGGCTAAGACTCCCGAAGTCCCCAGCGGCCCCAAGCGCACGCTGTACGTTGCTGTCGCGTTCCTCGCCGGTATCTTTATCGCTGTCGCCTATGTCGTTTTGGCAGACATGCTCAATACCCGCATCCGCGGTGCCGAAGAGGCAGAAGAGCTCCTGGGCATTCCCGTTGTTGGCCGAATTCCGGCTATGAAAGGTGGTAAATAGGCATGGCTAAGGCAAAGAACACCGATAAGCTCGTTGTACAGAATGCCGCCAAGACCCTTCTGGCCAACATCCGCTTTGCGAGCGTGGACGACCCCATTCGCACCATCACCGTTACCTCCTCGATTCCCAACGAGGGCAAGTCTACGGTTTCCATTAACCTTGCCCAGGCTATCGCCACGAGCGGCAAGTCCGTGCTCCTGGTCGAGGCCGATATGCGCCGCAGGTCTCTTTCCGATATGCTCGGCGTTCGTTCGCGCGGCGGACTCTATGCGGTCCTTTCCGAGCAGATCTCCATTGACCAGGCAATTGTCGAGACGGGTCAGAAGAACTTCTACTTTCTCGATGCCGAGCCGCATATTCCCAATCCTGCCGACATCATCGTCTCTCACCGCTTTGCCAAGCTGGTAAAGGCACTGTCCGCCAAGTTCCAGTACGTCATCTTTGATGCTCCCCCGGTCGGCACCTTCATCGATGCTGCCGAGATCGCCAGTCTGACCGACGGCACGCTGTTCGTAGTGCGCGAGGACTTTACCAAGCGCGAGGAGGCGCTCAACGCTATCGGTCAGCTTAAGAAGTCCGAGAAGGTCAAGCTCATCGGTACCGTTATGAACTACTGCGAGACTGAGACCAGCGAGTACTACTACTCCTACTACACCAAGGACGGTAAGAAGGTGAAGAAGGGCTCCGACGATCAGGGGACTTCCAAAAAGGGCATCTTCACCAACCGAGCAAACGTTTAGTTGATTAAGGCTGACCTATGCGTGACATTCATTGCCATATCTTGCCGGGCGTAGACGACGGCGCCGCCGATCTCGATGAGAGCTTGGCGATGCTCGAGGCTGCCAAGCGGGTCGGTGTAACCAGAATCGTTTGCACTCCTCACTGCCGTGATCCCTATTTTGATTACGACAAGATGTGGGATGCCTTTGAGCTGCTGCGTGATAACGCTGACGGTTTTCCGCTCCAGATGGGCTTCGAGGTCAACCATCGAAAGCTCGTTGAGCTTGGTATCGATGCCGCGGAGCACTTGCATTTCGATGGAACCAACGAGTTTCTGCTCGAGCTTTCGACGCATGCCGATGCGTATGCGTTTAGAGAGTACGAGAACACGATTTACGATTTGCAGTGCCGTGGCTACCAGGTGATCATCGCTCATCCTGAGCGCTATCGTGCGGTTCAAAAGGATGTAAGCGTGGCGGAGCGCCTGGTCGATATGGGCTGCAAGCTGCAGGCTTCGGCGGACTTTATTGCCGGCGGTCGCTTTGGTCGCGAGAAAAAGCCGGCACAGCGCCTGTTCGATCAGAACCTGTACAGCTTCATCGCGAGCGATGCCCATAACGTGGGTCATTACGACTGCCTGGCGAAGGCTCGCGCGAAGTTTAGCGTGCGTGGAGCTCATTTTCGCTAAAATCTGTCCCTAACGTTCGCATTGAATGAAGGGGCAGCCATGGATATTCAACTTAAGACGGGATGCTTTGATGACGCGGCGTTGGTGCGCCGCGTCGTTTTTATGGACGAGCAGGGCTACGAGAATGAGTTCGATGCTATCGACGAGGATCCGAACTGCATTCATGTGACGCTCTATGTAGACGGCGAGCTTGCCGGTTGCTCGCGCGCGTTTCCCGAAGAGCTTGAGCGCGTGGCTGACGCAGAGGCCCCAGTGTTGCCGGCATGCGACATGGACGAAGGCGTTGCGGCGGGGGAGACCTACATTATGGGGCGCGTCGCCGTGCTGTCCACCATGCGCCGTCGCGGTCTGGCAAGCAAGATTGTCGAAGCCAGCGAAGCTGCTGCGTGCGATGCCGGCGCTAAGCTTATTAAGCTGCATGCGCAGGAATACGTGCTGCCGCTCTATGCAAAGGCGGGCTACACGCAAATCGCCCCGGTAGATTACGAAGACGAGGGCCAGCCCCATGCCTGGATGGCCAAGCGCGTAGATGGCAGATAGGGACGTTCCTTTTCTGCCGGCAGCTGGGGACACTCCTTGGCATCCGCCGCACGGTCGTTTCAACATACAGTTTTTCGATTCCGTATGTATATATGCGCGCTAATGGGTTATAAAATCTAAGTCTGAACATAGCAGGTCTGCGATGCGGCTCGGGCGACCGGGCCGTTTTTGCGGACGGGGGTAGCGCGAAAGGACTGCACATGCGTCAATTTAAGACCGAGAGCAAAAAACTGCTCGACCTCATGATCAACTCCATCTACACCAATAAGGAAATCTTCCTGCGCGAGCTTATCTCTAACGCGAGCGACGCCGTCGACAAGCTCAACTTTAAGAGCCTGCAGGACCCGAGCGTCAAGATCGACCAGGGCGACCTGGCCATTCGCGTCTCCTTTGATAAAGACGCCCGCACCATTACCATCTCGGATAACGGCATTGGCATGACCGCCGAGGAGCTGGAGCGCAATCTGGGCACCATCGCCCATTCCGGCTCCGAGGAGTTTAAGACCGAGAACGCCGAGCAGCAGGGCTCCGATGTCGACATCATCGGTCAGTTTGGCGTGGGCTTCTACTCGGCTTTTATGGTCGCCAGCCATGTGAAGGTCGTCAGCCGCGCCTATGGCGAGGATGTCGCCCATGTGTGGGAATCCGACGGTCTTGAGGGCTACACCATCGAGGACGGCGAGCGCGCCGAGCACGGTACCGATGTCATCCTGACGCTGCGCGAGAACGAGAAGCTCGATGCCGACGGCGAGGCCGAGACCTACGATCGCTTCCTGACCGAGTGGGGTCTCAAGAGCCTGATTCAGCAGTACAGCAACTATGTGCGCTACCCGATTCAGATGATGGTGTCCAAGAGCCGCCAGAAACCCAAGCCCGAGGACGCCGGCGACGATTACAAGCCCGAGTACGAGGACTACCAGGAGCTCGAGACCGTCAATTCCATGACACCGATCTGGAAGAAGCGCAGCTCCGATGTCGAGCAGAAGGACTACGACGAGTTCTACAAGTCCACGTTCCACGACTTTGACGATCCTGCGCGCACCATCAGCTTCCACGCCGAGGGCACGCTCGAGTATGACGCCCTGCTGTTTGTGCCGGGCCGCGCGCCGTTCGATCTGTACAGCAAGGATTACGAGAAGGGTCTGGCGCTCTACAGCTCCAATGTCCTGATCATGGAGAAGTGCGACGACCTGCTGCCCGACTACTACAACTTTGTCCGCGGCGTCGTGGATTCCGCCGACGTGTCGCTCAACATCTCGCGTGAGACGCTGCAGCAGAACCGTCAGCTCAAGGCCATCGCCAAGCGTGTGGAAAAGAAGATCACCGCCGATCTTGAGGATATGCGTGACAACGACCGCGAGGCCTACGAGAAGTTCTTTGAGAACTTTGGCCGCGGCCTTAAGTACGGCATCTACTCGAGCTATGGCATGAAGGCCGATGAGCTCGCCGACCTGTTGCTGTTCTGGTCTGCCAAGGAACAGAAGATGATTACCCTGGCCGAGTATGCCAAGGGCATGCCCGAGGATCAGAAGGCCATCTACTACGCCGCCGGCGATTCGCGCGAGCGCTTGGCCAAGATGCCCGTGGTAAAGGGCGTGCTCGACCGCGGCTATGACGTGCTGCTGCTGACGCAGGATGTGGATGAGTTCACGTTCCAAGCTATGCGTGAGTACGTTGCCGCCGATATGCCCAAGATCTACGAGGACGATGCTGCCCGCGAGGCTGCCGAGAAGGCTGTGGCCGACGGTGCCGAGCCCGAGGTCGAGGATCGTCATCTAGAGCTCAAGAACGTTGCGACTGGCGATCTTGATCTGGCGACCGAGGACGAGAAGAAGGAGGCCGAGGACGCCACCAAGGAGAACGAGGACCTCTTTAGCGCTATGAAGGAGGCGCTCGGTGACAAGGTCGAGAAAGTTGCCGTTTCCGCGCGCCTGACCGATGCCCCCGCTTGCATCACCACCGAGGGCCCGCTTTCGCTCGAGATGGAGAAGGTACTCCAGAAGGGACCCGAGGGCGCGCCCGACGGCATGCCCAAGAGCCAGCGCGTGCTCGAGCTCAACGCCAAGCACCCGGTCTTTGACAAGCTCGTCGCTGCTCAGAAGGCAGGCGACGCCGACAAGATCAAGCAGTACTCCGGTCTGCTCTATGACCAGGCTCTGCTGGTCGAGGGCATCCTCCCCGAGGACCCCGTTGCCTTCGCGGCGGCTGTTTGCAACTTGATGTAGTTCGGGGATACGGCACCGTAACTAGATTAGAACGAGAGTGGATAATCTCCCGCTTTTGGCTCGAATGCGGGCTTGAAGTGGGAGATTTTCCACTCTCGTTTCCTTTTGAATGATCCCTTGGGAATGATCCCTTGGGGACGTAGGAAAACGGATCACCGAGGGGGTCGGTCTGATCCGGTGATCCGTTTTCCTCCGTCCCCAAGGGATCATTTATTTGTGCGGGTTGTGGTTTTGTGACCTGCTGAAATTTAAGATACTGTACAACTGTACGTTAATTCGTCTTCGTAGTATATTGCTACCCGCAAAACTCAATACCATTGTGCTCTGAGACGCTAAAGCGCCTACGTACAATGGTTGTCGATAGTACGATTCGATTTAACGACAGGATGGATGGTCCAAGCGTGAGTCTCGGCAGCAAACTATCCAATGCAAAGGTGTCCTTTGCGATATTTAAGCGCGACATTAAGCGACTGCTTGTGAACCCCGTCGCCCTGGTGGTTACCCTAGGCGTGTGCGTTATTCCCTCGCTGTATGCCTGGTATAACATCGTGGCAAACTGGGATCCGTATGGAAACACCCAAGGCATCAAGATTGCTATCGCCAACAACGATCGAGGCACCCAAAACGACTTGGTGGGTGAGCTCAACGCTGGCGACAAAGTGGTCGACCAGCTCAAGGAGAATCATCAGTTGGGCTGGACGTTCGTCGACTCGACGGCCGATGCCAAGGAGGGCGTCGAGAGCGGCGAGTACTATGCCGCTATCGTGATTCCCAAGAACTTCTCGGATAACCTGGTTTCGATGCTCGACGGCAACTACCATCAGCCCAAGCTCACGTACTACGTCAATGAGAAGAAGAGCGCCATTGCGCCCAAGGTTACCGATACCGGTGCAAACACCATCGAGGAGCAGATCAACTCGGAATTTGTCTCTACGGTAGGCAAGACTGTTGCCGGTATCGCCAAGGATGCCGGTGTCGATTTAAAGGACAAGGCAACCCAGACTCAGGACTCGCTGGCAAGTTCGGTGTCCGAGGCGTCCGACACCTTGGGCGAGGTGCGCGATTCGATTGGCGATATGAATGCCGCCATCGATAAGACGAGTGGCGCTATCGCCTCGGCTGATGCGGCACTTGCCGGCTTGCAAGGCCAGGCACCGTCGCTGACGCAGGCGATCTCCCAGGGCAACGACCTGCTGAGCGAAGCTCGCACCACGGCGGGCAACTCCATCACCTCGCTCTCCAAGGCGCTCTCGGAAGGCAGCCTTGCGCTCACCAAGACGTCGGCCTCTGCGAACGCTGCCATCGGCAAGCTGACGGGCGCGGTCACATCTACGACCACCCGTATCGACAACTCGCTCGAGTCTCTTCAAGCGACGATCGACCACAATAAGGCCGTTATCGGGCACTTGGAGATTCTCGCCAATGACACGTCGACAGGTTCCGAGGAAATTGACGCGCGCATTGTATCGACCATCGATTTGCTTCGAGAGCAGAATGAAAAGCTTCAGAGCATCAAGGACGGTCTGTCCGCGCAGTCGAGCGCCATGGCGAATGACGCAGCGGCTGTTTCGGGTGCCAGTGACGCTATCAATAACGCAATTCATACCGGTGCGACCAACCTTGGCCAAGCCCAGACGGACTTGGGCCAAAACGCGCTGCCGAAGGCCTCGAGCGCGCTCGACTCTTTTGCTGCCGTTTCGGGCGACCTGACCGGTATCGTCTCGGGTATGACACCTACACTTGCAAATGCGCGCGGCACGTTGGCGCAGCTTAGCGCTACGCTCGGCCAGGCCAAGACCACGCTGTCCCAGACTGATTCCTCGCTTGCCAAGGTCCAGGACAAGCTTGCAACCGCCGCCAATGACATCGCGGCGCTGCAGACCTCCGAGTCCATGGGCGAGCTGGCCGATCTGATGGGCGTCGATGTCAATGACGTGGCAGATTTCATGGCGTCTCCGGTTGAGTTGACGTCCAAGTCAATCTATCCGGTCAAGAGCTTTGGCTCGGGCATCGCTCCCTTCTACACCAATCTGGCGCTTTGGGTGGGCGGCTATGTGCTCATCGCCATTTACAAGCTCGAGGTCGACCGTGAAGGTTTTGGCAGCTTTACGGCGCGCCAAGGCTACTTTGGCCGCTGGTTGCTCATGGTGATCCTGGGCGCGTTGCAGGCCATCATCGTTACGGTAGGCGATCTGGTGATTGGCGTGCAGTGCGTCAGCCCGCTGCTGTTCGTGCTGGGCGGCATCGCCATTTCGTTCACCTACGTCAATATCATCTATGCGCTGTCCACCACGTTTAAGCATATCGGCAAGGCTATCGGCGTCATTCTCGTCATCGTGCAGATCCCGGGTTCGTCGGGCATGTACCCCATCGAGATGATGCCCGGCTTCTTCCAGTGGCTGCACCCGCTGCTGCCCTTTACCTACGGCATCAATCTGCTGCGCGAGACGGTCGGCGGCATGTATTCGTTCAACTACCTGTTTAACCTGTGCATTCTGGGCGTGTTCTTGATCGTGGCGCTCTTTATCGGCCTGCAGCTGCGTCCGCTGCTGCTCAACCTTAACCTGCTCTTTGATAAACAGCTCTCCACGACCGGTATGATGATTTGCGAGTCCAACGACCTGCCGCGCCAGCGCTACTCGCTGCGCACGGCCATGCGCGTCATGCTCGATTCCGATTCGTACCGTCGCGAACTGCTCGATCATGCGGTCGCCTTTGAACATCGCTACCCGTACTACATCAAGGGCGGTTTTGCCGCCGTGGTGGGCGTTCAGGTCCTGCTCTTTGTCCTGTCGACGGTTCTCGATATCGACAATAACGGCAAGATCATCCTGCTTGTCATTTGGATCATCTCGGTTATTGCCATCTGCGGCTGGCTTATCAATATCGAATATATCCGAGCGAGCCTCAATACCCAGATGCGCATCTCGGCGCTTTCGGATGAGGACCTGCGTCGCGAGATGCGCGAACACACGGCCGCCATTCCTGCCGCCCGCCACATGTTTGGCCTCAACGCCAGCGAGCGTGGTGCCAAGGGCGGCGATCAGTCCACGGGCCGCTTGCCGCATATCGGCTCGCACCATAAATCTCAGGGCAGCGACAGCACAGCCACAAATGATGGAGATACCACCGCGCTTGGCAAGCACTCCAAAGGAGGTGAGGCATAAATGAAGAACATCCTGCATCTGTTTAAGCGCGATGTCCAAAACGTGTCTCGCTCCGTGATCGGCTTGGTTGTCGTGATGGGCCTCATTATCGTACCGTGTCTGTACGCGTGGTTTAACATCGCCGGCAGCTGGGATCCGTACGGCAACACCGGCAATCTTAAGATCGCCGTGGTCAACACCGATGAGGGTTACGAGAGCGATTTGATCCCCGTCGAGGTTAACGTGGGCGAAAACGTGACCGCCACCCTACGCGGCAACGAGAGCTTCGATTGGGTTGTGCTCAACAATCGCGAAAAGGCTATCGAGGGCGTTAAGTCGGGCGCGTACTATGCTGCCGTCGTTATCCCCAAAACGTTTAGCGCTGACATGATGACGCTTTTCTCGACCGACGTGAAGCATGCCGATATCGAGTTCTACGAGAATCAGAAGGCCAACGCCATTGCGCAGATCGTGACCGAGAAGGGTTCGAGCGCCGTCCAGAGCCAGGTTAACAAAACTTTTACCGAGACCATTACGACGATCGGTCTTAAGACGGTGTCCAGCCTGCTCGATTACATGAGCACCGACCAGGTGGGTAACTTTATCGCCAACCTGTCCTCGACGCTCGGCGATTCGATTGAGGACCTGCGAGACGTTCGGGCAAATGCTTCGTCGCTGGCGGGCATTTTGAGCTCCACGTCCGATTCGCTGACGTCGGCGAGCGGCATGCTCAAGCAGACGGGCACGGTCGATGAGTCAACGAAGCAGCTGATGGAGCATGTCAAGAGCGGTATTAGCGATTCCAAGGAAGCGCTGAAGGACGCCAACGACGCCATCAATGCCGCGATTGACGGAAGCGCGGGCTCGTTTGACAACGTGTCCGCCGAGCTTGCGAAGGCATTTGATGCCGCGAATCAACATGTCGACCTTACAGTGTCCCAGCTCAACGATGCCGCGGCGGCGCTCAACACGCGTGCCGACGATATCGACGCCACGGCCGACCAGCTCCGCAGCTTTGCCGATCAGGTGACTGACGAAAAACTCCAGGACAGCCTCAAGTCTGTGGCAACATCGCTGAGCAGGATTGCTGTGGAGTATCGCAACAACGCCAAGGACTTGACGGCCACCGCGAAGTCTCTCTCCGATAGCATGGCCGAGGTCAACAACTCGCGTGCCGAGGTCGATCAGGCCATCGCCGATGCCAAGGCCGGCATCGCGGGCGCCAAATCCGATTACGATTCCACGTTCTCGGTTAAGGCCAAGGAGCTCAAGAAGACCGTCTCGGGCATTCTAGACTCGCTCGATGGTATCTCGGGCGATCTGGATAGCGCCGTAGACGGCCTGACCGACGCATCCGGTTCGCTGGCAAAGGGCCTCTCCAAGGCTGCAAAGCTGGTCAACAAGGCTTCTGATCAGCTGGGCGAGGCGTCGGACAAGATCAGTGCGTTTAAGGACGAGCTCGACGGCGCCTTGATGTCGGATGACCTCGCTACGATCAAGACGATGATCGGCAATGATCCCGAGGGTCTGGCCGTGTCGCTTTCCGGCCCCGTCGCGCTCGATCGCAAGCCGGTCTATCCGATCCGCAACTACGGTTCGGCCATGGCGCCGTTCTACACGATTCTGTCGCTCTGGGTGGGCTCGATTGTGCTGGCGGCCATGATGAAGGTCTCGGTTGACGATGAGCTTATCAACGAGCTCATCCCCGTGCGCTTGCACGAGATCTACCTGGGCCGTTACCTGTTCTTTGGCGGTCTGGCCCTGCTGCAGGCAACGCTCGTGTGCGCGGGCGACATCCTGTTCTTTGGCATCCAGTGCGACGACCCGCTGCAGTTTGTGCTGGCGGGCTGGGTCGCGAGTCTCGTGTTCTCCAATATCGTCTACACGCTTACGGTTTCGTTTGGCGATATCGGCAAGGCGCTCGCCGTCGTGCTGCTGGTCATGCAGGTCGGCGGTTCGGGCGGCACGTTCCCCATCGAGATGACCGGCCCCGTGTTCCAGGCGATCTATCCGTTCCTGCCGTTTACTCACGGCATCAACGCCATGCACGCCGCTATGGCCGGTGCCTACCATATGGAGTATTGGATTGAGCTAGGCATTCTGGCGAGCTATCTGATTCCGTCGCTGGCCCTGGGCGTCGTCTTCCGCCGCCCGGTCATCAAAGCCAACGACTGGATCATCGAAAAACTGGAGTCAACCAAATTGATTTAGTTCAGCAACGTAAACGCCGTCGGAACATCGAGATCTTCCAACCCGATGCTTTAGCGTAGTGAATTGCACGGGCTGCTTGGTTGTTGCTACAGTAGCGGGGCGTGCCGGGGGTCCGGTGCGCCCTGCTTTTATTTGACCATGAGGCGGCACGCAGCCATGCGCGTGCGGACACCACGCCCAGATTGAGCGCGAGGATGCCCTATGGCCCAGCATGCCACTGACAATATCGAAATGATGCCCGATAGCCCTGTTGCTCGCGAGGACCTGGGCGCGGGCGGCACCTCCCGCGGCGCCGGCGCTCGCTCGCCGCTGTTCTGGAAAGTCCTGCTGCTTTCGGTGGCAGTCGTCTGGGGCTACTCCTTTACGACCATGAAGGACGCGCTCGACACCATTCCGGTGTTCGAACTGCTCTACATTCGTTTTCTTCCGGCGTCGTTGGTCATGCTTGCCATCTTTCACGAGCGCATTGTTGCCCATTTCAACGCTCGAAACCTGATTGTTGGACTTGGCATGGGCGCGCTCATGTGGGGTGCCTACGGTTTGCAGACGATCGGCCTGGCACAGACCACGGCAGGCAAGAGTGCATTTTTGACGGGCACGTACTGCATCTTGGTTCCGTTTGCGAGCTACGTCCTAAGCGGCGAAAAGCTTACCCGTTACAACTTGGGCGCCGCGTTGCTGTGCCTGGCGGGCATTGGTCTGGTGGCGCTCGATAGCGTCGAGTTCAATGTCGGCGATGTCATCACACTGGGCGGTGCGGTCTTCTTTGCCATCCAGATGGCGGTGACCGCCAAGTATGGCCGCAAGATGGACATCAACGTCATCACGTTTTGGATGTTTGTGGGCAACGGCGTGCTGAGCCTGATCTCGTCGCTGTTATTCGAGACCCAAGCGCCGCTGTCCGTGTGGACGCCGAGCTTTATCGGTGTGATGGCGTTTCTATCGGTGGGCTGTACGTGTGTGGCTCTGCTCATCCAAAACGTCGGCCTGGCGCATGTCCCGGCCTCAACGGGCTCGCTGCTCCTTTCGATGGAGTCGCCTTCGGGCGTGCTGTTCTCGGTGCTGCTGATGGGGGAGGCGCTCACCTCGCGCCTGCTCGCCGGCTTCGCGCTCATCTTTCTTTCGATTATCTTGAGCGAGACGCATTTCGATTTTTTGCGTCGAAAGCCGCGTCCGCAATTGTAAACAATTTGTTGCGCCGCCTCCCGGGGCGGCATTTTTTATGCGTCGCCCTTAAAGTAGTACCTTGCACTTTACGCTATCAAAGTGCTTGCTGCAAAAACGTTACTGGAGGGCATCTATGGCACCAGCACTGTCCGATCTTCAACCGCAATCAGCGCCCAAGGCCACCGCGGCGGCGCAGACCGCTATCGGTGACGGTCTTGTTGCAGAAGCTCAGGCTTTTGCAGACGAGCTCGCTGCGTGGCGACACGATTTACATCAGATGCCCGAGCTGGGTAATAGCCTCCCGCAGACCTCTACGTATATCCAAGCGCGCCTGACCGAGATGGACATCCCATTTGCAACGCTCGTCGATGGTTCCTGCGTTGTGGGCCTTGTCGGCGCCGGTGCCGCCGCGGCCCAAGGCAATGGCGTCTGCACGAATGAGCAGGCCGGTACGGTCATCATGCTTCGTGGCGACATGGACGCCCTGCCCGTTGCCGAGGAATCCGGCGAGCCCTTTGCATCCACCAATGGCTGCATGCACGCTTGCGGTCACGATATGCACGCGACGGCGCTGCTTGGTGCGGCTCGTATGCTCAAAGCTCGCGAGGCAGAGCTTGTTGATGCCAACGCTACGGTTAAGTTGCTGTTCCAGCCGGGCGAGGAAACCTTTGAGGGTGCCCGCGCCGCCATCGCCGACGGTCTGCTGCAGAACCCGCGTCCTCAGGTCGCCTTTGCCATGCATGTCAATAGCCAGTCGCCGCTCGGCCTGGTGCTCTACGGCAGCCCGGCGCTCTCGGGCGTGTACGGTTTTCGTATCACGCTTCAGGGCAAGGGCGGCCATGGCTCGAGCCCCGAGATTTGCATCGACCCCATCACGGCCGGCGTGCATGTGCATCTGGCGCTTCAGGAGCTTATCGCTCGCGAAGTGCCGGCGGCTAAGGAGGTCGCGCTTACCGTTGGCAAGTTCGCCGGCGGTCAGGCCGCAAATGTCATCCCCGACACTTGTGTGCTCGAGGGAACGCTGCGTGGCTTCGATGTCGAGCTCATGGCTCATCTCAAGGAGCGTATCGCCGAGGTCGTTAACGGCGTGGCCGCAACGTATCGCACGCCGGCGACCCTCGAGACACTCTCGGATGTTCCCCCGCTCGTACTCGATGACGACATGACCCAGGCGTCGCTTGGCTACGTGGGCGCGGTGCTGCCCAAGGCCGCCTTCCTGCCGCTGTTCCACGCCATGGCGAGCGAGGACTTCGCGCTGATCTCGAGCGAGATCCCGAGTGCGTACTTTACCGTGGGCGCAGCTGTGACCGATACGGACGAGCACTTTGCCCAACACCATCCCAAGGCACGCTTTAGCGATGCCGAGCTGCCGCTCGGCGCCGCGGCCTATACCGCCGTCGCTTTGGGCTATATCGCCGACCACCGGTAGCACCCAACCTTGCCTTTCAAGCCTGCGGGCATGGCCGTAAGGCCTATGCCCTTGTCTTTCAAGGCAATCTTGGGCACTACCGGCGCCCGGCGCAGGCTATTCGTTTGTCTAAAAGGAGCAGTATGCCCCAGCAGCGTAAGTTCTTCCCCGGCTGGCTCGTGGTGGCCTCCGGCTTCGTGATCATGGCCACGTGTTACACGATTTTCGTCAACTGCATGAGCCTGTTCCAGCCGCTGATCGTCAGCAACCTGGGTATTTCCCTTGCGCAGTACAACGTCTCCAATGCCATCTCCACCGTGGTGAGTGTCGTGGGTTCGCTCGTTATCGGTCATGTTGCCGATAAGGTGAGTGGCCGCGTATTGGGCTCGCTCACCGTTATCGCCACCTCGACGGTGCTCGCGGGCATGAGCTTTGTGGGTGAGCTTTGGCAGGTCTATGTGCTCTTTGCCGTCTCGGGCTCCTTTGCGAGCACCTGGATCGTGTGCCTGGCGTGCTCCGTGGTCATGCTCGTGTTCCTGCTGGCATCCGAGCCCATCGCCGCCAAGCTGCGCGCGAGCGTGGCGGGGGAGTAGACGTCCGTCGCTCTTTTCTGTTCGCTCCGTTCTGTCCGTGGCCGCCTTGGAAGCCGAATGGATGCTCGTACCATCATTCGGTTTCCAAGGCGGCCACGGGCCTACGAAATGGTCCCTTTTCCTCCGTCCCCAACAGATCACGTGATCCGAAGGGGACGGAGGAAAACGGATCACAAACAGCGGCGGCGCGTCTGGCCGAACGAGTCCCCATACCCTCGTTCGGTCAGACGCGCCGCCGCGTTGCTGCTTTGTGCCGTATAATGACCGTTACCTATGACGCGATACAAAAGAAAGGTGTTTGCCCATGCAGGCACAGAAGGCGGAGGGAACCCGCGACCTTATCGGCGCCGAGATGCGCGCCTGGCAAAAGATGCAGCAGATTGCGGCCGGCGTGTTCGAGCCGTTTGGTTTTAAGCCCATCGAGACGCCCGCGATCGAACAAGTGGACGTGTTTGTCCACGGCATCGGCCAGTCGACCGACGTCGTGCGCAAGGAAATGTTCCGCGTGTTCAGCGGTGCCAACCTGGAGCGCGTCTTTACCGAGGGCACCGACACCAAACTCAAGCCCAAGCAGCGCCTGGCACTTCGCCCCGAGGGCACGGCCGGCGTGGTGCGCGCCGTCGTCGAGAACAATCTGGTGCCCCAGGGCTCCACGCCGTTTAAGGCGTACTACGCCGAGGCCATGTTCCGCGGCGAGCGTCCCCAGAAGGGCCGCCTGCGCCAGTTCCACCAGGTGGGCATCGAGTGGCTCGGCGCTCCCGATCCGGCGGCAGACGCCGAGTGCATCATCATGCTCATGGAGTTCTACAAGCGCCTGGGCTTCGATCTTTCCAAGCTTCGTCTGCTCATCAACTCGATGGGTGACGCCCAGTGCCGTCCGGCTTACCGCGAGCAGGTTAAGCAGTTTATCCTCGATCACGCAGACGAGATGTGCGACGAGTGCCGCGAGCGCGCCGAGCTCAACCCGCTGCGCGCCTTCGACTGCAAGAACGACCACTGCCGCGAGATCATGGCCGAGGCTCCGCTGATGGGTGACAACCTGTGCGACGAGTGCCGCGAGCACTACGAGCAGGTCAAGCGCTATCTGGATGCCGCCGGTATCGAGTATGTCGAGGATCCCACCTTGGTGCGCGGCCTGGACTACTACACCCGTACTGTCTTTGAGGTCGAGGCCCCTGGCGCCGGCGTCGGCTCCATCGGCGGTGGCGGCCGCTACGATGGCCTGGTCGAGCTCGAGGGCGGCAAGCCCACGGCGGGCGTCGGCTTTGCCGTCGGTTTTGAGCGCGCCCTGCTGGCCCTGCAGGCCTTTGGCAGCGATCTGGGTGCCGATGAGGCCCCGTGCGTCTATGTCGCCAACGCCGGCAAGGAGCTGCGCCAGAACGTCTTTGCCATTACGCAGGAGCTTCGCGCCGCAGGCATCGTGACCGAGGCCGACTATCAGGGCCGTTCGCTCAAGGCCCAGTTTAAACAGGCCGATAAGGTGGGCGCCAAGCTCATCCTGGTCCTGGGCGGCGACGAGCTTGCCGCCGGCAAGGTCAAGGTGCGCGACATGGAGAGCCACGAAGAGGTCCTTGCCGATCTGGTCAACGTCGTCGAGGCGGTTCGCGAGCGCCTGTAGCGCATCTTTTTGAGCTGCGGACCCGCTGACATGTTCCGCTCGCGACGAGCGATTGTTACGGGGGTGTTTCGCTTTTATGCGGAATGCCCCCGTTTGCGTATGCCGCCCACCGAGAAATACGACCATTTAGGGCAAAACCCTTGCAATGCAGAAAATACTTTTGTGTGGTAAAGCGCAATCAGCGCCGAAAGTTTTTGCCGAGTGCCTATAATGAATATCGCATGTTACGTGCATAGAAGGAGGAATGGGAGGAAACGTGGCTGAGAACCTAAGCAACCAGTCTGTACCCGAAGCCGCGGCGCGCGTCGCTGCCGTGGTCAACCGCCTCGTTAACCGAATCGGCTCGAATGCCGAGTCCAGGGAGCGTCTCGCCGAGATCGAGATCCCCGAGGAGCTGCGCGATAATCTGGCGCTGTTCCTGCGCCTGGAGCGTCGTGTGCTTAGCGAGTATGATCCCGAGATCGCGGACCTGTTCGACAAGATCCTGTCGGCCGAGATTGTGGTCAATGCCGGCAACCCCGGTACCCGCGCTGCCGACGAGGCCGTCGACGAGCAGGGCGTGCCCACCGCCGACGAGCCCACCGCCGTGGCATTTCGTGAGGTCGTCGATCTGATCGACAGCCTGCCGCTCGATAAGCAGCAGGTCATCGTTCGCGCCTTTACGAGTTTCTTCCATCTGGCAAACCTGTCGGAGGAGAACTACCGTGTGGCGCAGCTGCGCGAGCGCGAGGCCGGTGCGTCGACCGATACCGAGGTCGATCCCGCCAACGAGCTCACCGTCGCCTATCACCAGCTGGTGAATGAGCTGGGCGTCGAGGGCGCCAACGAGCTGCTCGGCAAGCTCGAGTTCCACCCCGTCTTTACCGCGCATCCCACCGAGGCCCGTCGTAAGGCCGTCGAGGGCAAGATTCGCCGTATCTCCAACCTGCTAGAGGAGCGTCCGCGTCTGGGCGGCTCCGACCTGGTGGAGAACGAGCGCCATATGCTGCAGGAGATCGACGCCCTGGTGCGTACGAGCCCCATCGCGCTCAAGAAGCCCACGCCGGTCGAGGAAGCCGATACCATCATCGACATCTTCGATAACACGCTGTTCGACGTCATCCCCGTCATCTATCGTCGCTTTGACGACTGGGTGCTGGGCGACAAGGCCGGTACCGTGCCGCCGCTGTGCCCGGCGTTCTTCCATCCCGGCAGCTGGATCGGTTCCGACCGCGACGGTAACCCCAACGTCACCGCCAAGGTGAGCCGCGAGGTCGCCGCCAAGTACTTCACTCACATGGTGCTCAAACTCGAGGACAAGTGCCGCCACATCGGCCGCAACCTCACGCTCGAGGCCACCTACAGCAAGCCGTCTGCCGAGCTCATCAACCTGTGGAACCATCAGGTCGAGATGAGCCCTCGGTACACGGCCCGCGCCGAGCTGATCTCCGAGCACGAGCCGCATCGCGCCGTCATGCTCGTCATGGCCGACCGTCTGAACGCCACCGTGCGCCGTATCACCGACACCATGTACCACAGCGCCGATGAGTTCCTGGAGGACCTGCGCGTCGTCCAGCGCTCGCTGGCCGCCTGCGGTGCCGTCCGTGCTGCCTACGGCCCGGTCCAGACCATCATCTGGCAGGTCGAGTCCTTCGGCTTCCATATGGTCGAGATGGAGTTCCGTCAGCACTCCGTGGTGCACGCCCGCGCCCTCAAGGATATCCACGAGAACGGTATCCATGGCGACCTGCAGCCCATGACGCGCGAGGTCATCGACACCTTCCGTGCCATCGGTTCCATCCAAAAGCGCTACGGCAAGAAGATGGCGCACCGCTACATCATCTCGTTTACCAAGAGTGCCCAGCATGTGGCCGACGTCTTTGAGCTGGCCCACCTGTCCTTCGCACACGAGGAGGATGTCCCCGAGCTCGACGTGATCCCGCTGTTCGAGCAGCTCGAGGACCTCGAGGGCTGCGTCGGCGTGCTCGACCAGATGCTTACGCTGCCCGTGGTGCAAAAGCGCCTTGCCCAGACCAACCGCCGCATGGAGGTTATGCTGGGCTATTCCGACTCCTCCAAGGATGCCGGTCCTACCACGGCCATGCTCGCGCTGCATTCCGCGCAGGAGCGCATCGCCAAGTGGGCCGAGAAGAACGATATCGACTTGGTGCTCATGCACGGTCGCGGCGGTGCCGTGGGCCGTGGCGGCGGCCCGGCCAACAAGGCCGTGCTGGCGCAGCCCAAGGGTTCGGTCAACTGCTTCTTTAAGCTCACCGAGCAGGGCGAGGTCATCTTTGCCCGTTACGGCAACCGTACGCTGGCTCAGCGCCATGTTGAGTCCGTTGCCGCCGCAACGCTTTTGCAGTCGGCTCCGAGTGTCGAGAAGACCAACACCGAGACCACGCAGAAGTTCTGGGATATGGCCGAGAAGCTCAACACCGCAAGCCACGAGCGCTATCTGGACCTGCTGAACACCGAGGACTTTACGCCGTGGTTCTCGACCGTGACGCCGCTGACCGAGGTCGGTCTGCTGCCGATCGGCTCGCGTCCCGCCAAGCGCGGCTTGGGTGCCAAGTCGCTCGACGACCTGCGTACCATTCCGTGGATCTTCAGCTGGAGCCAGGCGCGCATTAACCTGGCCGCTTGGTACGGCCTGGGCACCGCCTGCGAGCAGCTTGGCGATCTTGACCAGCTCAAGGCTGCCTACCAGGAGTGGCCGTTCTTCCGCACGTTCATCGACAACATCGAGATGTCGATCGCTAAGACCGATCAGCGCATCGCCAAGATGTATCTGCACCTGGGCGACCGCGATGATTTGTCCGAGAAGGTCTTCACCGAGATGCAGCTCACGCGTAAGTGGGTCCTTGCCATCGTCGGTGACGAGTGGCCGCTGCAGCGCCGCCGCGTGCTCGGCTGCGCCGTCCGTGTACGTAACCCCTACGTCGACGCCCTGTCCATCGCCCAGGTCCGCGCCCTTCGCGAGGTGCGTATGAACCAGGACGAGATGGCCGAGGAGAAGAAGGCCGAGTACATGAGCCTGATTCTTTCGACTGTGACCGGCGTCTCGGCAGGTTTGCAGAACACGGGGTAATCGATAGCCCTGTGGCTCTCACCGGGACCCGACGGGTTTCCCTCTGAATGCGTCCTCGCACTTGAAGCTCCCTTATCCTGCTCCTTCGGAGCTGCGGATAAGGGGGCTTCGTGCTGCGGAATGCATTCAGAGGGAAACCCGTCGGGTCCCTTTGTCCTCGGTCTTCAGGGATTGGGGCTGAAGGGATTAAAGTGCGCTTCGCGTCCAATGCGGAGTGCGGCGAGGGCTTCTTGCGTCCTGCGGAGTGTGCCTAAAAGTAGACTAATGGCGGGCCCTGCGATGTCCGGTCTTCGGCGGATCAGCCGCTGGGTGAGGGTGGTGCTTGGGGCGACGTGCAAAAAACGGAGTTTTCAGCAGCCAAAGATTGATGCATAAGGCCATAGCCGGCTTTCGCTGCCTTTGTTGATGCTTTTGCACGACGATTGGGCTTTGGCGACGATCATATATGGCTGGTTTCTCGCCGCATGCTATCCAGATGGGTCGAGTCATGAGGACTATCTACCTTTTGAAAGATTTTTGGCACCAAAATCTTATCCCGCGATGCTGAATACTCGCAAAAATGCACGCTCCGGAGGGTACTACCCAGTTATGGCCAGAAATCCATGCGCCATCTTATGCAATTAATTAACGAATTTATGCAAAATGGCTTACGTGCGTACGTCTCGGACTAGATGTTTGCCTCGGCGCTGCGTAAATCATCCTGTCTATAGTGTCTTTGACAGGCGGCCGCGGTCCCGTTTGGGGTCGCGGCCGTTTTGTTGTGGGTCAAATATGAACGTTGTGTTAATGAGTCGGTGGACGGTGGTGTTTTTCGGTGAGCGGCGTATCCTTCCAACGGTTTATCTAGTGTGTCAGTTGAAAAGGAAGAGGGCGCTCGTCATTGTTTGAATGTGAACTGCCGTTTGACCACAAGACGTTGCATCTGGAGCTCGAGGATAAGAACTTCGCGGGTGTGATGGAAGGTCATCAAAACGAGTTTAAGACCACGAAATCGCAGGAAGAGCTTGTGGAGGAGTCACTTGCCAACCCTTATGGCTCGCCTTCGCTCGAGGAGCTTTGTGCTGGCAAGAAGGATATCGTCATCATTAGCTCCGATCATACGCGTCCCGTTCCCTCGCGTGTGACGATGCCTATTCTGCTGCATCACATCCATTCTGCTGCGCCCGAGGCTCGCGTGCGTATTCTGGTTGCTACGGGTATGCATCGTCCGTCGACGCACGAGGAGCTCGTCAACAAGTACGGCGAGGAGATCGTTGCCAACGAGGAAATCGTTATGCACGTCGCGACCGATGACAGCATGATGAAAAAGATCGGCACCCTGCCTTCTGGCGGCGAGTGCATCATCAACAAGATTGCTGCCGATTGCGATCTGCTGCTTGCCGAGGGCTTTATTGAGCCGCACTTCTTTGCCGGTTTCTCTGGTAGCCGCAAGTCCGTTCTGCCTGGTATCGCCAGCTACAAGACCATCATGTACAACCACAACGGTCAGTTTGTGAACGATTCCCATTCGCGTGCCGGCAACCTGTGCCACAACCACGTGAGCGAGGACATGTTTGCCGCTGCCGAGATGGCTCACCTTGCCTTTGTGCTCAACGTGGTGCTCAACGGCAAGCACGAGGTCATCGGCTCCTTTGCCGGCGACATCCACAAGGCGCACGAGGCTGGCTGCGAGTTCGTGAAGAGCCTTGCCGGCGTTGAGCCCGTCGAGTGCGAGATTGCCATTACCACCAACGGCGGCTACCCGCTCGACCAGAACATCTATCAGGCCGTGAAGGGCATGTGCTCTGCAGAGGCCACACTTCCCGAGGGCGGCGTGATCATCGATGTCGCCGGTTGTGCCGACGGTCACGGTGGCGAGGGCTTCTATCACAACATCGCCGACAATGATCCGGCAGAGTTTGAGCGCGCCTGCATCGACCGTCCTAAGGACGAGACCCTGCCCGACCAGTGGACGAGCCAGATCTTTGCCCGCATCCTGGCGCATCACCCTGTGATCATGGTTACCGACCTGTGCGATCACCAGATGATCAAGGATATGCACATGACGCCGGTCAACACTATCGAGGAGGCGCTCAAGCTCGCCTTTGAGATGAAGGGTGCCGATGCCAAGGTTGCCGTTATCCCCGATGGCCTGGGCGTTGTCGTCGCGCAGCACTAGCGTGCGGCCTAAACGAATCGTTTATAACCGACAAGAAAGATAAGGTTTTATGCTTACCAAACTCCTCTGCGAATTCGGCGCAACGGCCCTCATGATCATCTTTGGCGTGGGCGTACACTGCGATACCGTGCTTAAGGGCACCAAGTATCAGGGCTCCGGCCACATGTTTGCCATCACCACCTGGTCTTTTGGCATCTCGGTTGCTCTGTTTATCTTTGGCGGCGCCGTGTGCATGAACCCCGCCATGGTGCTTGCCCAGTGCATCGTAGGCCTGGTGCCGTGGAGCAGCTGCATTCCCTTCATGATTGCCGATATGCTCGGCGGCTTTGCGGGTGCCGTGATCGCGTGGTTGATGTATGCCGATGAGTTCAAGGCTTCCGATGGTGTCATCGATCCCATTGCTCAGCGCAACATCTTCTCGACCAACCCCACCACCGAGGGCACCAACTATGCCCGCAACTTCTTCTGCGAGGCTATCTGCACCTTCGTGTTCATCAGCGCCATCCTTGCTGCCGCTAACCGCGCCGGCGAGAACGTTCTGATGCTCGCTATCTGCGTCGGTCTGATCGTTTGGGCTGTTGGCATGGGCATGGGCGGCATCACCGGCTTCGCCATGAACCAGGCTCGTGACCTTGGTCCTCGCATGGCCTATCAGGTGCTGCCGATCAAGAACAAGGCTGACAACAACTGGAAGTACGGCCTGCTCGTTCCTGGCATCGCTCCGTTTGTCGGTGCCGCTCTGGCCGCGCTGTTTGTGCACGGTTTCTTGGGCATGTTCTAGTCTGAGGCTACATAGTTGTCCGCTGGCCGCATGGGGTAACTTCCCAGCGCGTCCTCGGACATGAAAGAACCCCCGCTGCGCACTTCGTGCGGCGGGGGTTCTTTCGTCCTGCGGAATGCGCTGGGAAGTTACCCCATGCGGACAGCTGCGGGATCTTGGCCGCGTTGGAACAAGCAGCCCAACATATAAATCTGAATTTGGATTTGGATGGGAGGGGCTTGTTGCTGTTGGGGGCGGTGAAGCGCGAGTGACACTTTGGGATGCGTGGCGGCCTGGGTTGGGGCGATGCTTTGGGATGAGCTTCTTACTTAGTTGAAGAGGGGTTTTATGGCTGATAGGTAGTCTTTGGCTACGTCCTCTTTTGGGGCTTCGAAGTTGTGCCAGGCCCACCATTGGACCATTCCTACGAAGCTTGAGGCTATGTGGTGTAGTAAGAAACTGCGGTCCATGGTGCCAGCGGGGCCTGTGGGGTCGGCGGGGACGGTTTCGGCTGCTCGTGACATGATGGTCTTGCGTAAACAGTCGGCGAAGACGCGTGAGCCGGCGCCGGCTACGAGGGCTCGGACGCCCTGGCGACGCTCCCAGAGATTGTTGAGAATATGCTCGATCTGCACGAGTGGGTCGTCGAGCGGTGTGCCATCGTCATCGAGGGCGTGGGTGCAGATATCGCTCACGAGCTCAGAAAGTAGGTCGTCTTTGCTCTTAAAGAGGCCGTAGAATGTCGCGCGGCCTACGTGAGCGCGCGCGATGATGTCGCCGACGGTGATCTTGCCGTAGTCCTCCTCGCGAAGGAGCTCGGAAAACGCCGTGACAATAGCAGCGCGGCTTTTTTCTTTGCGGGCATCCATGGCTATGCGTCCACGTGGACGAGCAGGCAGCGGAGCGTGCCGGAGCAGCCCTCGTAGGGGCGCTTACCGGCACCGTAGCCGACGGCCTCGATGCGGTAGCGTGAGGGCAGTTGGTCGGACGTACGCAGCGCGGTGACGATGGCGGCGCCCGTGGGCGTCACGAGCTCGCCGGCGACCGGTGCGGGCGTGAGGGCGATATTGCCCGCCTGGCACAGGTTGACGACAGCGGGGACGGGAATGGGCATAAGGCCGTGGGCGCAGCGAATGGTTCCGTGGCCTTCGGAGAGCGACTCGACCACGATGTCCTCAATACCTAGGTCATCGAGGCAGATGGCGACAGAGCAGACGTCGACGATGGAGTCGACGGCGCCCACCTCGTGGAACATGACGGTCTCGGGCGTTTTGCCGTGAGCCTTGGCCTCGGCGGCGGCGAGTACGGAAAAAATGGCGAGGGCGCGACGCTTGGCGCCATCGCTTAGCTGCGAGCCGTCGATGATGGCGGTGACGTCCGCCAAAGAACGGTGGTGATGGTGGTGGGCATGATGGTGACCCTCGTGACCATGGCCGTGGGCCTCATGGTCATGGTCGTGTGTGTGCTCGTGTTCGTGCTCGCCATGGCCATGATGGTGGTGCTCGTGCTCATGTGTGTGCTCGGCAGCCGCTTCGTTGCCGTAGAGCCAGGCCATATCGTGATCGTGGTTCTCGAGCTCCTCTGCAAGTTGAACGTCAAAGTCGCAGGCGTCGATGCCATGCTTGTTTGCACGCGTGACGGCAATCGTAAAGCCGTCGACCGGCAGTGCGGCGAGCTGTTCGCGCAGGTGCTCCTCGCTGGCGCCCAGGTCGAGCAGGGCCGCGACAGTCATGTCGCCGCTGATGCCCGAGGTGCCGTCGATGATAAGCGTGTGCTGATGATTGGACATGGAATGCTCCTTAGCGGGCGCGGGGTGTGCCGGCGCTCAGATGATTGATAAGACTTGCCTGGTAGGCGGCGCCAAAGCCGTTGTCGATATTGACGACCGAAACGCCGCTGGCACAGGAGTTGAGCATGGCGAGCAGTGCAGCTACGCCACCAAAACTTGCGCCGTAGCCAACGCTGGTGGGAACGGCGATGACCGGACAGCTCACCAGACCGCCGATAACGCTCGCCAGCGCGCCCTCCATGCCGGCGATGGCGATGACCACCTGCGCCTGGGCAAGTTCCTCGGCATGCGCGAGCAGGCGGTGCAGGCCGGCGACACCTACGTCGTAGAGGCGGTCGACCTCGTTGCCATAGAACTCGGCCGTCAACGCGGCTTCTTCGGCGACGGGTAAGTCGCTCGTGCCGGCGCAGGCGACGACGATGCGTCCGTTGCCGGTAGGGGAGGGCTTGCCGCCCACGAGGGCGAGCTGTGCGTCCGGGACATATCCCAGGTCGATGCCGTTGTCGAGGAGCTCCGAGGTACGGGCTGCTTTTTCGCTGTCCAGGCGCGTGACCAGGATGCGCTCCTGACCGGCATCGCGCAGCGCTTCGATAATGGCGGCAATTTGCTCGGCGGTTTTACCGGCGCCGTAGACAACCTCGCCGGCTCCCTGGCGCACCCCGCGCGAAAGATCGAGCTGCGCAAAACCCAGATCGGCGGTTGGCGCCGTCTGGAGGCGCGTGAGGGCGACTGCCGGGGTGACTACTCCGCCGGCAACATCGCTCAGCAATTGCTCAAGATCTCGCTTATCCATATATGTTCCCTTCGACGGCGCAAAGTCTAGCACTCAAAGGGTATGTTTCCGAACACTAAGACAAAATTGTTCGGAAACTATAGGACAGACTGATTCTCTTGTTAGAAGGATCGACTAGTCGCGCAGGATGATGTCCATGGCGAGCATCAGGTTGCGCTCATCGATGGCAAACGGGGCGGCTTCGCGCGTCTTGGGCTTGGCGCAAAACGCGATGCCCGTGCCCGCGGCCTGAATCATGGGGATGTCGTTGGCGCCGTCACCGATCGCGACGGTGTGGGCCATGTCGACACCGCACTCAACCGCCCAATCCAGCAGCTGGATGAGCTTGGACTCCTTGGTCACGATGTCTGCCGCCAGCTTACCGGTGAGCTTGCCGTCCACGACCTCCAGGCGGTTAGCGAGGCAAAAGTCGATGCTCGCGGCGGCCACGATCTTGTCGGCGACCTCGTGAAAGCCGCCGCTTACCACGCCGACCTTCCAGCCCTTGCTGTGTGCCGAGCGCACAAGCTCCAGCGCGCCGGGGGTAAACGTCACGCGCTCAAAGGTGCGCTCGAATACGCTCTCATCCAAGCCGGCAAGCAGCCCCACGCGTTCCTCGAGCGCCTGCTTAAAGTCGAGCTCGCCGCGCATGGCGCGCTCGGTGATCTGCGCTACCTGCTCGCCCACGCCGGCCTCCTCGCCCAACAGGTCGATGACCTCCTGGTTGATGAGCGTGGAGTCGATATCCATAACGATGAGGCGTGCAGTCATGGCGGGCCTTTCCGAGTGCAGTTGTATTGGGGCACATTGTCGCACGCCGCGCGCCTGAGCGACGGCCAGGCTGCGTCAAATGTTTCGTCTCCGTCAAGTCTTTGGGCAAGAGCTACTTTTTCGCGGCACATCGACGCGGGTGCGATAAGATAGAACGCCATGCCCGGCTGCGCGGTTTACGCAGGCTGGGCAAATCTGTACGACGCCGCCCGGAACGACACGGGGCGGCACAGATCCATAAAGGAGGATCACTGGTATGAGCCAGACCCGTCCCATCGATGAGCATTCCATGCACACCCGTACCTGCGGCGAGCTTCGCTTCGAGAACGTGGGCGAAGAGGTCACCCTCACCGGTTGGGTGAGCCGTCGCCGCGACCACGGTGGCCTTATCTTCTGTGACCTTCGCGACCGCGAGGGCATCACGCAGCTCACCTTCGACCCCGAGCACTCCGACGGCGATGCCTTTAAGATCGCCGAGACCATGCGTCCCGAGTGGCCCATCAAGATTCACGGCGTCGTGCGCGCCCGTGGCGAGGAGACCACCAACACCAAACTCGCGACCGGCGAGATCGAGGTCCTGACCGACCACGCCGAGGTACTCAATACGTCCGTTACCCCGCCGTTCCAGATCGAGGACGGCATCGAGACCAGTGAGGACACCCGCCTGCGCTATCGCTATCTGGACCTCCGTCGTCCCGAGATGATGGCCAACCTCAAGCTGCGCTCCGACTTCACCTTTGCCATTCGCGAGGCGCTGCACAACCGTGAGTTCATGGAGGTCGAGACGCCCTCCCTGTTCAAGTCCACGCCCGAGGGCGCCCGCGACTTCATCGTCCCCAGCCGCATCCAGCCGGGTAACTTCTACGCCCTGCCGCAGTCCCCGCAGCTCCTGAAGCAGCTGCTCATGGTCGGTGGCGTCGAGCGCTACTACCAGGTTGCCAAGTGCTTCCGCGACGAGGACCTGCGCGCCGACCGTCAGCCCGAGTTCACCCAGGTCGATATCGAGATGTCCTTCGTGGACCAGAACGACGTTATGAGCGCGCTCGAAGAAGTCCTGGCCGATGCCTTCGGCCGCATGGGCGTCGAGATGCCCACGCCGCTGCGTCGCATGAACTACTGGGAGGCCATGGACACCTATGGCTCCGACAAGCCCGATACCCGCTATGGCATGCACCTGGTCGACCTGACCGACATCTTTGCCAACTCCAAGTTCAAGGTCTTTGCGACTGCCGCAAACGAGGAGGGCTCTGTCGTCAAGGCCATCAACGCCAAGGGCGCCGGTGCCTGGGCACGTGCCAAGATCGATAAGCTCGCCGGCGTGGCCTCCACGTTTGGCGCCAAGGGTCTGGCCTGGATCGCCTTCCGCGAGGACGGCTCCATCAACAGCCCCATCGTCAAGTTCTTCTCGGACGAGGAGATGGCGGCTCTGCGCGAGCGCATGGACGTCGAGCCCGGCGACCTCGTGATGTTCGCCGCCGGTCCGCGCCTGCTCTCTGACGAGATCCTGGGCGGCATGCGTTCCCACATGGCCAACGCACTCGAGATCAAGCGCGAGGGCCACGACTTCCTGTGGGTCGTCAACTTCCCGCTGTTCCACTGGGATGAGGACCGCAAGGCTTACGCTGCCGAGCACCAGCCCTTTACCCTGCCGACCGAGACCGACATCGCCAAGATCGAGGCCGACCCGTTGGCAGCCGGTTCCTGCACTTACGACTTTGTCATGGACGGCTTTGAGGCTGGCGGCGGCGGTATGCGTATCCACAACGCCGAGATGCAGATGTCCATGCTCAAGCTCCTGGGCTTTACCGAGGAGCGCGCCGAGTCGCAGTTCGGCTTCCTCATGGAGGCCCTCAAGTTTGGTGCGCCCCCGATGGGCGGTTTCGCTTTGGGCCTGGACCGCGTGTGCATGCTGCTCACCGGCTCCGACTCCATCCGCGACGTCATGGCGTTCCCCAAGACGGCCAGCGGCTCCGACCTCATGTCGGGTGCTCCGAGTGCCGTTTCCGGCGCCCAGCTCAAGGACGTCAGCCTGCGCCTGATGTAGGCGAGCGGCTACATATTGCCTGCAACGAGGGAAGGACGCGTGCCTTCCCTCGTTTTTTATGCGTCGAGGTTGTGAGGGCATGGGGTGACCGGACGTCGCGGAAAGCCCGGCCCAGTTTCCTACAGTGAGTCTCTCTGAACGAGCTGCATGTGCATGACAGTGGTGGTGGGCGCGGCGCCGTTGATCATGTCGAGCGCAATGCCTGCGGCCATGCGGCCTTCTTCGCGAAGCGGCTGACGAATGGTCGTCAACGCGGGGACGCTGCGAGCTGCGACCTCGTGGTCATCGAAGCCCACGACCGAAACGTCTTTGGGTACGCTAATTCCCGCTTCGTTGAATGCGGCGATAACGCCGGTCGCGATACGGTCCGATCCGCATAGCACGCCGTCGGCATGTATTTCGCGCGCGAGCAGCCGCCGCGTGGCTTGGTAGCCGTCTCCGCTGCTCCATCCGGTATAGATGACATTTTCATCCGGAAGGCTTTCGCCCAAAATTGCACGGTAGCCGCGAAGGCGGTCGACGACGGCGGGGTTATCCTGCGGCCCCAGCACGGCAACGATGTCCTTGCGTCCGCGATCTTTCATAGCGAGCGCCGCAAAGCGTCCGCCCTCTTCGTCGTCGGAGTAGACCGTCGAGAACACGTCGCGATAGGGATGGCCCTCGAGCTGGCCGCATAACACAGTGGGCACGCCCAGCTCGCGCAGCACCTCGAGCAGCTCACTGCCCTTGTAGGGCGAGACGTCGATGACGGCGTCAAACGAGCGGCGCTCAAAATGCTCGCGTGCGCGATTGCGCTCATGCGAGGAAGATGCCTGCAAGATCACGGGCAGGTAAGACGACTCCGAAAGTTCCTCGGTAATACCGCTTAAAAACTCACTGTAGGTGGGATCGCTAAACAGCTCGCTCAAAGGCTCGGTAACCAGTACGGCGATAATTTCCGTGCGTCCGACGGCGAGCGCCCGGCCGCGTGCGTTGGGTACAAAATTGACTTCCTTGGCAGCTGCGCGGACGCGTTTTTTGGTCTCCTCGCTAATGCGGGGCGAATCGTTGAGTGCTCGCGATGCCGTGGAGCGCGATACGCCGGCAGCTGCAGCAACCTCGGCAAGCGTAGGTGCGGTGCGAACTGGTTGGGTCATGGCGTCTCCTGGAAAATGCGGTCGATGTTGTTACTGATACGGGCTGGTGCGGATACAGCTTACTATAGTGCGCTTGAACAGCGTTCATGGTATCCGGTGACCGGTGCCGTTTTGCAATCAAACTGCGACTGAGCACGGCATGTATGGGCGAGACATAGGTAGGCGCGACAGTTGCCTGTGAGCTCAAGAACGATGCCCTGTGCTGTGTGCCTAAGCTTAGGGTGACATAAATAGCATGGTTGTACAACCGGTTGCACCGTTAATCCGGCAAAATCGACCGTTCGGCGGACAACCGGTTGCACAGATTTTTGCACCGCCCGTAAGATAAGGACAACCGGTTGCACAAAGAAGCACTACGATGACGAAGGAGCATCACCATGGACGCCATTAACGATTGGGAAAACCAAGCGCTCACCCACAGGAACCGCCTGGCACCTCATGCGTACTTTATGGGTTATGAGACCGCCGATCTCGCCGCTACGTACAGCCGCGAGCTGTCGCGCGGATTTGTCCAGCTGTCCGGCTCGTGGCAGTTCCGCCTTTTTGAGGGCCCCGCGGCCGTCTCCAACGAGGCGCTTTGCACGTACGAGCCCGAGTGGGATCACGTGGAGGTTCCGCACCTGTGGCAGGTAGACGGCTATGGCAATCTCGCCTATACCGACGAGGGCTTCCCGTTCCCGGTGGATCAGCCGTTCGTTCCCTCCGACGACCCCACGGGCGTCTACCAGCGCATCGTCAACCTTCCTGCCGTGCCTGCCGGCGCTCGCGAGATTATTCGCTTCGACGGTATCGAGAGCTACGGCGAGCTGTATGTCAACGGCAAGTTTATCGGCATGACCAAGGGTTCGCGCCTGTCCGCCGAGTTTGACGTGACCGACGCGCTCGTCGAGGGCGACAACCTGTTTGCGGTCAAGGTTCTGCAGTACAGCGATGGTAGCTACATCGAGGACCAGGACATGTGGTGGGCATCGGGTATCTTCCGCGATGTGTACCTTATGCAGCGTCCCGCCGCGCATCTGGTCGACTTTAGGTTCTGCACGCACCGCGAGGGCGATGCCGCTCTGATTACGCTCGATACGGTTGCCGAGGGCGCAAGCCGCGTTGTGTATACGCTCAGCGATGGCCAGAATGTGGTCGCTACGGGTGAGTTCGTCGACGGTCATGCCGAGTGCAGCGTTGCCGATGCCCACTTCTGGAACCCCGAGGACCCCTTCCTCTATGACCTGACGTTTGAGGTCTACGACGGCGACGGGGTCAGCGAGTACGTGCCACATCGTCAGGGCCTTGCCGAGGTGACGGTCGAGGGCAATCATATCTACCTCAACGGCACCTACTTTAAGATGCATGGCGTCAACCGCCACGATCACGACGATCACAAGGGCCGCGCCGTGGGCTTCGAGCGCATGCTCCGCGACCTGGAGCTCATGAAGCAGCACAACATCAACGCGGTGCGCACGTCCCACTACGCCAACGACCCGCGCTTCTACGAGCTATGTGACGAGTACGGCATCATGCTGGTCGCCGAGACCGATATGGAGAGCCACGGCTTCGAGAATATCGGCAATATCGCCCTGGTCACCGACGACCCTGCCTGGGAGCCGGCTTACGTTGACCGTGTTGAGCGCCTGGTGATGCAGGAGCGCAACCACGCGTGCATCATCATGTGGTCGATGGGCAACGAGAGCGGCTATGGCTGCAACATCCGCGCGATGTACGCCAAAGCTCACGAGCTCGACGGTCGTCCGGTCCACTACGAGGAGGATCGCAACGCCGATACCGTCGACGTCATTTCCACCATGTACTCCCGTGTGTCGCAGATGAACGACTTTGGCGAGCATCCGTTCCCCAAGCCGCGCATCAACTGCGAGTACGGCCACTCCATGGGTAATGGTCCCGGAGGCCTGTCCGAGTACCAGGAGGTCTTCGATCGCTGGGATTGCATCCAAGGCCAGTTTATTTGGGAGTGGTGCGACCACGGTTTGGCTGCTGTGACCGAGGACGGCGTTGCCTACGATATGTATGGTGGCGACAACGGCGATTACCCCAACAACAGCAACTTCTGCATCGACGGCATGGTGTTCCCCTGGCAGCAGCCGAGCCCGGGCCTTACCGAGTACGGCCAGGTCATCTGCCCGGTCCGCATGGCTTATGACGCCGAGGCAGGCGAACTGACCGTCACCAACAAGCGTTGGTTTACCACCCTCGAGGATGTCTGCCTGTCGGCGGAGACTCTGGTGGACGGCGACGTGGTTTGCCGCAAGACGCTCGTGCCCGGCGCGGTTGCCCCCGGCGAGTCCGTTCAGCTTCCGCTGGTGATTCGCGAGGCCGCGGTGGGCGAGACCCTGCTGACCGTGCGCGCCTACACCATGGCTGCTCACGCCTGGTGCGAGCCGATGTTCCAACTGGGTGCAAGCCAGTTTGCCATCGCAAACCATCCGGCGCCGGCCATCGCGGCTCCCACTCGTCCTGAGCTTACGGTCGAGGAGACCGAGCAGGAGATTCGCATTCACTCCCTCAACGGCGAGCTGACCTTCAGCAAGGTCAACGGTACCGTGAGCGAGTGGAAGGCATCCGGCCGCGACGTCATGACCTCCGGTCCCCAGGTTGGTTTTTGGCATCCGCTCGTCGATAACCACGCCCAGGAGTATGACTCCCTGTGGAAGGACAACTTCATCGATGTGATGCAGACGTCTACCCGCAAGGTTTCTTGGAAGCAGGACGGCAATGCGGTCGTCGTTACCGTGAGCCAGCGTATCGCTCCTCCCGTCCGCGCGTTCGGCATGCGCGTCGAGCTCGTCTACACCGTGCTTCCGAGCGGTCGCGTCGACCTCAAGGTTTCCGGCGAGCCCTACGGCGACTATTCGGACATTATCCCGCGCATCGGCATCTCCTTCGAGGTTCCCGGTTGTGATCGTGCCGTCGAGTGGTATGGCCACGGCCCGGGCGAGAACTATCCGGACTCGCTGCGCGCCAACCCGGTCGGTCATTACCGCACTACGGTCGACGACATGTTCACGCCCTACGTTATGCCTCAGGACTGCGCCAACCGCGAGGGTACCCGCTGGGTTGCTCTGCGCTCTAGCCACGGTGACGGCGTGCTGGTGACTCGTCCGGCCGACGCCGCTTCCAACCCGTTCTCGTTCTCCGCATGGCCCTATAGCTGCGAGGCTATCAATAACGCCAAGCATGTCTACGATCTTGTCCCGGGCGACACGGTTACGGTCAACATCAACGACCGGCTGCTCGGCCTTGGCTCGAACTCTTGGGGTTCCGAGGTGCTCGATTCCTATCGCACCCGTTTTGAGAGCTTCAGCTTTGAGGTGTCCCTGCGACCGCTGACGTCTGCCGATCTGGCTCAGGCGCTGGCGCCCATTAAGGAGGCATAAGTCATGCATGTCTTTAACTCGCGTGCCGATTTCGACGCCCAGATGAAGTCCGTCAAGAAGTGGATGCGTACCGGTCAGGCACTCGACGGCGTTTCTGAACTGCAGCACGATGTGGCGTACTCTATCGGCGACTCGCTGGTGTATTGGTGGGTGAACGCCCACGAGGCGGCTACTGCCGATCTGGTCGGTCACCGTCGCTACCATGCCGTACTCGCCCCACTCGACGGCGATCTGACCGTCGAGGTGGCTTCCAAGGCCGATCTTACCTGCACGCGCGCCTACAGCGATATCGACGATCGCGAACGCTTTGAGGGCACGGGGGAGACCGTGACGATTCCCGCCGGCGGCGTTGCCGTCGTCGAAATTGACGAGGCCTACCGTGTCGTGGCCGATGCCGCGGATCCCCGCGTCGTGGTACTGCACGTGACGGTTGAAGGTTATTCCTTCCCCAACAAGTAGTATTCGTCCGTTTGGGCGTTTGCTTCGCGCCGTTAAGGGGGATGGCTTTGTTGACTCCCTTTTCCCCATTCCCCTTAGCAGGTGCGCCGTCCGTGTTTGCACTTGCAGCTCGGACGGGTTTAGATGACATTTAACAGATGATTGGGAGGGCTTATGAGCTCTGAAAAACGAGGAACGATTGGTTCGTTCGCTCTGCTGGGCATGACGGTCGCCGCCGTGTTCGGTATCAAGAACATCATCAACAACAACGCGGCCATCGGCTTGGCAGCTGCGCCGTCGTTCTTCTTCGCCACGCTTTTGTACTTTGTCCCCTATACCCTGGTTACCGCCGAGTTCGTCGGCCTCAACAAGGACTCCGAGTCTGGCGTGTACGCATGGGTTAAGACCTCGATGGGTGGTCGCTGGGCGCTCCTGACGGCATTTAGCTACTGGTTCGTTAACCTGTTCTTCTTTGCGTCCGTCCTGCCCAACGTCATCATCTACGCGAGCTACGTGTTCTTTGGTGCCAACGCCGAGCTTTCGCAGCTGTGGATCACCATTATCGAGATCGTCGTCTTTGCTATCGCCACGTGGGTTTCGACCAAGGGCGCTAAGTGGATCGGCTCCATTTCCTCCTTCGGTTCGACCGCGGCTCTCGGCCTGACCGCCGTGTTCATCCTGCTGTCCCTGGCTGCTGCCTTTGGCGGCGTTGAGTTCGCTACGGCTCCTACTCCCGCTAACATGGCTCCCGACATGAGCAACTTCGCAACTGCGTGGGGCTTCTTCGGTACGCTTGCCTGGATCATCCAGGGCGTTGGCGGCGCTGAGTCTGTCGGCGTGTTCCTTAACGACCTTAAGGGTGGCGTCAAGGCCTTCGTGCGCACCGTCGTTATCGCCGGCCTGACCATCGGCCTTCTGTATGCAGGCGCTTCGCTGCTGGTTAACCTGTTCATCCCCGAGGGCAGCGTTGCCATCTCCACCGGCATCTTCGACGTATTCGGCGCTGTCTTTGCCCACTTTGGCATTCCCATGGAAGTGTCCACGCGCGTCATCGGCTTGATCCTTCTCGCTGCTACGCTGGGCTCCCTCATGATGTGGACCTCCGCTCCCATCAAGGTGTTCTTCACCGAGATCCCCAAGGGCGTCTTTGGTAGCAAGATCGTCGAGCTTAACGAGCATGGCATTCCCGCCCGCGCCGCTTGGCTGCAGTTCGCCATCGTCGTCCCCATCCTGATCATCCCGGCCCTGGGCTCCGGCAACCTCGACGACCTGCTCATGATCGTCACTAACATGACGGCTGCCACTGCTCTGCTCCCGCCGCTGCTGATCCTGCTTGCCTACTTTATGTTGCGCAAGAACTTCGACGCCGCTCCCCGTGACTTCCGCATGGGCTCGCGCAGCTTTGGCCTGGTCGTTGCCGCATTCCTGCTTGTGGTCTTCTGCTTCGTGCTTATCTGCGGCACCATTCCGCTCGATCAGCCGCTGTGGCTGACGCTGGTCTACAACGTTGGCGGTGTGGTTGTCTTTCTGGGCCTTGCCGTGATGTGGTACAACCGCTATATCAACCGTCTGCGCGAGACCGATCCCGAGGCTGCCGAGAGCGAGCTGCGTCCCTCCGTCCTCGACATGATGGAGTAGCGGCTAGGATTAATCTACGGCTGTGGAATAAATCGATTCCCTTTCCTAAGGAGGGGCCTTACGAGGCCTCTCCTTTTGTGTTTTGGGGCATGGTTTTGGACCCCGTGGTCAAAAAACGCCAAATATGAGTACTGTTGCAAAAGAGGTGTCATATTTTTCGACCTGTTCTGAGCGAAAATGGACTCAAAATCAATTTATCTAACCCCCTTTAAAGGGCGTTTGACGGCTTTCAACCTCTTCGAATCGCTCAAAGTAGGCAATTTGCTTTCGATTTTGCTGCTACTAAATTGGTGACAGTACTCATATTTGCCACTTTTTGACCACGGGGTATCCGGAGGGGCTCTCGACAAGCATCTAACGCTACAATAACTACCACGTGGCTGGGTTTTGCCGGCCGAATGTGCGATGTCGTGGGAGGGGACATGGTCGAGTTTACAAAGACGATTAAAGATCCGTTGGGACTACATGCCCGCCCGGTTGCGTTGCTCTATGACATCATTGCCAAGCATCGTAGCGACGTGTCGGTCAGCATCGGTGACCGTCATACCGACGGTCGCGACGTTATGGGCCTCATGGCTCTCTACGGCGAGTGCGGCGAGGACATCATCTTCCGCGTTTCGGGCGTGGATGAGGCTTCCTGCGTTACGTCGATTAGAAACCTCTCGCTCTAAGCGTAACAATGTGAAATAGGGGAGAGTCCTCCCTGCTCATTAATTGGTATGACAAGGCACCGCAAAGAGACCGTCTTTGCGGTGCCTCTTTTGTTTCGTATAGGAAACTTTTTCGAAAACTGAATAGAGACCCTTTCCAAAAAGTTAACCACGTGCTAGTTTACTAAAGCGAACATAGACGTGGTTAACTTTTATCACGTCTATGTTGAGGACGAACTGACGTTAGGAGCAACTCATGTCTTGCGGACCGCAGATGCCGGCCATGCCGCTTTCGATGGTAAAAGCGGGCGAAACCGTGCGCGTGTCTCGTGTAAAGGGCAATGAGGACATGAAACACCACCTCAAGGACCTTGGCTTTGTCGAGGGCAACGAAATCCACGTGGTGAGCTCGAGTGGGGCCAATATCATCGTCACGGTGCTGGGCGCGCGCTTTGGCATCGATTCCAAGGTGGCCATGCACATCATGACCGTCGGTTAGTCTGCTGCATTTCAAAAAACCGAAAGGGGGACAAGAGGATGAAGACGTTGGGTGACGTTAAGGTGGGCGAGAGCTCTACCATCGTCAAGCTTCACGGTGAGGGTGCGCTTCGCCGCCACCTTATGGACCTGGGGCTCATCAAGGGCACTTCGTTCAAGGTCGTGAAGGTCGCACCGCTCGGTGATCCGGTCGAGATCAACGTGCGCGGCTACGAGCTTTCCATCCGCAAGGAGGAGGCGGCCGTCGTCGAGGTCCAGTAAAGGCTCGCGGTGTATATTTATGCAGATAAAGTTAGGTATTTCTTACTTAATGCAGCAACTTTGAAGCACATTATCCAGCCCGCGCGGAGAAAGCAGCGCGGGCACACAAGGAAGAAGGATTGAATGGCGGATTCTCAGATCCATGTCGCGCTGGCGGGTAACCCCAACTGCGGCAAGACCACGCTTTTCAACCTGATCACCGGCGCCAACGGCTACGTTGGCAACTGGCCCGGCGTCACGGTTGAGAAAAAGGAAGCCAAGCTCCTAAGCGACAAGAACGTTACCATCACGGACCTCCCCGGCATCTACTCGCTTTCCCCCTACAGCCCCGAGGAGCAGTGCTCGCGCGATTACCTCATGAGCGGCGAGCCCGATGTTGTCGTCCAGGTGGTCGACGCCACCAACCTCGAGCGCAACCTGTACCTGGCGCTTCAGGTCATCGAGACCGGCCTGCCCGTGGTCGTCGCCCTCAACATGGCCGATTTGGTCGAGAAGAACGGCGACAAGATCGACACGGACAAGCTTTCCAAGAAGCTCGGCTGCCCGGTTATGATGATTTCGGCTCTTAAGAACAAGGGTATCAAGGAGCTGTTCGAGCAGGTCAAGAAGTCCGCTGCTTCCAAGGGCCAGGTGCCGGAGCACAAGTTTGATTCTTCTATTGAGGACGTTCTGGACCACATCGAGAACAACCTTCCGGCGAGCGTTCCCGCCAACAAGCGCCGCTATTACGCCGTCAAGCTGTTCGAGCGTGATGCAGACGCCTGCAAACTCATCAACCTCACCAAGGAGAAGGCCGCTCGCGTGGAGGAGCTGGTCGCCCAGTGCGAGCAGGACTGCGACGACGATGCCGAGTCCATTATCACCGGTGAGCGCTATGGCGTCATCGCGCATATCATCGATGAGTGCCTCACTAAGGCTCCGGCCAAGATGAGCACCTCCGAGAAGATCGACCGCGTGGTTACCAACCGTATCCTGGGCCTGCCGATCTTTGTGGTCATCATGTTCTGCGTGTACTACATCGCCGTTTCCACCCTGGGCGGCACGGTGACCGACTTCACCAACGACCAGCTCTTCGGCACCGACGGTTGGTATGTGCTCGGCCAGGGCCGCGACGCCTACGACGCGGCTGTCGAGGCTGCGGGCGATGATGCCGACTCGGTTGACCCGACGCAGTACGGCCCCTATGTCCCGGGTATCACCACCGTGGTGCACGACGCCCTTGTGGCGGGTGGCACCGAGGACGGTGGCCTGGTCGATTCGCTGGTCTGCGACGGCATCGTCGGCGGCCTGGGCGCCATCTTCGGCTTCGTCCCGCAGATGTTCCTGCTCTTTGTGATGCTGTCTTTCCTGGAGGACTGCGGCTATATGGCCCGCGTCGCCTTCATCATGGACCGCGTGTTCCGCCGCTTTGGCCTGTCCGGTAAGTCCTTTATCCCCATGCTCGTGTCCTCGGGCTGCGGCGTCCCCGGCGTCATGGCCACCAAGACCATCGAGAACGAGAAGGACCGCCGTATGACGGTCATGACCACCACGTTTATTCCCTGTGGCGCCAAGCTGCCGATCATCGCCCTGCTCATGGGTTCCATCATCGGCGATTCTTCTACCACCGCCGCGTGGATCAGCCCGCTCTTCTACTTCCTGGGCGTCTTTGCCGTCATCGCCTCGGGCCTCATGCTCAAGAAGACCAAGCTCTTCGCCGGCCGCCCGACGCCGTTTGTTATGGAGCTTCCTGCCTACCACTTCCCGGCGATCCGCTCTTGGGCACTGCACGTGTGGGAGCGCTGCTGGGCCTTTATCAAGAAGGCCGGCACGGTCATCTTCGCCTCTACCGTCGTGGTGTGGTTCCTCTCCAACTTTGGTAGCTACAACGGCGCCTTTGGCTTCCTGCCTGCGATGGACGGCATTCCTGAGGAGTTTATGGACTACTCCGTGCTTGCCATGCTCGGCAACTTGGTTGCCTGGATCTTCGCCCCGCTCGGCTTTAGCACCTGGCAGGCTACCGCACTGACTGTCTCTGGCCTTGTCGCCAAGGAGAACGTCGTCGCAACCGCCGGTTCGCTGCTGTCCGTGGCCGACGCCGCCGAGACCGACCCGAGCCTGTGGACCGCGTTTGCCGGCATGTTCCCGACTATGGGCGCTTGCGTTGCCTTTGGCGCGTTCAACCTGCTGTGCGCCCCGTGCTTTGCCGCCATGGGTACCATCCGCAACCAGATGGACTCCGGCAAGTGGACTGCGATTGCCATCGGCTACGAGTGCGCCTTTGCTTGGGTGATCGGCCTGTTCATCAACCAGTTCTACAACCTGCTTGTGTTGGGACAGTTTGGTATCTGGACGATTGTGGCCATCGTGCTGCTAGTTGCGATGCTCTTCCAGATCTTCCGTCCCATGCCCAAGCATGCATGGACCGACGAGGACGAGACCAACACTGCTTCCGCCGCAGTTTCCGCTTAATTCCGAATAAGGATTAGCCCCTTTTCACGAGCCCGGGTGTCCCAGCGACACTCGGGCTTTTGTTTTAACCGCTAAGCAATTTAGTTATAATCGACGTCTGCAAATCGATTCATTATGTTGGAGAATCCATTTGATCATGGCAGATATTGACAATAGGATAGCTTTGGTGATTCCCGCATATGAACCGAGTGGTCGGCTGGCCGCACTACTTGAGGAGCTCGTGCTCGGATGGCCGGGACCGATCGTTGTGGTGGATGACGGGAGCAGCGCGTCCTGTTCTGTGGTGTTTGACCGCGCCCGCGCGCTTGGTGCTACGGTTCTTGTCCACGGGCTCAACCGCGGCAAAGGTGCGGCTCTCAAGACTGCCTTTTCTTATCTCTTGGAACAGGTCCCGACTGTTGCGGGGGCCGTCACGGCAGATGCCGATGGTCAGCATTTGCCTGCCGATATCCGCGCCGTTGCGCGCGAACTCGGTTTGCACCAGGACTCGTTGGTGCTTGGCTGTCGCCGATTCGACGGTAATGGCGTCCCTGCGCGCAGTAAGCTCGGTAACAATTTTATGCTTGGGGCCATGCGCGTGCTCTGCGGTGTCGATGTGAGTGATACGCAGACGGGCTTACGTGGCCTTCCGGCGTCGCTTATGCGCCGTATGCTCGCTGTGGTGCGAGACGGATATGAGTTCGAGACAGAGATGCTTGTGCTGGCACGGCGTGCGGGTGGCATCTTCGAGGTTCCCATTACCACGGTCTACGAGGGTGACAACGAGGCATCACATTTCCGCCCCGTTGTTGATTCGCTTCGCGTGCTCGGTGTCTTATTCTCTGCGTTTGCGCGCTACACGCTCTCCTCGCTCGGCTCATCGCTGTTGGATTGGGCACTGTTCTCTGCGCTCGTACTCCTATGGTCGCATAGTGTTGCGACCAGTGCAGCCATCGTGTGGGCAACCGTCGTTGCGCGGGTCGTCTCGGCATTCGTCAACTATATGCTGAATCGAAAGATTGTCTTCAAAGCGGATGATTCCAGCTGTTCTCGGAGCCTTTGCCGCTATATCGTCCTGTGCGCAGCTTGTATGTTGGCGAGCGCCGCTCTTGTTCTCCTAATTTCCGTTGCGCTGCCCATACCGGTCTTCATCATCAAACCGTTTGTTGATACGGCATTGTTCTTTGCTAACTACCGTATCCAGCAGTCATGGGTCTTTGAATAGGGGGATGATTCCGTGAGCGTCCATGAGCTTAAGAAAGCCAAGAAAAGCGTGGTGGAAAAACAGGGGGCACGGAAGCGCGATGTGACGACCTTTATCGTCACTGCAGTCCTTATGGTCATCTATCTGCTATGGCGTCTGCTGTTCACCCTGCCGTTTGATCAGGGGATTCCCCAGATGATTTTTGCGATCTTGCTGCTCATCGCTGAGGCAGTAACCGCGTTTACGACCTTCGAACTTTACTACCGCAAGGTCAAGGCCGACAGCGGACATCTCGTTATGCCGAAAATCTTGCCCGAAGACTATCCCGACGTTGACGTGGTAATCGCTACGCACAACGAGCCGACTGACGTGTTGTTCAAGACGGCGAACGCCTGTACCTACATGGACTATCCCGATCGTTCTCGGGTGCATATCTATTTTGCTGACGATGGCTGCCGCAAAGAGGTCGCTTCCCTTGCGGCTGAACTTGGGATTGGTTATATCCCCTGTGAGGATAACAAGTATGCCAAATCGGGCAACCTCAACAACGCGTTAAGGCACACGACTTCACCGCTGATCGCGACGTTCGATGCCGACATGATTCCGCGTAGCAGCTTTCTCGTAGATACCGTGCCCTATTTCTTGCTGCCTCGCTATATTCAGGATGGCGCGACCGGCGCATGGCGTTATCGTTCCGAGGACGAACTCAATGAGGACCTTAAAGTCGGTCTGATTCAGACGCCGCAAAGCTTCTATAATCTTGATCTTTTTCAGTTCAATCTGTACGCCGAGGACAAGATTCCTAATGAGCAAGATTTCTTCTCACGCGAGGTAAACCAGATGCGCAACTCGTCCAACGCCTGCGCATACACCGGTAGCAATGCCGTGATTTCGCGCGCCGGTATGGAGGAGATTGGCGGGTTTCCGTATCATACGATCACCGAAGATTTTGAGACGAGCTGTCGTCTGCAGATGGCGGGTTATATTACCTATGCCACTGATAAGGTCGAAGCTCACGGCCTCTCGACGACGGATGTGCGCTCGATGGTGCACCAACGCATCCGCTGGGCGCGCGGTGTGATTCAGAGCATCCAAAACACGGGTGTCATCTTTTCCCGTAAGATTTCTTTTTCCGCGCGCATTACCTATCTGTGCAGTTTTCTGTACTGGTGGTCATTCTTCAACCGCATCATCTTCATTCTTGCGCCCATTATGTTTGCCTTGTTTGACTTCCAAGTGGTTAACTGCACACTCTGGCAGTTACTAATTTTTTGGCTGCCGAGCTATTTCTTTTATAGCAGGTCTATGAAATTGCTTTCGAGCAATGTTCGCAGTCAGAAATGGAGTCAAATCATCGACACCACGCTGGCGCCATCACTTATTATTCCCGTATTTCTTGAGACGCTCGGTATCCGCGAGACCAAGTTCAAAGTTACGCGTAAAGACAAGACGACCAATCGCAGCGGTAGCCTGTGGAACATGCTCCCACACCTGTTGCTCGTGGTGCTCTCGGTTGCAGCTATTATCAGATTTACATGGGGAAAGTATGGCATGGCGCTCGTGTACAGTTCCGTGATCATCTATTGGTTGTGCTACAACTTGATTGCCCTTTTGTATGCTATTGCCTTTTCGGGTGGTCGGTCCATGCCGCGCAAGAGTACTCGCATCTCCGTAGACGAACCTGCGGTGCTGACGGCGCTGCCGGTTGAGGATGAGTGGTCGAAGCTAACCGAGGGCACCGGCGAAGCCGTGGCCGAAGGTGGCGTTTTCCCCGATTGCAGTTCGGACGAGACGGATGACGAAGGCCCTGTGGGTGTTTTCGCGGGGCGTGCCATCAACATGTCAGACGGTGGTGTACTCGTGCGCATCGATGATCCCTTTCCCGAGGAGCTGCGCAGCTTTGCGGTGCGCTTGGGAGATGGTCGCTATTGCACATGCGTTTCTGGTAGGCTTGTGCGCCTCTTTCAATCCAAATGTGGCGATGATGAGTCGTGGTACGCGGCGCTTCGAATCGAGCACCGCTCGCTCGAGGAGCGTCGCATCTATGATCAGCTGCTGTACGATCGCGAAACGGGCATCGTCGAGGAGCTTGATAGCTGGAACACCACCTATGACGATATCGTGCGTATTGTCCGCATGAGGATAAGGGCGCTTCTTTCGCGTTACCGCGTATGGAGATCCCGCCGCCGCTCCAGGCGTGATAGCGATCGATGCGGCGATTCACGGGATGCGGAGCGGACCAGTCACGATTCTGCTCATGTCGAAGGAGACGCTGCATGCTGATTATTGCTGCCTTCGGCCGTGCGGCGCTGTTCCTGCTAGCGCTCTTCGGTCTGTGCTATTGGATCCATCGTTTGACCGAGACGGATGTGCATTTCGCTCCCGTGTGTGCCTTGTGTGTCATGGGGGTCGTCACGTATGCCGGTGGAATCGTGGGCGCGCTTGCCCCTGCCACCTGGGGGGTGGTTGTGGTGGGCGCCATCGCCGGTGCAGCGGCAATGCCCTGTCTCCATGGTCGTGGTCTTGCTAGATTGCCCTTTGGTCTCCCTGACGCGTGTTTTCTCCTAGGTATGTTGATCTTTCTGTGGCCCCTGCTGTCGGCGCGTCTCGAGCATTACGATAACTTTACGCATTGGGCTATAGCGCTCAAGGTCATGCTGGAGACGGGGGCTTTCCCCACGGCGTCAAGTGGTCTCGTTGAGTTTTTCAACTATCCGCTCGGCACAACTTCACTGCTGTACTGCGCATGCACGTTTTTAGGCCATGCCGAGGGAACAATGCTCGTTGTTCAGGCAGCCTTTATCTTCTCATGTTTTTATGCTGTTCTTGGTATTGTGCGCAATCGCCGTTCGTTTCTGCCATATGCGGTGTTAGGGGCTGGCTGCTCGCTCCTTACGTTTTTCAATGTAACGATTCGCATTAATAACCTTTTGGTTGATTTCGTGCTCCCGGTCCTCACGATGGCGTGCTGGGCAGTCGTGGATCGTTATAACGGTGATGTTCGCCGCGAGCTCAAGTTGCTCGTGCCGTTGATGGCGGAGCTCATAGTGGTGAAGTCGACGGGCGTCGTATTCGTTGCATTTGTGCTCGCTTACCATTTAGCGCGCGGACACGTTGCTCTCAGGAATCGCAGCTGGAACGCTCGCCTGCGCTGGTTTGGTGCAACTGCCGTCGCAGGTGTTTTGGGTTTTTCCACTTATCTGATGTGGAGTTGGCACATGGCCACGGCGCTCGCGGGCGTCAAGAATAAGTTCGATGTGGGCGATGCTGCTCACGCGGCGGTGGTCGGCGGTAAGAATACTGCCCAGATCGCGCAGGTCGTCTCGACGTTTTTTGCGACCTCCATCGATTTAACTACCAGGCCTGCGCTCGGTTTCCTGCTCGGCAACTTGGCTGTTGTCGCATTGCTAGCGGCTGCTCGGTGGCGCTTTGGGCATCAGTTGACACATGTGTGCCGCGCACTGGTTGCGCTTGATTTCATGACAATTGTTTACTATGTGGGTATTCTCGCCATGTACATTTTCTCGATGCCAATGGACGAGGCCTTGAGGCTTGCTGGATTCGATCGTTATGCTTGCAGCATCATTGCATTGTTTGTCGGTGGCCTGGCGATGGCAGTTACCGTTGAGCTTGAGGGGCAGATGAAATTCCGGTCCGATGGTTCCCCCTGCCATGCAACGCCGTTACATAAGCGGCGATACCAACAGGTTGTAATGGGCTGCATCGCCTTGTCGCTTGGCCTTTTGACGAGTGAATACAACGGCATGCTATTCAATGCAAAGACATACGACACTTCGTTTCCGGCGACGGTCCGAGATGTCGTCGGTGATCGCTGGCCGGCATCGGGCGAAGAAGACGGTACTCGTTATTTGCTGTTCGGTTCCGATCGCGATGGGCTTATGACTTCGTACTACTTCACGTATGTGGCTCAATATTATTTGTTTGCCCCGCATTCCGATGCCATATGCGCGTTCTATGAGCCCAATATGGATAACCTTCTGTCGGGTTATGACAAGCTCATCGTAATCGAGTCCAATTCTGCGGAGATGGGTCTACTTAAAAAGCATTATGGCGTTACAGGCAAGGTCGGCGTCTATCGTATCGAGAAAAATAGCACCAGGGTAAACCTTATTGCTGAGTGAGGCAGCGAGATGAGCTCTATGATCATGATTTCACCCATTCCGGATAGGTTGCCTTGTACCAATGTGGTGGGGAGATGTGGCGTTTCCGCAGATAAAACCGACCAAAATAAACCTTTCCCCTTTTGGTAGGTGGAGAATGGGGTAAAGTAAGTGGTGGTTAACTAGAGGAGGCTTGCTATGGCACCTATCGATATTGTTGTACTGGCTGTTATCGGTATTGCGTTTGTCGCGGTATGCGTGCGCATCTACCGCAAGGGCACCTGCGCCGACTGCGCTCAAGGTGGCGTTTGCACTGGACATTGCTCCAATAAAAAGACCTGTGCCGCACTTAAGGGCGTGGACAAAATCGCCGAAGATTTGGGCCGCGGTATTAAATAAGGCCTAGGCATCCAAGTGCCCCGCGGGCATCCGTTCGCGGGGCACTTTGCACATTTGGGCGCGAGTGCGGCGAGTTGAAGAGTGATTTTGGGGTATCGTTACCTGTACTGTTAATTGGCAACTTATCTATAACGGAGTAACCCCATGAGCGCTCGCGTAACCATGAAGGACATAGCCGCCGAGCTTGGCGTTTCCATCAATACCGTGCACAAGGCCCTGACGGGAAAAGCCGGCGTGAGCGAATCCGTGCGCTCCAAGGTGAATGCTAAGGCCGAGGCCATGGGATACCATCGCAATACGAGTGCCTCGAGCCTGCGCCGCAAGGATATCAACCTGGTGTTTTGCCTGCCCCGCGCATCGCGCGAGGGAGCGTACTTTTTCCGTTACCTGTGGGAAGGCTGCAACCGCTTTGAGCAGGAGGTGGTCGACCAGGGCATTACGGTTGAGCGCGTTGAATTTGGCGTGGGCGGCTACGCCGATGCGCTCGAGCAGATTGATGAGCGCCTGCAGGTAGGCGAGAAGATTGATGGCCTGCTTGCCTATGTTCCGGGCGATGACCGCGCAACCGAGCTCCTGAGACAGATTGCCGAGGCAGGCGTGACAATCGAGCTCGTCGATGGCGACCGCCCGCACCTCGATCGCTTGGGTGCGAGCTTGGCCGACTATTCGACGGCAGGCAGCCTTATGGCTGAGCAGGCGGCAAATCTGGCCCACGCTTCTGGGGCTGACGCCCGCGTGCTCCTGTTGGCGGGCGACCCCTATATCGATTCACACTATCTGACCGCCCGCGCCTTTCACAATTACCTGCGCGAACACGATATTCCATGGCAAGTTGAGGACCTTGCCGGCGCCCATGCGCAAGTCAAACAGCTCGAGCGCGAGCTTGAGCAGCGCTTGAGTGCGCCTGATGCTCCCGAGCTCATCTGTAGCGTTTTTGCCGTTGGTTCCGAGGTAGTCGCCAACGCGCTTGTTTCGAGCGGCAAGGCCGGCAAGGTCATGGTAATCGGCAACGACCTGTTCCCCGAGAGCGCCTTGGCCTTGCGCCGTGGCATCTTTACCAATATTGTCTATAAAGACCCGGTGAGCTTGGCCTACCGCGGCGCTAAGACTTTGGGCGAGTATTTGCTGTGGGGTAAAACTCCGGCGGAGCCCGTGCAGAAGGGTGCTGTGGAGATGGTGTTTGCCAGTAACGTTGACCGTTACTGCAAGCTTGCGGGAATTTAGCCGTTTGGTTAGGTACCCCCTCTTGCGACGTGCATTTTTTGGAGTATTCAGCAATGGCGTGTCCCGAAAGAGGCTAGAACGACTGTTTTAAGTGCCGTCGATGGCGTAATTCGCCATCGACGGCACTTATTTATGCCGATTGGGCGCAATATGCGCATCAAATAGGGCTTCGAAGACGGTGCGCGGTGCGCTTCGATGTTGAATACTCCCAAAAATGCACGGCGGAACATGACCCATCTGGCCAAAAGCGCTCAAGTTCGGTATTCGGGGACGCCTGCCAATTCGCAATACATACAAGTCACGGCTCCAGTAACCGTTGAACGGGCAAAATCGACCGTTCACCCCATGGTGGTTAGGTGAACGTTCACCTTTTAAGTCGCAATGAACTAGTATAGTGAACGTTCACCTAGAGGATAACGAGCGCATCGTGCGCCCGCTCCGCCAACAAAGGGGTTGTTTGATGAAAAACTTCATGGACGATCAGGATTTCCTGCTGAGCACCAAGACCGGCGAGGAGCTGTTCCACAACTTTGCCGAGGGTATGCCCATCGTCGACTACCACTGCCACATTTCTCCCAAGGAGATCTGGGACGACAAGCGTTTTGAGAACATCACCGAGGTTTGGCTGGGCGGCGACCACTACAAGTGGCGTCTGATGCGTGCAAACGGCGTTGACGAGCGCTTCATTACCGGCGATGCCCCTGCTCGCGAGAAGTTCCAGAAGTGGGCCGAGACCCTGGGCCGCTGTGTGGGCAACCCCGTCTTTGAGTGGAGCCACCTGGAGCTTAAGCGTTACTTTGGCTACGAGGGCGTCCTGAACGGCAAAACCGCTCAGGAGGTCTGGGACCTTGCCAACGCCAAGCTCGCTGAGGCCAGCTTTACCTGCCGTAACCTGATCAAGCAGTCCAACGTCCGCATGATCTGCACTACCGACGACCCCGCCGACAGCTTTGAGTGGCACAAGAAGATTGCCGCCGACGACAGTTTTGACGTCCAGGTCGTTCCCGCCATGCGCCCCGATGCCGCCCTGCGCATCGAGCGTGGCCAGGAGTTCGCCGACTACTGCAAGCACCTTTCCGAGGTTGCCGGCGTTGAGGTCAGCGACTTCGAGGGCATGAAGGCCGCCATCTCCAAGCGCTACGATGTCGCCCACGAGCTGGGCTGCCGCGCTTCCGACCACGCGCTCGACTACGTTATGTACGCCCCGGCTACCGCCGAGGAAATTGAGACTATCTTTGCCAAGGGCCTTGCCGCCGAGCCGCTTACCGAGGACGAGGTCCTCAAGTACAAGACGGCCTTCATGCAGTTTGTCGCCGGCGAGTATGTGCGCCTTGGCTGGGCCATGCAGCTGCACTTTGGTTGCAAGCGCGACAACAACCGTGCCATGTTTGCCAAGCTCGGTCCCGATACCGGCTACGACTGCATCTCCAATTACACGCCGTCCGACCAGCTCGCTGATTTCCTCAACTCCATTCAGGAGACTTGCGGTCTGCCCAAGACCATCCTGTACAGCCTGAACCCCATCGACAACACCATGATCGATACCGTCATGGGCTGTTTCCAGGAGGCCCCGACCGCCGGCAAGATCCAGAACGGTTCCGCCTGGTGGTTCAACGACAACGAAGTCGGCATGCGCGAGCAGCTCACCGCCCTTGCCAACGAGGGCGTTCTGGGCAACTTCGTCGGCATGCTCACCGACTCCCGTTCCTTCCTGTCCTATCCGCGCCACGAGTACTTCCGTCGCGTGCTGTGCAGCGTGATCGGCGAGTGGGTCGAGCAGGGCAAGTACCCGGCCGACATGGAGCTGCTGGGCACCATCGTGCGCGACATCAGCTACAACAACTCCGTTCGCTACTTTGGCTTTGACCTGGACACCGTCGAGGCCTAAATCCAAACCTGGTTCCGGGAGCGCCGTCGCCACACGCGGCGCCCCCGTTTTGCTTACACGCTAACGGCTATCTAAGGAGACACATAGATGGAGAACATCAGCTACGATACGCTCGAGAAGATCGGCTACGAGGGCTACCTGCTGCCCAAGGACGCGCCGGAGAAGGTCCTGCAGTTTGGCGAGGGCAACTTCCTACGCGCTTTCGTTGACCGCTTCTTTGACATGGGTAACGAGGCGACCGGCTGGAATGGCAAGATCGTCATGGTCCAGCCCATCAGCGGCGCCTTTGGCTTTGCCGACGGTATCAATGCCCAGGACGACCTGTATACCGTGCTGGTGCGCGGCAAGGAGGACGGCAACACGGTCGACGAGTCCCGCGTGATTAGCGCTTGCAGCCGCTGCATCAACCCGTACCGCGAGGACGACTACCGCGCCATGATGGAGGTCGCCGTCTCTGACGACCTGGAGATTATCGTCTCCAACACCACCGAGGCCGGTATCGCCTACGACCCGTCCTGCAAGGCCGACGACATGCCGCCCGCGAGTTTCCCCGCCAAGCTTGCTCAGGTCCTTCACGCCCGCTGGGCCGCCGGCAAGCCGGGCGTCATTGTGCTCGCCTGCGAGCTCATCGATCACAACGGCGAGGAGCTGCTGCGCATCATGAACCAGTACGTGAGCGACTGGGGCTGGGAGGACGAGTTTGCGCAGTGGATGGCCAACGACTGCACCGTCTGCACCACGCTCGTCGACACTATCGTCCCCGGCCGCATCCGCGACCCCAAGGAGGCCGCTGCCGTGGCCGAGCGCCTGGGCTACGAGGATCCCTTCCTGGCCGTGCGCGAGCCCTTCCAGATGTGGGGCATCCAGGGCGATGAGTCGCTTGCCGAGAAGCTCCCCTTCGTGAAGGCCGGCCTGCCGGGCGTCTTTGTGACCCCCGATGTCACCCCGTACAAGAAGCGCAAGGTCCGCATCCTCAACGGCGCCCACACTGCCTTTGTTCCGGGCTCCTGGGTTGCCGGCTTTGACATCGTGCGCGATTGCATGCACGACGAGACCGTCCGCGGCTTCATGAACACCATGCTCTACCACGAGGTCATCCCGACGCTTGCCGCCGATTTGGATGTCGAAGACTGCAAGGCCTTTGCCGCCGCCGTCGAGAACCGATTCGACAACCCGTTTATCGACCACGCGCTGCTCTCCATTTGCCTCAACTCCACGGCCAAGTGGCGCGCTCGCGACCTGCCCACGCTCAAGGACTATGTTGCCGAGACCGGCAGCCTGCCCAAGTGCCTGGCCACGAGCCTAGCTACGCTCATCGCCTTCTACACGCAGGAGCTTGTGTCCCGCGAGGGCGATGGCCTGCACCTGCGTCGCTCCGACGGCACCGAGTACACCGCTCAGGACGACGCCTTCGTGCTCGACTTCTACGCCGCCCATGCCGGCGCCGACGATGCCCAGCTGGTGCACGACGTGCTCACCAATGAGCAGATGTGGGGCGAGGACCTTACGCAGATTGCCGGGCTTGAGGACTTTGTCGTCAGCGCGCTTGCCGTCGTGCGCGCCGATGGCGCCAAGCAGGCCTTCGCCAACGCTCAGGCGTAAATTTCCGGCGCAGACGCGGGCGCGGGACGGCGTACCCACACCTCGACTTCTGCTCAACCTGTAGGGTTAGGACCATTTGCAATGAACACTATCCAGATCAATCCGGCCGACAACGTGATCGTCGCGCTGTCGCCGCTTGCCAAGGGCACCGCCGTCGCGGTTCCCGGGGTGGGCGAGGTCGTGGCCGCGGAGGATATTCCGCAGGGTCATAAGATGGCCGTGCGCTCGATTGCCGCGGGGGAGGACGTCATCAAGTACGGCTTGCCCATCGGACACGTGACGGGCGATGTCCAGCCCGGTCAGTGGCTCCACACGCACAATGTGAAGACCAACCTTTCGGGCGAGGTCGAGTATACCTACAACCCCACACATCCGGTCGTGGATCCCGTTGAGCCCGAGACCTTTATGGGGTTCCGCCGCGCCGACGGTCGTGCCGCGACGCGTAATGAGCTATGGATCATCCCCACGGTCGGCTGTGTCAACGAAGTCGCCCGTGCCATGTGTGAGCAGGCCCAGGATCTGGTCGATGGCTCGCTGGAGGGTGTTTACTACTTCCCGCATCCCTTTGGCTGCTCGCAGACCGGCGCCGACCATGCCCAGACGCGTCGTCTGCTGGTGGCGCTCTCGCGTCATCCTAATGCGGCCGGCGTGCTATTCCTGTCGCTCGGTTGCGAGAACTGCACGCATCAGCAGGTGCTCGACGAGCTCGGTGACTTCGACCACGAGCGCGTCCGCTTCCTCACCTGCCAGGATGTAGCCGACGAGCAGATCGAGGGGCACAAGATTCTGTCCGAGCTGGCAGACCTGGCAAAGCAGTCCAAGCGCGAGCCCATTCCGGCCTCCGAGCTGGTCATTGGTCTTAAGTGTGGCGGCTCTGATGGCCTTTCGGGCATTACCGCCAACCCCACGATCGGTCGCGTGAGCGATATGGTCGTCGCCCGCGGCGGCACGTCGGTGCTTACCGAGGTGCCCGAGATGTTTGGCGCGGAGAGCATCCTGCTTGACCGTTGCGAGAACGAGCAGGTCTTTAACGCTGCCTCCGACATGCTCAATGGCTTTAAGGACTACTTTATTAGCCATGGCGAGGTGGTCTACGAGAACCCGAGTCCCGGTAACAAGGACGGCGGTATTACCACGCTCGAGGACAAGAGTTGCGGCTGCGTGCAGAAGGGTGGCTCTGCCCCCATCGTCGACGTGCTGCCGTATGCCGGTCAGGTCACCAAGCATGGCCTGAACATGCTGTGCGGCCCGGGCAACGACATGGTATCCACCACGGCGTTGACGGCTGCTGGCTGCCACGTGATTCTGTTCTCGACTGGACGCGGCACGCCGTTTGGCGCGCCGGCGACTACGCTCAAGGTGTTCACCAATCAGCGTCTGTGCGACCACAAGGCCAACTGGATGGACTTTAACGCCGGCGTGATTGCCACGGGTGAGCGCACGCTCGACGAGGCCGCCCGCGATTTGTACCAGCTGGTGCTACAGACGGCGAGCGGTAAGCTCACGAGTGCCGAGCGCCGTGGCTGTCACGAGATCAGTATCTGGAAGGACGGCGTCTGCTTGTAGCAGCAAGTGCGCCCAAACATAGCGCTATGTCGTCTGCCCCGTTGGGAGTGATCCCGGCGGGGCTTTTTCACTTCGTGGTTAAGTGAATATGTTGGAAAATCTGATAAACGTTCACCTATCTCATGGCTGTCCAGCATGGCACCCTTACCAGCAGAAAATAGGTGTGAGGATCTCAATTGTGTCCGTTCGGCGGTAAAAATCGACCGTTCGGGGATAATATGCAAGTGAACGTTCACCTGTCATAAGCAATCGCGCATAATCTAACTAAACGTTCACCCTGAACGCTGGGCAGACAGATGTCAGTGTGGACTCCAATGTCTTGCTGCAAGACAATCGAGAAAAGAGAGGGAGCTCGATGACTAATAAGATCGGAAAAAAGCGTAAGATCACATTCTGGACGCGCTTGGGCTTTGGTATGGGCGGTATGCTCAATTCCGGTGCCCTGACCTTTACGCACAGCTACATGGTGCTGTTCCTGTCCACGGAGTGTGGCCTGTCCGCAGGCGAGGCTGCACTGATCAGCTCGTTTGCCATCTATGTCAACGCTATTCTTTGCCCGCTGATGGGCTTTGTGGCCGATAACTTCTATGCCACCAAGATTGGCCGCATCTTTGGTCGTCGTCGTTTCTGGATCTTGCTGGCCATCCCGATGATGATCGCCGAGCCGCTCATCTTCGTGGCTACGCCGTTTGGCTTCCCGTACTACTTTGTGCTGTACCTGATCTACAACGTCGCGTATACGTTCTGCACCGCCAACCTGTCGCCGCTTACCATCGAGATGACCGACGACTTCAAGGAGCGTACGTACCTCACCGGCTACAAGCATCTCTTTGGTAACGCCGCCGGCTTCCTGATGGCTGCACTTGTGGGCTTCGGCTTTGGCACCTTCGGCGAGACCAACCCGTTCAGCTACTTCATCATCGCTACGATCAACGCTTCGGTCATGGCAATCTCGCTGCTTTGTGTGTACCTGTCCACGTGGGAGCACACCCCCGAGGAGGTCGCTCAGGAGAAGATCGAGAGCGTCGGCGAGGGTATCAAGAAGTTCTTCATCGACGTAATCTCCACCTTCCGCAACAAGTCCTTCCGCAAGGTCCTGTACGCACAGGTCTCCACGAAGCTCGCTGCTGCCTGCTGGTCTGCCTGCCTGTCCTTCTTCATCGTCTACTGCCTGCAGATTCCTAAGTCCTACGAGTCCGTGATGGAGATGCCTGGCAAGGTCGTCGCTATCGTCTGCACCGCCATCTGGGTCGCTCTCATGGCCAAGAAGGGCTTCCACAAGTCTTGGTACCTCGCAAATGTCGGTTGCGCTGCGTGCATCATCGCCTACAACTACTTCGCCTTTGGTCAGATCAATGGCACCTCCACGGTCGCCATCGCCATGATCGCCTACCCCATCATCTTCGCCATCTGGAAGTTCTTCTACGTCGGCTTCCAGTACCTGCCCGATGTTCTGCTCAACTACATCCCCGATGTCGATGAGCTCATCACCCTGCGTCGTCGCGAGGGCATCTACAGCTCCGCTCAGCAGCTCTGCCAGCAGATCGCCCAGGCTATCGCCGTCAACGTGTGGGCTATCGTCCTTGCTGCCTCCGGCTTCATTCAGACCGCCGGCAATAGCGACGCCGTGACCCAGCCCGCTACCGTGCCTCTGTATATCTGCGGCTACATGATCATCGGCTGCGCCGGCTTCTTCCTGCTTGCGGCCGTCCTTGCCCGCGGCATCAAGATCGACAAGGAGCAGTGCGACGTCCTTTGCGACGAGATTCACCGAGTCAAGGAGGGTGGCAAGATGGCCGACGTCAAGCCCGAGGTCAAGGCGCTTTGCGAGGAGCTCTCCGGCTTTAAGTACGAGGACTGCTTTGCCCACAACAACGTTGGCTTCCAGGACGGTAGCGTAACTCCCGCCGAGTAAGGCCGACATATCGTCCAAATCACAGGGCCGTGCCACCGGAATTCCGCCGGCAGGCACGGCCCTTTTTCAACAGCGTACAATTTGCCTTTAGAGCATCTTTTTGAGGGAGAAACCCATGGAGACGAACGTTATCTGGCGCAACGCGCGCGCGGCGGTTATCGAGCTTGACGACGGCGGTTACTTTACCTGCGCCGATACGTGGGAGATCTTTGTCAACGACGAGCCCGCCGGTACCACGAATACGGTCGAGACCTATGTCGACGGCCTGACCCCCGGCAAGCGCAACCTGGTTCGTTTTGTTTGTGGCGAGCGTGAGCTGAGCGTAGGTGTCACCACGCCGGCTGAGCCCTTTACCATCAACGTTCGCGACTGTGGCGCCAAGGGCGATGCCGAGCATGATGACACCACCAACATCCAGGCTGCCATCATGGCCTGCCCCAAGGGTGGCCGCGTGCTGATCCCCGCCGGTAGTTATCGCATCAAGTCTCTCTTTCTTAAGAGCAATATCAACATCGAGCTCGCCGAGGGAGCGGTGCTGCTGGCCCGCCACGATCGTGCCTCGCTTGCCTACATTCCGGGCACGGTCACGGGCAACGAGGGTGCCGGGTATGCCGGCACCGATATGCTGCCCCTGGGCCGCTGGGAGGGCGAGAGCTTCTCGACCTACTGCTCTACCTTTACGGGTCTGAGCGTGCACGACGTGTGCATCTATGGTCGCGGCGCGATCGACGGTCAGACTGATTTTGCCGAGGACAACTGGTGGAACAAGGACTTTAAGAACATCTTTCGCCCGGAGGAGGGCCGTGAGGTCGCCCGCCCGCGCATGATCTTCCTATCCGAGTGTGAGAACGTGAGCTTGGCCGGCTTCACCGTGCGCAATAGCCCGGCGTGGAACATCCACCCCATCCTGTGCGAGCACGTCGATGCGCTCTGCCTGTCCATCGAGGGTCCCAAGAACTCCCACAACACCGACGGCTTCGATCCTGAGAGCTGCGGCTTTGTCCGCATCTTGGGCTGCCAGTTCTCGGTGGGCGACGACTGCATCGCCATCAAGAGCGGCAAGCTGGGTATTGAGCCCGAGCTTCGTCCCGCCACGCACGACGTGCTGATCTCTCACTGCTACATGCACGATGGTCACGGCGCCGTGGTCCTGGGTTCAGAGGCTGCCGGCGGCATCAAGGACCTTACCGTGAGCAAGTGCCTCTTTGAGCGCACCGACCGCGGCCTGCGCGTCAAGACCCGCCGCGGGCGCGGCAAGGATGCCGTCAACGAGGGCATTACCTTTGAGCACATTCGCATGGATGAGGTGCTCACGCCCTTCGTGGTCAACTCCTTCTACTTCTGCGACAAGGACGGCAAGACCGATTACGTGCAGTCTCGCGAGACGCTGCCTGTCGACGACCGCACGCCCGGCTTTGGTGCCACGACGTTTTGCGATATCGAGGCCACCAACTGCCATGCTGCCGCGGCCTATATCACGGGTCTGCCCGAGAGCAAGGTGACGCGTCTGACGTTCCAAGACGTTCACGTGACCTTTGCCGACGATGCCGAGCCCTTTGTCCCGGCCATGGCCTGCGGCGTTGAGCCCATGGTGCGTCAGGGCATCATTGCGCAAAACGTCAAGGTGCTCGACCTGCAAAATGTGGTGATCGAGGGCCAGGACGGCGAGGAGCTGCAGCTCCAGAACGTCGACAAGGTTGTCCGTTCCTAACTCGGGTTGATGACCAGGGCTGCATTGTCGGATAAATCGGCAATGCAGCCCTTGTGCGATACGGCCGTGTGCGCTGCGCTACGCATCATGGTGAAAGGGAATACATGCTCAATAAAACGATTCCTGTCGGGGTCGATGGCTCGTCTGCCACGATTACGTCTTATGTTTTTGCCCCGACCGAAGATGCTTATGCTTTAAAACCGCTGCCTGCAGTTGTGGTCGTGCCAGGAGGCGGCTACGATCACGTTTCGCCGCGCGAAGGCGAGCCGGTAGCGCTCCGTTTGTTGGCGATGGGCTACCAAGCGTTTGTGCTGAACTACTCGGTTGCTCCGGCTGTCTATCCGCTGGCATTGCAAGAACTCGCGCGGGCGGTCGATACCGTCCGAGGCCATGCGGCAGAGTACTGTGTCGATCCTGATCGGATTACGGTCATGGGTTTTTCGGCCGGTGGGCATCTAGTTGGCTTGCTCGGGGCGCTTTGGGACCAACCCTGGCTTGCAGAGTCGATTGCGGCATCTCCTGAGTCGATTCGGCCTGACGCACTTTGCTTGGGCTATCCGGTCGTAAGCTCGGGGGACTATGCTCATCGTGGTTCATTTGAACACCTAACGGGTGCCGATGGCGCTTTGGCTCAAAAGTTGTCGATCGAGAATATGGTGGGCGAGGGCTTCCCCCGTACGTTCTTGTGGCATACCGCCGAGGATGCATCGGTACCAGTTCAAAATAGCCTCCTTCTTGCGCAGGCTCTTGCCGACCACGGGATTGGCTTTAGCCTACATGTCTTTCCGCATGGAAAGCATGGGGCATCGCTCGCCACGGCCCTAACGGCATTTAAGGGCTGCGCCGAGCATATTCAGCCACAAGTTCAGGGCTGGCCTGAACAGTTCGCTTCCTGGGAGCGTGATGGACGATGAGCGAAAGTATCTATACGCTGCGCGTTTCGAGGGCTGCGGCAGGAGCGTATCCAACGATTTCCGATGCCTTGGCGGCAGCCGATCAGCTCTATCCGGATGCCGAGCAACCGGTGATGATTCGCGTCGATCCGGGCGAGTATCGCGAGCGGGTCGAGATTCATCGCTCGCATGTGACGATTGAGGGAGAGACGGCCGACAGCGTGCGTATCGTGGGCAGCCTGGGTGCCAAGATGCCTTCGGAGGACGGCTCGGGCGTGGACGGCACGCTCGGCACGTTTAGGACCTATACCGTTTTGGTCGATGCCGACGACGTACGGCTCGAGAACCTCACGATCGAAAACGATGCGGGCGATGGGCGCGAGGTCGGTCAGGCGATTGCCCTGTATGCCGATGGCGACCGTCTGGTTGTCGATGCCTGCTGCATTAAGGGGCACCAGGACACACTGTTTTTGGGTCCGCTGCCGCCGCATGAGGCCAAACCGGGCGGGTTTATAGGACCCAAACAGTATGCGCCGCGCCGGGTGGGGCGCCAGTATTTTCGACGTTGCCGGATCGAGGGCGATGTCGACTTTATCTTTGGCGGCGCGCGTGCCTACTTTGAGGGGTGCGAGATTCGCTCGCTCAATCGCGATATGGATGTCAACGGGTATGTAACGGCAGCCTCCACGCCTAAAGGCGAGCCGTACGGATTTGTGTTCCACGGCTGTTCGTTTACAGCTCCGGATGGCGTGGCGCCGGATTCGGTCTACCTGGGTCGTCCTTGGCGCGAATGGGCGCAAACTGTGCTGATCGATTGCTGGCTGGGGCGACATATCAAGCGCGAAGGCTGGTGGGATTGGAATAAGCCGGCGGCGCACAGCTGCGCGCAGTATGCTGGCGCAATCCTGCATGGGCCGGCGGGTGATACTACCGACTGGGTGCCGTGGGCAAATAAACTCGATGTGATGGCTGCCGCCGGGTACGCTCGCGAGCAGGTGCTTGCCGGTGGGGATGGCTGGGATCCCGAGGGCGGCGACGGTGATGCGGTTGAGACGGCTGGGCTATCTGCCAATGGCCGCACCGTGCACATCGAGACGTACTGCGAAGACGAGCCTGCGCTGCGTGCCCGGCTGAAGCGCGAGGGACGTTCGGCTGCTTTTACGGGCAAGACTCCTGCAGATTTTGAGGCGTGGAAGATTGCGACCAGGACTCGTCTGTACGATGTTTTGGGCCTTTCGCTTATGGACCGCGTCCCGATTGAGATTCGTGAGCTCAGCCGCGTGCGGGTTGCCGGCGGCATCGTGCGCACCCATGCGATGCTGCAGGTGGAGCGCGACGTTTGGATGCCGTTCTACCTGCTCGAGCCGCAGTCGCCTAAGCTCGATGCGTGCGGCCGCAAGTGTTGCTATATCTGCCCGCATGGCCATCAGGGAGCGGGTGCTGCAAGCGTAGCCGGTGTTGCGGGCGTGCCGGCGGTCGATGATGCCGTGCGTAAGTTCAATTACGACTACGGTCTGCGTTTGGCACGCATGGGTTACGTGACCGTCTGCCCCGACGCACGCGGTTGGGGATACCGTCGTGACTGGAAGGGCCAGGGCGATGACGAGAACAGCTTTCTGCGCGGCACGTGCCTAAACCAGGCGCGCATGGCCGAGCCGCTGGGACTTACCGTTGCGGGTCTCAACGCCTGGGATAACATGCGTCTGATCGATTACCTAGAGGCGCGCGGCGACATTGCCATGGACGACCTGGGCTGTTTTGGCTTTTCGGGCGGCGGATACATGACGCTGTATCTGGCGGCGCTCGACCCACGCGTATGCAAGACGTTTGTCTCGGGCTACCTGTACGGTGTCGATGATTCGCTGCTGCACCTCAACGGCAATTGCAGCTGCAACTACACACCCGGACTTTGGCGCTTGCTCGACATGGGCGATATTGCCTCGCTTATTGCGCCACGCCCGCTGTTGGTGCAGAGCTGCGAAGAGGATCATCTGAACGGTTCGCGCGGGCTGAAAAATGTTGACGAGCAGCTCGAGATCGTGCGCGATGCCTACAAGTTACTGGGTCGCAGAGATGGCCTGCGGCACGAGGTGTGTCCGGGTGAACACCATCTGGGCGTGACACATCTTGCCGAGGATATCGAATGGCTCGATTCGCACGTTGCGGAATGCGCCCGTGCATAGCCCCTCGGCATGCTGCGAATAAACGGTACGTTCCTGTATGACCGCCGATGGGCGGATGAGGAGAAGATTATGGAAACGAAGAGTTTGAGTGAATCGACCATTTGCTGCTTTGGCGACTCAACGACCTGGGGCGACAACGGCTGCGGTGGGGGAGGCAACGACATCTCGTGGACCTCGCATTTGGGCGCGTTGCTGGGAGGCGCGGTCGTCGAGAACTTTGGCATCAAGGGTTCGCGTATCGCCATCAAGGCCGACCGTACCGATTCGTTTGTCGAGCGCCTTGACGGTATCGACGATGCGGCCGATATCTACATCGTCTTTGGCGGCGTCAACGACTTTAGCCGCAACGTGCCGCTTGGAGAGCTCGGCAGCACGGACGTGCATGAGTTCTATGGTGCACTCGATTACCTGATCCGTACCATCACGGCGCGCTCGCCTCGGGCAAAGCTCGTGTTTATGACGCCGTGCAAGACGAGCGGCAAGCACGAGAAGGATATCCCGGCAAGCGACGAGCTCAACCACCTGGGGTTGACGCAGGTCGCCTACGTGCGAGCGATGCTCGAGGTCTGCGACCGCTACTCCGTGCCGGTGATTGACCTGTATGCGCAAAGCGGTATCAGCCCGTTTTTGCCGGAGCACCGCGAGCTCTATATGCCGGACGGTCTGCATTACAGTCCTGCCGGCTATGAGCGCCTGGCGCATCGCATCGCCGCGGGTCTCACCGCCGTTTGCCGCTAAAAGTCTGCCGTTCGCGAGGAATATAGGGTTAACGTTCACCCTATATTCCTCGTTCGCGTTACACTAGGGGTAACGTTCACCTATCGTTTATGTCAGAGGGGACAGCAATGGGTTGCAATCAAATCCTGGACCGTTATATCGAGCAGTTGATCGAAACCTCTACGCCGCAGGCGCCGGCTTGGAATATCGAAAAGATTCGCGCCGGCAAGGAGAACACCTGGAACTATATCGACGGCTGCATGATCAAGGCGCTCATCGAGCTGTACGAGATCACGGGTGAGCAGCGCTACCTGACCTTTGCCGATGACTACATCGATTTCTTTGTCCAGGACGACGGTACCATCAAGCATTACAACCCGCAGGAGTACAACCTCGATAACGTCAATGCGGGCAAGACCCTCTACAAGCTCTATGACCTGGTGGGCAAGCCCAAGTACCGTGCCGCCATGGACACCATCTACCGCCAGCTCGAGACCCAGCCGCGCACCAAAGAAGGCGTGTTTTGGCACAAGGCCGTCTATCCCAACCAGATCTGGCTCGATGGCATGTATATGGCCCAGCCGTTCTACATGCAGTACGAGCTGAGCTTCCACAACCGTCGTGCCTGCTCGGACAGCTTCCATATGTTCCAGGTCGTGCATGACCTGATGCGCAACCCCCTCAACGGTCTGTACTATCACGCTTACGACGCGAGCCGCAAACAGTTCTGGTGCGACCCGGTCACCGGCCTTTCGGCTAACTTCTGGCTGCGCGCCGAGGGCTGGTTTGCCATGGCGCTCATCGACACCTGGGAGCTTATGCCGCCTTCGATGTCGGCCGAGAAGGACGAGATCCGCAAGATGTTCCACGATCTGATCGACGCCATGCTGCCGTATCAGGACGAGAAGACCGGCATGTGGCACCAGGTCATCAACCTGCCCAATATCGCTCCTAACTACCTGGAGGAGTCGGGCAGCGCCATCTTTGCCAACGCCATCATGAAGGGCGTGCGTCTGGGCGTGCTGGGCGAGCGTTACTACCAGTACGGCCGTCGCGCCTTCGACGGCATCTGCGAGACCTGCCTGTCCGAGCATGATGGGCAGCTGGCGCTCGACAACATCTGCCTGGTTGCGGGCTTGGGAAACACCGCGCACCGCGAGGGCACGTTTGATTACTACATGAGCGAGCCCGTGGTCAAAAATGATGCAAAGGGTGTGGCGCCGCTGGTGCTTGCCTATATCGAGACCATGCATCACGACAAGCTGGCCGGTAAGCGCGATCCGCTCGCCCCCTCGGGCGTGTGCTCCATCGAGGACCCGTTTGGCGGATACACCCCGGGCATCAACGCTCATAAGGGATGTGAATAACGTGGGGGCTATTACTCCGGGCGTACGTTTGCACGACCTTCCGCAGGGAACCGTCGAGGAACGCATTCGCATGGCGGGAGAGCTGGGCTTTTCGTGCATTCAGCTGCCGAGCAAGGTGCTCTACGCATCGATGGGGATCGATCGAGGCGGCCTGACCCGCGAGCTTGCCGACCATTTGCGTGCGGTGCTCGACGAGGCGGGCGTTTCGGTCGCCGTGCTCGGCTGCTATAAGAATCTGGCGACGCCCGATCGCCAACAGCTCATGGATAACTTTGCCGAGTACGAGGCGTGCTTGAACTTTGCCCAGATGCTCGGCGGATGCCCGGTGGGTACCGAGACCGGTCGCCCCAATGCGCAGAACCGCGTTGCTGACGACCGCACGACTGATGAGGCACTCGAGGCTTTTATGGACGGACTCGCACACGTCTGCGATCGGGCCGAGGCCGTGCGCGGGCAAATACTGATCGAGCCCGGTTGGAACGAGACGGTTAATACGCCGGATCGCTGCCGTGAGGTGCTGGAGCGCGTCTCGAGCCCGTCGCTCGGCGTGATCTACGACCCAGTGTCGCTGCTGCACCCCAGCGTTGTTGACGAAGCGCAGGAAATCACAGCGCGCATGCTCTACTTATGCGGCAGTAAGATCCGCGTGCTGCACGCCAAGGATTTTGAGGTCGTTGATAACGAGGACGAAGCCGGATGGTGCGACGGTACGGGTTCACGCCTGGTGTGCCACGGCGTGGGCGAGACGGGTCGCTATGACTTTGAGCCCGTGGTGGCCTGGGCTGCCGCCGCCTGCCCTGGGATTCCCTGCGTGGTCGAGAACAGCGTGCCGGCGACGGCGGCTGACTGCCTGGCGACACTCGAGCACATGTCCGCTCGCTGCGGGGCTTCGCATCGCGAGTTATAGCATTGGCTTTTGCCGTGTCGGCAGATTGAGATTACCTGTATGGGGCGGCGGTGAAGGGTCTTTATCGTCGCCCCATTGGATTGCATTAAAAAGGGGAGTTGCGTGGCTATCCACATTGTCGAAGAGGCGAATCGTTGCCTAGGTTGTAAAAGGGCGTTCTGTCAGATTAAGGGCTGCCCGGTTCAGACGCCTATTCCGCGGGTCATCGACCTGTTCAAACAGCGTCGTCTAGAAGAGGCGGGCGAGCTGCTGTTCCAGAACAATCCCATGAGCGCGGTCTGCTCCATGGTGTGCAACCATTCGGGCCAGTGCGAGGGTGCTTGCATCCAGGGCCGCAAGGGCACACCCGTACATTTCTCGAGCATCGAGAACTATATCTCGACAGCGTATTTGGATCGTAAGGAGTGGACGCCCGCGCCGTCGTGCGGCAAACAGGTTGCTGTGGTCGGTTCCGGTCCTGCCGGTATTACCGTGGCCATTAAGATGGCCCAGCTGGGCTGTGCCGTCACGGTATTTGAGCAGCGCCCCGAGATCGGCGGTGTGCTGGAGTACGGTATCCCCGAGTTCCGCCTGCCCCGTGCGCTCGTGCAAAAGTATCGTCACGTGATGTGCTCGCTCGGCGTGCGCGTTCGTCCGTCGACTACCATCGGCGGTGCGCTCCACATCGACGACCTGCTGCGCGACGGCTACGATGCGGTCTTTGTTGGCACCGGTACCTGGCGAGCTCGCAAACTGGGTATTCCCGGCGAGTCGCGCGGCAACGTGCTGTTTGGTATCGATTACCTGGTCGATCCTTCGAGCGTGGCGATCGGACAGAATGTGGCGGTCATCGGTGCCGGTAACGTGGCCATGGATGTGGCCCGCACGGCGCTGCGCTCGGGCGCTCGTAAGGTCACCGTGTATGCTCGATCGCGCCATATCTCGGCCATCGATGACGAGGTGGAGCTGACCGAGCTTGACGGTGCCGAGATTGTGTGCGGCAAGGCGATCTGCGCCATCGACGATAACGGTCCGGTGTTCGAGACGGCTATCTTTGACGAGGACAACAATGTGGTGGGCTATGAGGAAGAGCTCGACCATGCGTCTGCCGACACGGTTGTGATTGCGGCTTCGCAGGTGCCCAAGGACAAGCTTGTGCTTACGACGGGTGGCTTGGAGACCGACCATCGCGGCCTTCTTTCGGTCGATGAGAACGGCATGACAACGGTGCCTGGCGTCTTTGCCGCCGGCGACGTGGTCAACGGCCCGCTCACCGTGGTCCATGCCGTGGCAGGTGCCAAGCTTGCCGTCGAAGGCATCACCAGCTACCTGGGTCTCTAACCCATCCCACCCATCAGTTGCGGTGAAATACGGACTGTTTTGGCTGTCAAAAGCCTTATCTACTCCGTATTCCACCGCAACTTTTTGGGGGTTGAGCAGAGACTGGGGGAGCGCGTGCGGTCGGGTGCTGCACGGTTGCTGGTACGATAGGTACGTTAGCAACTGCCGCCGAGCGGCTCAAACGAAAGGAAGCCTGTATGGAGTCATCCGCCTACCCGATGCTCTTTAGCCCGATCAAGGTCGGTACGACCGAGGTCAAGAACCGCGTCTTTATGCCGCCGGTGTCCACCAACCTGGCCGATCATGGCTATGTGACCGATGACTTGGTCGATCATTACCGTGCCCGTGCCAAGGGCGGTGTTGGCCTCATCATTACCGAGGTCGTGACGGTCGAGCCCACCTATACCTATCTGCCGGGTGACATGTGCTGCTACGACGACACGTTTATCCCCGGCTGGGAAAAGCTCGCCGCCGCCGTGCATGAGTATGGCTGCAAGATCATGCCGCAGCTCTTTCACCCCGCCTACATGGCCTTTAACATTCCGGGCACGCCGCGCCTGATCGCTCCGTCCTTCGTGGGACCGTCCTATGCCCGTGAGGCACCGCGTCCTATCACGGTCGATGAGATTCACGAGCTCACGCATCAGTTTGGCGACGCTGCCGTGCGTATGCAGAAGGCCGGTGTCGATGGCGTCGAGGTCCATGCGGCGCACGCCCACGGCATGCTCGGCGGTTTTTTGACTCCGCTCTACAACAAGCGCACCGATGAGTACGGCGGCTCGCTCGACGCCCGCATGCGCTTTTTGCTCGAGGTCATCGCCGAGATTCGCGAGCGCTGCGGCAAGGACTTTATCATCGACGTCCGTATCTCGGGCGACGAGTACACCGATGGCGGCCTGACCCTCAACGACATGATCTATGTCTCGCGTCGCTTGGAGAAGGCCGGCGTCGACATGATTCACGTCTCGGGCGGTACCACCATCAAGCGCGGTTCCGCAATTCCCGCCGCCGGTACTCAGCAGGCCTCGCATGCCGCCTGCTCGCGCGAGATCAAAAAGCACGTCAACATTCCCGTCGCCACCGTCGGACGTATCAACGAGGCCTGGATCGCCGAGGAGCTGATCGAGGACGGCGCTGCCGACATCTGCATGATGGGCCGCGCCAATCTGTGCGATGCCGAGTTCTGCAATAAGGCCGCTGCCGGCAACGCCGACGATATTCGCCCCTGCATTGGCTGCCTGCGCTGCCTGAACGGCATTATGTTCGGCAAGCGCATCTCTTGCACCGTTAATCCGGACGTGGAGCGCGACGAAGCTGGCTACGAGCCTGCCGCCGAGGCCAAGAACGTGCTCGTTGTGGGTGCTGGTCCTGCGGGCATGGAGGCAGCCTACATTGCCGCCAAGCGCGGCCACAACGTGGTGCTCGTGGATAAGCAGGATGAGCCGGGCGGCGAGATGCGCATCGCAGCCGTTCCGCCGGCAAAGCAGGAGCTCACCCGCGTGATCAAGTATCAGTACCGTCGCCTGGCCGAGGCCGGCGTGAAGTGCGTATTTGGCACCGAGCTTACTGCCGAGGACATTCAGCGTGACTACGCGGGTTACGAGGTTGTCCTGGCTTATGGCGCCGAGCCTATCGCTCCGGCCTTTATGCAGGGCTTTAAGCAGGTTATGACGGCTGACGACCTGCTTGGTGGCAAGGCTTTCCCGGGCAAGAAGATCGTCATCGTCGGCGGCGGCACCGTCGGTTGCGAGACGGCCGACTACCTGGCCCCGCTGGTCAACGACCTGTCGCCGGCCAACCGCGACGTCACCGTCATCGAGATGACCAAGACGCTCGCCGCCAACGAGGGCGGCGCCGGTCGCGCGGTGCTCATCACGCGCATGCTCTCCAAGGGCGTTCACGTGCTGACCGAGGCCAAGGTGACCGAGATTACCGAGGACGCCATCAGCTACGAAAAGGACGGCGAGATCCACACCATCGCCGATGCCGATACGCTGGTACTTGCCATGGGCTATCGCCCCAATACCAAGTTGGCCGACGACCTTGCTGCAGCCGGCGTTACCACCCACGTGTTGGGCGATGCCAACAAGTGCGGCAACATCCGCGACGCCATCGGCGATGGCTACAAGGTTGCTTGCGAGCTCTAGTCAACCCCTTGGTGCATGTGAGGCCTATCCCCGCGGCGTCAGTCGGTAGATAGCAAAAAGCGGCGGTCGTCCCGTACATGGGACGACCGCCGCTTGCGTCAGCTGCAATGAGTCATGCGATTAGAGGTCCAGAATCTCCTTGACCTTGGCGATGATGGCCTCGTCGGTTGCGTTGGCAAAGAAGTACTCCTGGAAGTGCTCGCCGGCAAGTGCGCCCTTCACCAGGTCCTGATCGATCTCGCCCAGGACGTCGACGAGCGGACGCATGGTCACAGCGCGCACGCCGTCGAGGATCTTCTTGTTGCGCTGCTCGGGCTCAACGCGCTCGGCAGGATAGCCGTTGCCCGAACCAAAGCCAAAGAGCTTCTCAAAGGTGTACTCGAGGTTGAGCTCCTGGCCCCAGCCGTTCTTGAGGGCGAAGGGCATGGCAACGGCGTTGCCATCGTTGACCTGGGCAAAGGTGTAGGCGTCGAGCGGGTCGGCAACGTGGCCGCACAGCACGCCGGGGAAGGAGTTACAGGCGAGCATGGCGCCCTCGCCGGTGCCACAGCCGGTCACGACGTAGTCGGCAGCGCCGGAGTTGAGCAGCACAGCGGCCAGGATGCCGTTCTGCACATAGGTGAGGGGCTTGGAGTCGGCGTCGGCATACATGCCATAGTTAAAGACGGTGTGGCCCATGGGCTCGACAACCTTCTTAAGGGCAGCCTCGATCATAGGGTTCTTGGAGTTCTGAGAGTTTTCGTTGATCAGAGCGATTTTCATTGCGAATTACCTTCCTATTTCTAACTTGCGGTGGAATACGGACTGTTTTGCCTGATAGAAGCCAAAACCAATCCTTATCTCACCGCAACTCAAATGAAAAACGAGTGGATGAAACCTGATGTGGGCAGTTGCGGTGACGCTTATTGAGGCTGCTTTCCAATGTATGCGAGGATGCCGCCGTCGACGTAGAGGATGTGGCCGTTGACGAAGTTCGACGCGTCGGAAGCCAGGAACACGGCGGGGCCCTTCAGGTCCTCGGGCGTGCCCCAACGGGCGGCCGGCGTCTTGGCAATGATGAACTGGTCAAACGGATGGCGGCTTCCGTCAGGCTGCGTCTCGCGCAGCGGCGCGGTCTGCGGCGTGGCGATGTAGCCGGGCCCAATGCCGTTGCACTGGATGTTGGCCTCGCCAAACTCGGAGCAGATGTTCTTGGTGAGCATCTTCAGGCCGCCCTTGGCCGCGGCATAGCCGGCGATGGTCTCGCGACCCAGCTCGCTCATCATCGAGCAGATGTTGATGATCTTGCCGTGGCCCTTGGCGATCATGCCGGGCAGACAGGCCTTGGACACGATAAACGGTGCGTTGAGGTCAATATCGACGACACGACGGAAGTCCTCGGCGCTCATGTCGAGCATCGGGGTGCGCTGAATGACGCCGGCGTTGTTGACCAGGATATCGGGCGTGGTACCAAAGTCGGCCTCGATCTTGGCGATGAGCTCGGCGACGACGGCCTCGTCGGTGACGTCTGCCACGTAACCATGGGCCTCAAAGCCCAGCTCGCGGTAGTGCTTCTCGGCCTCGGCGACCTTGTCGGCGTGACGTGCGTTAAAGGCGATCTTGGCGCCGGCCTCTCCGAGCGCCTCGGCAATGGCCATACCGATGCCATAGGTGGCGCCGGTTACGAGCGCGACCTTGCCATCCAGGCGGAAGCTGTCCATAAGATCAGACATAGCGATCCTTTCAAAAGAAACGTTCATCTATATAAGTCTTGCTTTTCATACAAGGTCAGTATAGGAGAAGAGGGCGAATTAAAAGTCAGATTCTCCTAAAATCAGGTGAACGTTCACTTTTAAAAGGTAAACGGTGATCTCGCCCTTGCCGCGCGGACGTTTATTCGCTCTGTTCCTGCGTGCCCTCTGCGATCATGTTGCGGTTGTACACCAGATGCAAATACATCGCATCGTGCGCTGCGGTGGGATTGCGCGCGGCGATGGCGTCGGCCACGCCACGGTGGGTGCGGATGGTCTCCTCAACCAGCTTTTTGCCGGTCACGTCAATAAACAGGGGGACAGACGCCTTGAGCACGCCCATTAGGCGGGGAACGACGAGGTTTCCGGAGCTCTCGGCAATGGCATTGTGGAACGCGGTGTCGGCGGCGGAGTAATCCTCACCGGCCTCGGCCAGGCGCTCGGATTCGTCGCAGAGCTCTTTGATACAGACGACCTGGTCGTTGGTTGCGTGCTCGGCTGCCATGCGTGCAATCTGCGGCTCGATCATAAAGCGCACCTCGAGTAGGTCGCGCGCCAGACGCTGCTTGTCGTCGATAAAGGTAAAGCCCAGCGGGTCGTCGGCAACGCCGGGGTTTGATGCCACATAGGTGCCCGAGCCCTGCTTAATGCGCACGATGTTGCGCGACTGCAGCAGCTTCATGGCTTCGCGTACGGTGCTCCTGCCAGCACCCAGGCGCTCGACGAGCACAGCCTCCTTGGGCAGGCGGTCGCCTTGCTCAAGATGCTCATCCAGGATCAGTTGAATGATTTTATCTGCTATCTGCTCGGGGAGTCCCGAATCGGCTCGTGCCACGCTTCACCTCATATCAATAGAATTCATCAGAGCTATTCTAGCTCATTTACAGAAGCCGCGGTGGTTCGCTCCGACAATGGAGAGCTGTAAGTAGCCGTTTACCGTCAAAAACAGATCGTTCAGGAAATACATCAGATGTATTAGAAAAAAGTTTCCCTTTTAAACATCAGACCTATTGAAAACACGCTATAGTCTAAGGCGAATTCAAAAGGTCTGATGAATTGGAGGAAAGATGTCAGACCCAACGTTTATGGCCGACCCCACCAGGCTGGTCATCGCCGCTATCGTGGGCATCGCGCTGCTGCTTGCGCTCATCATTAAGTTCAAGCTGCATCCTGTGCTTTCGATGATGGTCTCGGCGCTCGCGATCGGCATCGGCGCCGGTATGCCGCTCGACCTGGTGGCGGACACTGTCACCAAGGGCGTGGGAACCACGCTGCAAAACATCGCCCTGCTCATTGGCCTCGGCTCGATGTTTGGCCAGATTCTTGAGGAGAGCGGCGGCGCCAAGAAGATCGCCCAGACCTTCATTGACGCCTTTGGCCAGGGCCACTCCAGCTGGGCGCTGGGCATCACCGGTTTGGTCATCGGCACCACGGTGTTCTTTGAGGCGGGCGTAGTCGTTTTGATTCCGCCTGCGTTTAGCGTGGCATCGCAGACCAAAAAGTCGACGCTCTACTACGGCATCGCGCTGCTCGCGGGACTTGCCGCTGGCTATGCGTTTGTGCCGCCATCCGCCGGGTCGGTTCTGGTCGCCGGCACGCTCGGTGTCGACCTGGGCACCATGATCCTCGTCGGTATCCCCACCGCCTTTATCGCTATGGCGATTGCCGGCGTCGTGTGGGGCCGCAACGTGGGCGGTCGCATTTTTACCGATGTTCCGGAGCACTTTACCTCTGCCGAGGGTGCGAGCGATGAAAAAGAGCTTCCCTCCTTTGGCATGGTGCTTGCCATCGTGCTCACGCCGCTTTGTCTGATTTTGCTGGGCACGTTGTCCTCTTATATCCCCATGCCCGCCGAGCTCGCCTCGATTCTCGCCTTCCTGGGCAAGCCGTTCGTCGCTTTGACGCTTGCCACGCTCGTCGCGATGTATCTGCTGGGCGCGCGCCGCGGCTACTCCGGCGCCGAGCTCAAGGCCCTGCTCGACCGCTCTCTTAAGCCCGTCGGCATGATCTTGCTGGTTATCGCCTGTGGCGGCGTCATTCGCTGGATGCTGCAGGACTGCGGCTTGGGCCAGGTTATCGGCCCTATGCTCGAGGCCTCACCGCTGCCTTTGGTGGTCGTTGCCTTTTTGATTGCCGTCATGGTGCGTGCCTCTGTCGGCAGCTCCATCGTCGCTATGACCATGGCATCGGGCATTATGGCCGCCATGCCTGCGGTTTCCGGAGCCTCAGTGCTCATGCGTGCCGCTATCTGTCTTGCTATCTGCGGCGGTGCCACGGCCCTCTCGCACGTCAACGATGCCGGTTTTTGGATGTGCTCCTCGTTCCTGGAGATTGACGAGAAGACCACCCTCAAGTCCTGGACCGTTATGGAGACGCTCATCGGCCTTTCGGGTCTTGCCTGCGCCCTGGTGATTTCGTTCTTCGCCTAGTTCGCGTAGCTAAGCATCTTTTGCCGAGGGCATCGCTCGGTACCCATTTACACCTGATTCATTAACCAACGATTGGTACAACCGTTCAAATCAAAAGAGGAGAGCATCATGGACGAGAAGACCAAGGCACAGATTCAGCAGGAGGCAGCCGACCTGGTTGTCAAGCTGCAGCCGCGTTCCGGCAAGTTTCGCACCATCAGCCCCGAGATGGACCCGCTGCGTCTGGGCTCTGGCTGGTCCATCGAGGATCTGGACAAGCCGCAGGTCATTATCGAGTCGACGTTCGGCGACTCGCACCCGGGTTCTGCCGGCCTGTTTGATCTGGTCGAGGAGGTCCGTGCTGGCGTTGCCGAGGCTGGCGGTCACGGTGCTCGTTACTTCTGCACCGACATTTGCGACGGCGAGGCCCAGGGCCACGACGGCATTAACTACTCGCTGCCCAGTCGCGACATGATCGCCAACATGATCGAGATTCATGCCAAGGCCACCCCGTTCGACGCCGGCGTCTTTGTCGCCAGCTGCGATAAGGGCCTGCCTGCGAACCTCATGGCCATGGGTCGCATCAACATCCCCTCCATCGTCGTTACCGGCGGCGTCATGGATGCAGGCCCTGACCTGCTGACCCTGGAGCAGCTCGGCGCGATTTCTGCCCGCTACGAGCGCGGCGAGATCTCTCGCGAGGAGCTTGAGTTTGCCAAGCACAACGCATGTCCCAGCTGCGGCGCCTGCTCCTTTATGGGCACCGCGTCGACCATGCAGGTTACCGCCGAGGCCCTGGGCCTTATGCTCCCCGGCACGGCCCTGCTGCCCGCAACCAGCTCCGATCTGCGTGAGTTTGCGCGCGAGGCTGGCCGTCAGTCCGTGTGGCTCTCCGAGCACAACCTGTGCCCCCGCGACATCGTGACCAAGGAATCCTTCGAGAACCTCATCATGGTCCACGGCGCCATCTCCGGTTCCACCAACTCGCTGCTGCACATTCCCGCGATCGCCCGCGAGTTTGGCATCGAGATGTCCGCCGACGATTTCGATCGCCTGCACCGTGGCGCCCACTACCTGCTCAACGTTCGCCCCGCAGGCGAGTGGCCGGCGCAGTTCTTCTACTATGCGGGCGGCGTGCCGCGCATTATGGAGGAGATCAAGTCGATGCTCCACCTCGACGTTATGACCGTCACCGGCAAGACTCTCGGCGAGAACCTCGAGGACCTCAAGAACAACGGTTACTACGAGAAGTGCGGTCGTTACCTTGAGAAGTGGAATCTCAAGCGCGAGGACATCATCCGTCCGTTTGACCAGGCCTTCGGCACCGACGGTTCCATCGCCATCCTCCACGGCAATCTTGCTCCCGAGGGCGCGGTCGTCAAGCACACCGTCGTTCCGCGCGAGATGTTCCAGGCTACGCTCAAGGCCCGTCCGTTCGACTGCGAGGAGGACGCCATTCACGCCGTCCTGACGCACGAGGTCAAGCCCGGCGATGCCGTTATCATTCGCTATGAGGGACCCAAGGGTTCCGGTATGCCCGAGATGTTCTACACCACCGAAGCTATCGCCAGCGACCCCGAGCTGGGCGCGAGCATTGCCCTGATCACTGACGGCCGCTTCTCCGGCGCCTCCAAGGGCCCGGCTATCGGTCACGTTTCGCCCGAGGCCGCTGCGGGCGGTCCGATTGCCCTGATTGAGGAGGGCGACCTTATCCGAATCAACATCCCCGAGCGCTCGCTGTCCATCGTGGGCATCGCCGGCAAGGAGATGGAGCCGGCCGAGGTCGACGCCGTCCTGGCCGAGCGCCGAGCCGCTTGGAAGCCCAAGGCTAATCGTTACACCTCCGGCACGCTCAAGTTCTTTACCGAGCATGCAGTTTCCGCCATTCAGGGTGGCTACATGGAGTAGCGCACGTACGCATCGAATTTCTCCTCTCATAGATGTGCGGCACAAAGAGCCCCGAGTTCAGCCACGTCACCGGGGCGCGTTGTTCAGCGCCGCCGGGGCGCTCCACTCAAACGACAAGAGACGTCTTACGCAAGCGCCCGCGTCCGTGGATAAAACCACGGGCGTGGGCGCTTCACTTTATTCCCAGCCGCTTTATTCCCAGCCCTTCCACACGTCAGGCTCGTAGCCAACGGTTGCCTGGCGGCCGTTGCGAACGATGGGCTCACGAAGAATCTGCTGGTTATCGAGCACCTTTTCGAACTTCTGGTCGGCAGCAAGATACTGTACGAGCGCAACCGTGTCGGCATCTTTCGCCTTTGGATCGATCACAGCGTCGATCCCGCCGACGGCGCGCGCCACGCTTTCGAGCTCGCCTTTGCTCATCCCCTTTTCCTTCAAGTCGATGAACTGGAACTTCACACGACGTTCCTTGAAATAGCGCTGCGCCTTCTTAGTATCGAAGCTTTTCTTCGTGCCGAATATCTGGATGTTCATACGTACCGCCTTCGCTCAATTCTCGTCCGTCCATGATACGACAAGGGAGCCGAGCAAAAACAGAGCAGGCGGAGATGGAGGAGGACGGCGACCGACCGTCGGCAAGAGTCGGCCGGATCGGACTGGCGCCCAGCGCGCGCCGGCGACACGCTCGCAGCTGCACACATAGCCGATGTACAAGCTCGCCGCGGCGTTCCCTCGCCCCGCGGTGTGGCGATAGAGAAGCACGCCACCCGTCAACGATGGCGCCTCGGTGAGGAAAATCAACGTCTGGGTTACATCCCTTGAAAGGGGCGAAGACGGCTGCTAGAATACCTCCCCGCTATGAAGGATTTGACCAAAGCATACATCGCAATTCGGCGGCCCCTGGTATACGGGGCCTCTCCTGTTGTTCCCCAAGTGCGCTCTGAGCAGCCGCTTTCTTCCTGTCGTATCTGATGCACGCATAGCACGTGCATGTTATTTCGCCCGTGGGCCGGCGCGCCTTCGGCGAAGAATCGAATAGATACGAAGGAAGCTTATGTCTGATAATTGTACGGTCGCGCCCGCCAATGGGCGCATTACCGGTACCCAGATCCGCATCGTCGCGGTCGTCGTCCTGGGTGCCTTCTTGGCGCTACTGAACCAAACGGTGATGTCGCCTGCGCTGCCGGTCATCATGTCCGATTTCGCCATCGATGCCTCGACTGCCCAGTGGATCATGTCCATATACCCGCTGGTGAGCGGCATCATGGTCCCCGTTTCGGCGTTCCTTATCGACAAGTTCAGCACCCGCGCGCTATTCTTCGGGGCGACGCTGGTGTTCGCGCTGGGCACGCTGCTGTGCGCCGCAGCCCCTGATTTCCTGTTCCTCATCATCGGTCGCGTGTTGCAAGCGGCGGGCTCAGGCGTGCTCATGCCGCTTGTCTCGGTGGTTCCCATGCTGGTGTTCCCCGTCGAGAAACGAGGAACGGCTATGGGCATGGCGGGCATCGTCATGTCGGCGGGTCCCGCGGTCGGCCCCGTCGTAGGCGGCGCGGTGATCGACACGTACGGCTGGCGCACCATGATCGGCGCCATCGTCCCCCTCGCAATTCTCGTGCTGGTGCTGGGCGTGTTCATGCTGAAAAACGTGGGCGAGCTGAAGAACCCCAAGCTCGACATGCCCTCGGTCGTCCTCTCCACCATCGCCTTCGGCGGACTTCTCTACGGGTTCTCGAGCGCCTCGTCGATGGGTTGGGGCAACCCCGTGGTGCTCGGCTCGATCGTCGCGGGTGTCGTGTGCTTGGTGCTGTTCGTCGTACGCCAGGGCAAAATCGAGGACCCGCTGCTTCAACTGGGCACGCTCAAGACGCGCGAGTTCCGCGTGGCCGCCATCATCGTCACGCTCATCAACGCCGCATGCCTGGTCACCAACACGCTGTTGCCGTTGCTGCTGCAAACCTCGCTTGGCGCTTCGGCCTTCGAAACCGGCATGGCCATGCTTCCCGCCGCGGCGGTGGGCATCATCATCAGCCCTATCTCCGGCGTGGTGTTCGACAAGTTCGGTCCGCGTGCCATCTCGATCGTCGGCCTGGCCCTCATGACCGGCGCCCTGTTCCTGCTCTCGCTTTCGACGGTAAACACGCCCATCTTGGTGGTTGCGCTGTTCTGCATGCTGCAGTCCGCCGGCCAGTCGCTCGCGAACATGCCGGTGAACACATGGGGTGTCAATGCCTTGAAAAATGACATGATCGCCCACGGCAACGCCATCGCGAACACCGGCCGCCAGGTCGCCGGCGGTTTGTGCACGGCGCTCATCATCACGGTCATGACAAGCGTCACCGCGTCGGCCGGCGTCGATGCGAGCATCCAAGTAGCCACCGCCGTGGGCGCGGGCGTCGCTTATAAGGTGTGCGCGGCAATCGGCCTCGTTTCCCTTATCTGCGCCATATTCAGCGTGCGCACCAAGAAAACCGCACCGAAAACGAAGGAGGCATAAGCGATGTCCGAGATTCTGTCCGAGCGCATCCCGCTCGAGCTCGAGGGGACGCCCGTTTCGAGCATCATGATTGAAGAGCCGTTCACCTGCACGCAGGATTGCACGATTTCCGACGTGGTGCGCATGCTCGCCGAAAACGAGGTGAGCAGCATGCCCGTAATCGATGAGCGCAACCAGGTGGTCGGGTTCATCTCCGACGGCGATGTCATGGGAGCCATCGCGCAGCATCGCGCTCACACCATCTTCACGGGCGGCGACGCGTCCATGCTGTACTTCGACGATCAGAGCCTTGAGCAGCGCATCGAAGACCTGAAGGATCGCTGCGTCATGGATTTCGCGACGCGTCAGGTAGTGTGTGCCCGTCCCGAGCAGAGCATCGCCCGCGTCGCCGCGCTGCTGGCGAAGAAGAAGTTCAAGAAGCTTCCTGTGGTTGATGACGAGGGCAAACTCGTGGGGGTCATCCGCCGCTCCGCCATCACCAAATACATCTTCGGCATCCTTTTCCAATAGGGGCAGGTCGCACTTGAGGCGAACATCTCGAGGCATCGAGCCAGCAACTGGACCAGACAACCTTGACACGCACGCGCTTTCCCTCGATGCTTCGGTAAGGGGAGCTGCGAAAATCGCAGCACGGGTGATCGGCGCCGCGCCCCCGAAGGCAAAAGCGAACACGGGAGCGATACGATGGGAAAAGTCCTGGACGAAGATTTGGTTTATGAGATTCTCTCCGTCGTGGCAGAGATTCCGGCGGGATGCGTCGCCTCGTACGGTCAGATAGCGCGCCTCATCGACAGGGAGAAAAACTCTCGCCTGGTCGGAGCGGTGCTGAGCGAGGCGGATCGCTACGGCGATTATCCCTGCCACCGCGTCGTCAACCACGCGGGACGCCTCGCGCCAAACTTCCCCGACCAGCGAGCACTACTGACGGAGGAAGGAGTCGCCTTCCGAGACAACGGCTGCGTCGACATGAAAAAGCACCAGTGGAACGAGTAGCCAGGCAGCGTAGCGTCGAAAGGAGCGACGCCACGGGGAACGACCTGCGCCCCGCCGCCGGACAACCTATGGCAAAGTGGGCTTATAGGACAAAATGTGTGTCCCGATAGAACATCCGTTTCTATCCATTAATC
>CATYUU010000002.1:0-98766 GCA_958413455.1 uncultured Collinsella sp. | reverse complement strand
GCGCCCTTGAAGTTGAACGTCAGATTGTCCAAATGCGGCCCGCGCAGCGTCGAGCAGTTACGGCGTTTGGTAAAACGCCGTAACTAACGTGCTCCGTACTGCTCGTAGTAGGCGTCGATGGCGGTCTTGAGCTCGTCGTCGATGACAACCTTGCCGTCGATCTCGTGGTTGTAGAGGGTCTCGACGACCTCAGCCATGGAGACGATGCTCGCGACGGGGAAACCGTACTTTGCCTCGATCTCCTTCTGCGCGGTGGTCACGCCGCCCTTGCCGACCTCCATGCGGTTGAGGGACACGATCAGGCCCTTGATTTCGACGTCGGCAGCAGCCTTAACCTTGGGATAGGTCTCGTCGATGGACTTGCCGCTGGTGGTGACGTCCTCGACCATGACCACGCGGTCGCCGTCCTTGGGCTCATAACCCAACAGGTTGCCCTTATCGGCGCCGTGGTCCTTGGCCTCCTTGCGGTCGCAGCAGTACTTGACCTCCTTGCCGTACAGCTCGTGGTAGGCAATCGCGGTCACGACGGCCAGGGGAATGCCCTTGTAGGCCGGCCCAAACAGCACGTCAAAGTCGTCGCCAAAGTTATCGTGGATGGCCTGGGCGTAATACTCGCCCAGCTTCTTGAGCTGGTAGCCCGTCACGTAAGCGCCGGCGTTCATAAAGAACGGGGACTGACGGCCACTCTTGAGCGTAAAGCTGCCGAACTTAAGGACGTCGGACTCGACCATGAACTTGATGAACTCTTGCTTGTAAGCCTCCATGCGGGCTCCTCTCGTAATCGCGTACGTGCCCTCCAGTTTAGCGCAGGCGAAGCGTCGATGCGGGCGCGCTTTGAGGCCACGGCATTCTGTAAAGGCTTTGTCAGAGGCAATGGTTTTCCGAACAATGGGGTTGACACGATAAACCCCCTCGTCAAGAATACGGGCGGATTGAAACGGGTACGAGATACCCGAAGCGCGCCGCGCCCGGCCTTAAGGAGGTGTGCCATGGAAGGCAGTCCTAGTCGAAAAACCTGCATGTCGCCCTCGTCACGCCGCGAGGATTCCGCATTCGCATAAGCGCCACCAACCGATCGCCAAAACCACCACAAAGGTACCTGTCCCCTTTGTGGTGGTTCGTGAGCATGACGTGAGCGACATCTAGGTTTTTTGCAATTCAATACGACACGTACGCTAACTCCCTTTAGCAAGGAGGACCCTATGCTGATGCTCAAAACCGCCACGGTACTCGAAGTCATCTCCAAGCGCCGCCGCACGGCGCGCCCTGCCGCTCACACCGGCCTGTCCAAGAACACCATATTCGCCGCCGCCCATAGTGCCGAGGACGCCCTCGTGCTGCTTGACGCCACGGCAGGCGGCCTCACCGCCAATCAGGCCACCGAGCGCCTGAACGCCATCGGCCCCAACGCCATCGAGGCGCCGACCAAGACGCTCGCCCGCCGCATCGCCGATGCGTTCGTCGACCCCTTCGCCGGCATCCTCGCCGCGCTCGCGCTGGTCTCGCTCTACATCGACGTGCTCGCCGTGCCCGAGCCGCAGCGTGACCCCTCCACGGTCATCGTCATCGGCATTATGCTGCTGGTATCGGGCGGCATGAAGTTTATCCAAGAAGCCCGCAGCGGCAATGCGGCCGAGGCCCTCAAGGACCTGGTCTCCAACACCTGCACCGCTCTGCGCGACGGCGAGCGCATCGAGATCCCCTTCGACGAGCTCGTCCCCGGCGATGTAATCCGTCTCTCTGCCGGCGATATGGTGCCGGCAGATGCCCGCATCATCACCGCGCGCGACCTGTTTGTGATCGAGTCCGAACTCACCGGCGAGAGCGAGGCCGTCGAGAAGACCACCGCCGTCACCGTCGTCGAGGGCGCCGACGGCTCCGCACTGCCACTCTCTGCCTGCAAGAACATCGTCTTTACCGGCACCTCCGTGCAAAACGGCGCCGCCATGGCGCTTGTCGTTGCCACCGGCTCGGACACCTACCTGGGCGGCATCGCCAAGATGCTCAACGGGCGCGGCGAAAAGAGCGCGTTTGACCGCGGCGTCTCGAGCGTCTCCATGCTGCTGGTGCGCCTGATGCTCGTTATGGCGCCGGCCGTCTTTGCCATCAACGCCGCCACCAAGGGCAACGTCATCGACGCGCTGCTGTTCGCCACGAGCGTGGGCGTGGGCATCACGCCGCAGATGCTTCCCGTCATCGTGACCACAAGCCTGTCGCAGGGCGCCAAGGACCTCGCCCGTCGCCAGGTTATCGTCAAGGAGCTGCCGGCGATTCAAAACCTGGGCGCCATGAACGTCCTGTGCTGCGACAAGACCGGCACCCTCACCGAAGACCGCATCGTGCTCGAGCGCTACCTCAACACCGATGGCAACGAGGACGCGCGCGTGCTGCGCCATGCGTTTTTGAACAGCTTCTTCCAGACCGGCCTCAAAAATCTTATCGACCTGGCCGTAATCGACCGTGCCGATGTGACACCCTCGACCGTCGCACCCGATTCCATGCTGGGCCAGAGCCTGCGCGACCGCTACACCAAGGTCGACGAGGTTCCCTTCGATTTCTCGCGCCGTCGCCTGAGCGTAGTTGTCTCCGACGCCCAAGGCAAAACCCAGATGGTTACCAAGGGAGCTGCCGAGGAGATGCTCGAGATCTGCTCCTTTGTCGAGGTCGATGGCATCGCCCGGCCGCTCGCCGAAGACAAGCTCGCCCAGATTCGCAAGCAGGTCGCCGATCTTAACGCCGAGGGCCTGCGCGTGATTGCCGTGGCACAGAAGACCGATCCGCGCTGCGTGGGCGAGTTTGGCATCGCCGACGAATGCGACATGGTGCTGATGGGCTTTTTGGCCTTCCTCGATCCGCCCAAAGCAAGTGCCGCGGGCGCCGTCGCCACCCTCGAGGCCAAGGGCGTGGCGGTCAAGGTCCTAACCGGCGACAACGACCGCGTCGCCGCCACCGTCTGCGAGCAGATTGGTATCGATGCGAGCAACGTCTTGCTCGGCTCCGAGATCGATGCGCTCGATGACGCCGAACTTGCCGAGCGAGCCGAGAAAACCCACCTCTTCGCCAAGCTCTCGCCGCTGCAGAAGGCGCGCCTGGTACGTGTCATGCGCGAGATGCTCGGCCACACCGTGGGCTTTATGGGCGACGGCATCAACGACGCCGCCGCCATGCGTGCGAGCGATTGCGGCATCTCGGTCGATTCGGCCGTCGACATTGCCAAGGAATCCGCCGATATCATCTTGCTTCAGAAGGACCTGGGCGTGCTCGAGCGCGGCATCATCGAAGGCCGCCGCACTTACGGCAACCTGCTCAAGTACCTCAAGACCACGGTGAGCTCCAACTTTGGCAATGTGCTGTCCGTGACCGTCGCGAGCCTGTTCTTGCCGTTTTTGCCCATGAGCGCCCTGCAGCTGGTTCTGCTGTCGCTGGTCTACGAGATCGTGTGCATCGCACTGCCGTGGGACACCGTCGATGACGCCTGGACTGCCCGCCCGCGTGCCTGGGACGCCGCGTCCATCAAGGGCTTTATGCTCGAGCTGGGCCCCGTGAGCTCGCTGTTTGACATCGTGACCTTCGCCGCGCTCTTCTTTGTCGTGTGCCCCGCCGCCGTGGACGCAAGCTGGTCCGAGCTTGCCGCCGCGGGCGACGTCGCGGGTATGGCGACCTTTGCTGCGCTCTTCCAGAGCGGCTGGTTTGTCGAGTCCATGTGGTCGCAGACACTCGTGGTCCACATGTTGCGCTCCCCGCATCTGCCGAGCCCGCGCGACCACGCCGCGCCCGCATTGTGCGTTCTTACCGTGCTGGGCCTGGCGCTCGTCACCTGGCTGCCGGCAAGCCCCATCGCCGATGCGCTCGGCCTCATGCCGCTGCCCACGAGCTTTTTTGGGCTGCTCATTGGCATCGTTACCGCCTATATCGCGCTCACCCAGCTGGCAAAGCGCCGCTACATTGCCCGCCACGGCGAGCTGCTGTAGCAAGTAGACGGAAAACACCCTGCCAGCTGCCGTTGCCACTACCACAGCTGCCGCCGCCGCAGTCTATCCCCCCAGCAGTTGCGGTGAAATAGTTCCTGTTTAAAGCCCCGTGACTTTAATTTAGGGACTATTCCACCGCAACTTATTGGAGGATTAGCTAGTCCTTGGGCGTCCAGGACCAGAAGAAGTTGATAAGGGCTACACGCGAGGCGGTACCGGCCTTTTTGTTGATCGAAGAAATGTGGCGATAGAGCGTGGAGCGCGAAAGGAAGAGCGTTGTGGCGATGTCCTGAACGCTCTGGTCCGAAACGACCAAGACCTCAAGAATATCGCGCTCGCGCTCTGTAAGCCCAAAGGTGACGACGAAAGCATCGAGGCGCTCATCTGACGTGAGCTCCGCTGCCTCCACGGGCACGGAGTCGGAGCACGTGGGCGCAAGATCCCCACCAAGATCATCGGTGGCAGGTGCCAGCTCGCCCCGTATCACGGCGTCATCGGCTCGTTGCCCCAACTGTCCCAGCAGCGTAATCGCAATGCCCACAAACATCACGAGCGCCGCGCCGACCGCAGCCAGCACGTTTTGACTCGAGATGATCGCCACTGCCGGCGCCGTCACGAACATCGAGCACACGTTGTTGACGACGCGACCCATGCACGGCCAAAAATATGACCAGCGCGCATAAAGCGAGACGGCGGCATATTTTGTGGTAAAGAACACCACAAAGAAGCCTGAGCCCAGATAAAAGATGATCGTGGCAGCAAGCTCGTTGCCGCCATTGCCATCGACGATGAGCACAAAGAACGAAAGCGTGGACAACATGGCGGCGCATGTCATGCCGATATTCATATACGAACGACCGTGCAGGTCAAATAGGACGCCAGCGGCCAACGAGCTCACGACAAGCAGTAGGCGCGGCCAGTCACCCAAATCAACGGCTCCGACAGCATGCAAGGTCGTGAGGCCAGCGTTGAGAGCGGCGAATACGCCGGAAAGATACACCGTCGCCACGGTCAGGCGAACTACGGCGCGGCGGAATGCCGCCTTTGCCTTGGGATCGTCTTGCCACTTGGCGCCATATTCCAAAGCATCTACCGAAAGTCCGGCAACGCTGGGTTCAAAGTTGGGATCGGACTCGTCGCGCAGTTTGGCGCGTCGGGCACCGTGGAGCAACGCCACCTGCACGATCGCACAGACAACCAGAACAGCCTGCTGAGGAATACCGACAGGCATCACCATGTGGTTGAACACCTGTACCAGAACGCCCATGGCATAGGAAAGTGCTGCGGCGCGCGCCAAGCAAGGCGTCCGCGCAAAGCGCCGCGCAAAGTTTGCGTGAGCAGTCGATCCGCAGTAGCCCAGCGCGCAGCACGCCACCAAACCTCCGGCAATTATTACCTCAACCTGAACCGCCATAATCAACAGCAGCAATGCCGCCACCAGCAAAACGCCCGTGACGTCACTCGTTGCGTCGATGGCATGGGAACGGTGATAATACAGAATGGGACGCACAAAAAGCCAATCACGCTCGCGCCGAGGACAAGGCTCTCATAAATAACGACCTCGTTCGGAGACACGAACTCGGCCATGCGCACATCAAAGAGATACTCGCACGCCAAAAACGTGAAGGAGAACAGCGCCAGGCATATAATCTCCCGAATGCCCCGACGCAGATATGCGGTTGTGTCTCCCATGCCCCTCATGGTTAACCCCCGGCCGCTCAATTGTCTGGAATTCCATTTTAATAAAGAACCAATCTCAATATCGAAGCCGAGCTCGAAATGCTGCAAATTTGACCCCAGCCGTTCACATCACGCCGCGATTTTTAGCCGCATGGACCAGAAGGGACACGCGCGACCTCTAGCTCGACAAGGAGTGTCTCCAACTACCGCTCATTTAAGTACGTCCCCAATGAGTGGCCGAAGAACGTCCCCAACGACTAGTCAAAAATGGGCCATGTGTCCCAGTTGTGGAGACTCCTTGAGCCGTCTGGGTATCGCGAAGGATCGCGCACTCCCCCATCATCAAAAGTGACACACGCTACCAGTTGATGGGAGGCAGCCATGGGCTTCTTTGACAAGATGTTCGAGAAGAAAGAGTGCGCGATTTGCGGTACCGAGCTGGGACTTCTAGGTAAGACAAAAATCAATGAAGGCTACCTGTGCAAAGAGTGCGCCGGCAAGCTCTCCCCCTACTTTCACGGCTATCGCTCCAGCACCGCGGACGATATCCGTGAGCAACTCGCCTACCGCGAGGCCAACGCCGAGCGCCTGTCTTCGTTCAACCCCACGCGCACGCTTTCTGCCGGGCGCACCAATATTATGCTCGATGAGGACGCGGGCCTGCTGATCATCACTTCGCAGAGCCGCTGGCGCGACGCCAATCCCGACATCATCGAGTTCTCGCAGGTACTCGGCTGCGATATGGATATCGACGAGCAGCGCACCGAGATCTATCGCGAGACCAAGGACGGCGAGCGCGAGAGCTACAACCCGCCGCGCTACGACCTGGATTACGACTTTAATCTGACCATCCACGTCAACACGCCGTACTTTACCGAGATCAACCTGCGCGTGAACGACTCCACCATCGATCAGCGCGGTTCCATCGAATACCGCGAGGCCAAGCGCCAGGCAACCGAAGTCCGCGATGCGCTGGTGCAGTTGCGTCAGGAGACACGCGACAGCGTCGTGGCCGCCAAGGCCCCCAAGACCGCGGTGACCTGCCCCTTCTGCGGAGCCACCACCATTCCCGATGCCAGCGGGCGCTGCGAATACTGCGGCGGCGCCATCGGCGCATAGCCCCCGGCACGGAAAGGACCGATCATGGCCTTCGAGAGCGTTAACTATCAGTGCCCTGCCTGCGGTGGCCCCTTGCATTTTGCAAGCGCCGAGCAAAAGCTCGTCTGCGACTACTGTGACTCGCGCTTTGAAGTCGAAGAAGTCGAGGCCCTCTATCGCGAGCGCCAGGACAAGGCCGATGCCAAAGCCGATGCCGCAGCCGCGGCTCCCAAACCTGCTGCCGACGACGCGGTGCAGGAGCTCGCCCAAAACGCCGGCTACATCTGCTCGTCGTGCGGCGCCGAGCTCGTGTCCGACGGCACCGTCGCCGTCACCACCTGCCCGTACTGCGGCAACTCCGCCGTGGCGCCCGGCCAGCTCTCTGGCGACTTCTCGCCCGACCTGGTGATTCCGTTTAAGCTCGGGCGCGATGACGTCATGGCCGCACTCAAGGAACACTACAAGGGCAAGATCTTGCTGCCCAAGAGCTTTGTCACCGGCAACCACATCGACGAGGTCCAAGGTGTCTACGTGCCGTTTTGGCTCTACGGCGCCCGCGTTGACGGCGAAGTGTACTTTGACGCGACCAACGAGACCGTGACCGAGGAATCCGACCGCACCGTCACGACCACCGACCACTACGATGCCTATCGCAAGGGCAATATCTCGTTTAAGCGCGTGCCCGTCGACGGATCGTCCAAGATGCCCGACGGCCACATGGACGCCATCGAGCCGTTTGACTACGACGCGCTGCGCCCGTTCTCGGTCGCCTATATGCCCGGCTACATCGCCAACCGTTACGACGAGGACTGCGAGACCTGCAAGGCGCGCGCCGAGCGCCGCATGGAAGAAAGCACGATCTCGGCCCTGCGCGAGACCGTCGTCGATGAATACGACGATGCCACGGTCGAAAGCAAGCAGCTCGACTACACCTGGGAAGACAGCGACTACGCCCTGTTCCCCGTCTGGATGCTCTCCACTTCGTGGAACGGCAAGAGCTACCTGTTTGCCATGAACGGCCAGACCGGCCGCTTGGTCGGCGAGCTCCCCTGCTCCAAGCCCAAGCTCGCCATCGCCTCGGTGCTGTTCTTTGTGATCGGATTTACCCTCTCCCAGATTCTCTTTATGGGGGAATACGCCTTCGATCCGGATTACCTCACCTTTGATATCGAGGGCATCCTCATCAACATCATCGCGCCGCTGATCATCGTAATTATCGGAGACGTGCTACTGGCAGGCCAGCTCAAGACGGCCAACGAAGCAACCTGTGCCGATGAGTATTGTGGCGAGCTCGACCTGACCGAGAAGCACGACACCTTCAGCCACACCGAGACCACCGTTGTCATGAAAGACGACAAGGACGACTAAGCAATCCAACCAATACCACCCGGCCTTTGACGAGAAAGGAAGATCACCATGGGACTCTTGAAAGCTGGATTGGGAGCTGCCGGCGGCGTCATGGCCGACCAGTGGAAGGAATTTATCTACTGCGAATCGATGCCTGCTGACGTCTTGGCCTGCAAGGGCAGCAAACGTACCGGTGGCCGCAGCTCCAACACGCGCGGCGAGGACAACGTCATCTCCAACGGCTCGGTCATCGCCGTCAACGACGGACAAGGCATGCTCGTGGTGCAAAACGGCAAGATCATCGAAGTCGCGCTGGAGCCCGGTGAGTTCGTCTTCGACACCGGCAGCGAGCCGAGCGTCTTTAGCGGCAACCTGGGCGATTCCATCAAGGAGACCTTCGCCAATATCGGCAGCCGTTTTACCTTTGGCGGCGATGCAGGCAAGGACCAGCGCGTCTACTTCATCAACACCAAGGAGATCATCGGCAACAAGTACGGCACCGCCTCGCCCGTGCCCTTCCGCGTGGTCGATAACAACATTGGCCTGGACGTCGACATCTCCGTGCGCTGCAACGGCGAGTATTCGTACCGCATCACCAACCCGCTGCTGTTCTACACCAACGTATGCGGCAACGTGACCGATAGCTACACGCGCGACAAGATCGACAGCCAGCTTAAGTCCGAGCTGCTCACCGCCCTGCAGCCCGCCTTTGCCAAGATCTCGGAGATGGGCATCCGCTACAGCGCCATCCCCGGCCACACCACCGAGCTCGCCCGCGCGCTTAACGAGGTCCTCTCTGCCGACTGGCGTGACCTGCGCGGCGTCGAGATCGTGAGCTTTGGCGTCAACTCCATCGCCGCCTCGCAAGAGGACGAGCAGATGATCAAGGACCTGCAGAAAGCCGCGGTCATGCGCGATCCCACCATGGCGGCAGCCAACATCGCCAGCGCCCAGAGCGACGCAATGCGCGCGGCAGCCGCCAACCCCAACGGCGCGATGGCAGGCTTTATGGGCATGGGCATGGCAGGTGGCATGGGCGGCATGAACGCCAGCCAGCTGTTCGCCGCCGGCCAGGCACAGCAGCAGGCCGCTCCGCAGCCGGCTCCGGCTCCCGCCCCCGCACCGGCTCCCACCGCCGCACCTGCGGCCGGCGCATGGACCTGCAGCTGCGGCGCCACCAACACCGGCAAGTTCTGCTCCGAGTGCGGTAGTCCCGCACCCGCCCCGGCACCGGCCAAGTGGTTCTGCCCCAACTGCGGCAGCGAAAACGGCGGCAAGTTCTGCAGCAACTGTGGAACGCCCCGGCCCTAGCCCCTCTATCTGGTAATTGGCGGGGGATCCGCCACCCCCGCATTTGCTTCTATGGGTTTCGTTCGATAAAGGAGGACACCATGAAGACAACGTTCAAAAAATCCGTACTCGCATTCCTGACATGCGTCCTGGCGCTCGCCTTTGCCCTGACGGGCTGCAGCGGCGGCGGCAAGGACCCCAAGGCCAACTTCGTCGGCAGCTGGGAACTCTCGGATGGAACCGTGGATGGTGAAGAGCTGACCGATGAGTACATGAAGATGCTCGAGGATTGGGGTGTCCACTGCGTCCTGATTCTCGATGAGGACGGTACAGGCGCCCTCGACCTGTTCCTTGAAGTCGTCGACCTTAAATGGGAGGCAAAGGACGCCACCACCGTAACCATCACCGCCGAAGATGAGTCGCACGACATGAAGCTCAAGGACGGCAAACTCATCCTCGAAGAAGATGACGGCAATCTTGTCTTTACCAAGTCCGACAAGGACCTGTCCGGTACGGTGAAGAAGGATCGCGAGGCGGCCGAGAAGGAAGAGGAGATCGATGAGGCCGTCGAAGACGACGATGTCCAGAACGTCGAAATCTCCCCCGCCGTCACCGTCGCCGATGACGATCTGTGCACCATCACCATCACCGAGAAGTTCAAGGACGACTGGGGCGACATCGGCTTTGTCGTCAACATCACCAACAAGAGCGACAAGGACCTGACCTTCTACGCTCCTTCCGGCAAGACCAACGTCAACGGCACCATGAAGGAACCCTGGTTCTCGGCTAACCTGATGCCCGGCACCAGCGCCACCGAGGAATTCACGTTCTCGAGCGGCGAGCTTGACAGTCTTGACGACCTGGTCAACACGACCATCGGCATCGACGCCTACCTGACCGATTCCTACGAGGACGTCGCCTCTTACAGCGCAACCATCGCGTAACGGCAGACACCGATAGCCGCGGATTGGCGGACATATCCGCGCACATGCCAGGCGGGGCCGCAGGAAATGATCCTGCGGCCCCGCCGCTTTATGCCGACAGCACTGCCCATACAAGCAGGTCGCCCGCCGTTTTTAGATGCAAAACGGCGGGCGACCTATCTTCGGCGTTGGAGCACGGGCGGCACACCGACTACGGGCGCTCCATGTTGGGGACGATGCTGCCTTCGGTCACCGCATGCACGGCCAGGCGCATGATGTTGTCGTAGCCGGTCTTGTTGAGAATCTCCGAGATGCGGCGTTTGATGGTGCCCTCGCTCATAAACAGCTCGGCCGCGATCTCGCGGCGGCTCTTGCCCTCGCAGGCAAGGCGCAAAATCGACAGCTCGACATCGTCGAGGGTCGCCGTGCCCGAAAAAATGCTCTCGGGCGGCTTGGGAAACGTGCAATAGCCCGCCAGCGTGGAGCGCATCACGGCGAACAGCTCGTCGATACCGACGTTCTTGTACACAAAGCTGTCGACGCCCGCCTCGCGGGCCTGATCGACAAAGGTGATCTCGGGCATGCCGGTCATGATAATGATGCGACACTCGGGCAGTTGCTCCTTGATGCGCGCCGCCGCCACGATGCCGTTTGAATCGTGTTCGGTGCACACGTCCATCAGTATCATGTCCGGGCGCTCCTTGAGCGCGACACCCAAGGCCTCGGAAGCATCGGCAATGGCGGAAACAACGGTCATATCGGGCTGGTCGCCAACGGAGCGCGCCAGGCTCTCGCGCAAGATAGCTTGGTCTTCGACGATAAGGACGCGAATCATGAGTTTCTCCTTTGAGCTGTGGCGCTGGCGTTGAGCGGGATGGACACCGCAAGCGTAAAGGGTGGGGCGGTGTGGACTTCCAGGCTGCCGCCCAGATTCTGTGCGACATGCCTCATACCTGGGATACCCGTTCCCTCGCGATACGATACGGGGGCTGGGGAGCCGTCGTTAGAAATCGTCATGCGCGCGACGGCTCCAGCATCCGCCCCCTCCTGCCACAGACGCACGTGGACCCGATGCGCCTGCGCATGCTTGGTGGCATTGGTCGAGGCCTCACGGATAATCTGCAAAGATGCGGCGGCGACACGCACGTCCTCAGGCAGCGCACCCTCAACATCGATCTGCACACTCACCAGGCCAAAAGCATGGATGATATCGCCCAGCTGCTCTGCAGGCTCGCTGGCACCGTCACTACGCAAATCGGCGGCGATTGAGCGCAGCAACGGGTCAATCTGCTCGAGTGACTCGTCATCCAGGCGCCCCTCCTCCAAATAGCGATGAAGAATGGACAGGCGCTGCCCGATCACATCGTGCACGCGGGCGCGCATACGTAGGTAAGCCGCATTGTCGGCAACCTTTTTAACTTCTTCGATCTGGGCCTGGAGCTCTTGGCCCGCAAGCTCAAGCAGGTGGTTGGCTTGCGCCAAGCGGTCATGAGCATGCGCGTACTCTGTCACATCAAGACCGATAATGCGCTCGAACGAACGGCCCGAAACCATAACACGATCGCACACAAACAGGCGAATCTCGGCGGGAGAGACCTCGACTACCGCACGCGCCTCACCAAAACGGTCCAGATTAATCCGCACACGGTTCCTACTGCTTTCGGGCATTTGCATGCTAAGTTTGCGCAGGTCGTTCCATGTGCCGCTCATGTCGCGTAGATCGGTTGGCATATGAAGCTCCACCAGGTTTTTACGCATGCAGCGGTTCATGAGCAGCGGACGGCCCCTCGGGTCTAGATACAGGATGCCCACGGGAATCACGTTGATGGTTTCAATCGTCGAGAATGCGGTGATATCCTCCTGGCGGTTACGGACGTCCATCAAGAGCGCCGCGATGGAACGGAACAGGAAGAACGCTCCCTCTGCGATAAGGACAACGGTCCACGCCGAGCCCATGGCAAAAACCACCGGCGGTGTAACGGCGACAACAAGCAGCAGCTCGACCAGCATGACGGGGCGACGATAGTGCACCATAAGCAGCACGCCATAGGCAAAAATCGCGGCATTGAGCCACAGCGCTCCGCCCATTGCCCTGGCGCAAACGTCAAGCGGCGCCACCAGATGCGAGCCAGACGACGCGAACAGGATAAGCGCCGAAATCATCAGGTGAAGCACAAGGCTCGCCTCGTAGGCGCAAATCACCTTTCGGTTATAGGACGAGCGGCGCGATGCGATGAGCGGGACGTGGATCGTCTGCAGACACGCAGCCAGGGCAAAGACAACATCGAGCGCAACGATTTGGGGAAGGATGAGCGAAATCTGCATCGTCACTCACCCGCCCGCGGCATCAAGACGATCATGCGCAGCTGGCCGGGCTCGCCCTCAAGGCGGTATGCCACGTTGCGCCCTTGCAGAGCGCTTTCGAGCTCTTGCGCAGCGGGCGTCTGCGAAAGATCTGCATCATCGTTGGAAAAAAGCGTGGCGCGCAGCTCGACACTGCATCGGTCATGGTCGCCCAAGTGATACATAAGCGCCGGATGGTCGGTGGTGTAGGCAAAAAACGCAAAGTCATACACGCAGTCGTACAGGGCGCTTACCGTACTGGCGTGCATCGGGCGCCGTATGGCGATAATCGAGGCGCAATCGATATCGATGGTGCGCAGGTCGCTTGCGAGCTCGTTGGCAATGAGCTGAATGCGGTCGCGATCAAAACCGCTCTCCCCGTGCTGTGCCAACGTGAGCGACCCCTTGCGTTTGCAATAGGCAACGAGCATCTTGGCGCGCTGCAGCATGCGGTAACGTTCGTGCGAAGATGCCTCATCGGTCAACGGCGGCAGTGAGCTCAGCAGGTCGTACATCCCTTCGAGCGCGCGGGCAAGCGCCTGGTCCACGTCTTGGACCAGCAAGGTCTCGGCCTCTTGATCTGCCAGGTGCGTCTTAAGGTCGTAGTCGGCAGCGAGCAGCTCGTTTTGACGCTGCAGCTCCATGCGACGGTGTGCCAGTTCACGGTTAAGCTCGTTGAGATCCGACACGTCTTGGGCAAGCAGGGCCGATCCGCCCAGCAGCGGAAAGGCTCGGTACATTACATCGGGATTGGACTCCACGGCAAAGGCATGGGCATGCCCGTGTTCCTGGGCTCGCAGCTCTTCGCACACGCCCGCCGGCATTGGCTTCGACACCGGCGTGGCATAGACTTCCTGCAGGTCGCGCGTTAGAACTTTGAGGTCAAGCGGCAAGGTGTCGAAGATGCCGGCGATGTCGTGATATGACGGAATGACACCGCAATCGAGACAGATTTCCATCGCCACCACGCACAAGACGCAATAGATGAGCGAGAAGTTGAGCCTCCATGCCCAGGGCACGCGCAACGCATATGAGATGGCAAAGAACGCGCCGCCCAGCAGCACGAGCGCCGCCGTGCCCGAAAAACGTTGGATGCGAAAGGACGAGGACCGGCCCACCAGGATAAAAAAGGCCACAAAGTTAAAGGCCGTCCACACGAGGACGGCGAAATAACCCCAGCCGTACGTGTAATCGTTGCTCCAGGTGTCGCTTGTACGGTCAAAGTGGAAGACCTGCTGGTGAAAATCGTTGGTGAGCACAAATCCGATAAGCAGGATGGCCACAATCCACAGCGCAGCGCAGTAGCGGCGACCCAGGCGGTGTTGCTCCAGACCCGCAAGGCGCAGACCACACAACTGGTAGAGCAGCGGAATGAGCGTCATGGGCACGTAGTACAGGTACCACAGCACGGTGGCATAGAACGGCGTGAACGACTTGTACTTGAGAATGACTTCGATCATCCACAGGGCGCAGATGGTGGCGATGGCAACAAGGCGGCGGCGCAGCACATAGTCCAAACAGCGCAGATAGACCGATACGCCCCAAATTGAAAATACAATTGCGGCGACAAGCAGCGGGAGAGAGCTCGAATGGACGAGCGCATCCACGACCTCTTCGGACACCTCGCTATAGGCGGGCGCGGCGTTAGAAAGTTTGGGGTCGAAGGCGAACAGTGCCGGCAAGACTGCCAAAAGCATGAGGAACAGCGCAGTGATGACACCGGCGATAGCAAAGACGCGGTGGCGGTACATCCGATGTGTTATGCCAACAAGGAATCGCGGCATGGCGAAGAGCCTGCCACCCCTGGGATCCGCCACGGGTGCGGATCGGGCGGCCGCGTGGCCGATATGTCGCTCGCAGGTACCCATAGTGCTTTTAGTGTACCGACAGATGGGTCGAAAAAGCGGGCCGCATGTCCCAAAATCCGCAGACGGCAAGGCGCCCGGCAGCCTCCCCCGTCTGGCACTTCCCGATATCCGCCCGCCCCAAACCACCGCAAAGGAGACAGGCACCTTTGTGGTGGTTTGGGGCGATGCGCTAGTCCACGGTGATGTCGAGATTTTTGCCGATGAGGCCTACGTAGCCGCCTTCGGCTGCCTTGGGGCTGTCAGCATGGCAGAGGACCCACTTGTCGGCCTTCCAGTAGCAGTAGCTGTCGCCGGCCGCAGGCATGTCGGCCGCGACCTCGGGGCGCGGGCCGTTGGTGCCGGCGGGCAGCGCCACCATCACCTGGAAGCCACCGTCGTCGACCATGCACGGCGTGTAGTGGAGCGTGGTGTTGAAGACTTCGACGACCGTACCCGCCGGCACGCGAAACGCCTTGACGCACGCGGTGTCGAGCTTGCCGTCCTCGATCTCCCAGCGATGCGCCACGAGCAGGATAAAGTCGCGAGCGCCCAGGTTGAATTCGCTCGCGCGGTGATACTCCAGGCAGTTGAGTCGTGTATTGTGGCCGTTGCACCAGCCGAGCTGGAAGGGACGGCCACCAAACATGAGAAAGCCAAGCTTGTCGGCATCCTTGACGCCCTCGAGCTCCGGCGCACTTGCCACGTACTTGCTGCCCTCGGGAATGGGCGTGGCAGAGAGCGCCTCGCGCACGGGCGACGTAAGCTCGGACGGAACGTTATCCCAAACGTTGCCATAGGACTTGAACTCGGGATCGTTGACAGAGTAGATATGCATGTTCGCTCCTGTTCGTTTGTGTGACAGTATGAACATTCTAGAACAAACATGAGCGATTTTGAACGCTCGTCCCGACCACTCAACAAAAAGGCGCCCCCTCATAAGCGAAGGCGCCCAATGCGCGCGTTTTGGGCGATAGAGCCCTTACGCCTGCTGATAGCGCAGGTGCTTCTCGTCGATATCGGCCAGGTCGCGGTCGAGGTAACGGCGCGCGAGCCAGTTAGCCATGGGAAGGTTCTGGTCCAGGTAGTTGCCGCATTCCTCGGGAGCGGCACCGGGGACATCGCCCTCAAAGCCGGCGACAAACTCGAACAGCTCACGCACGAGCGGCAGGATCTCCTCGCTCGTCACCTCGCCAAACACAACCAGGTAAAAGCCCGTGCGGCAGCCCATGGGGCCAAAGTAGACAATGCGGCCCGACCACTCGGCATGATTGCGAAGGAACGTCGCGCCCAGGTGCTCGATGGTGTGGCACTCGGCCGTGTTCATGACCGGCTCCTTGTTGGGCGTGGTCAGGCGCAGGTCATAGGTGGTGACGGCGGCCCCGGTCGCCGGATCGCGGTCGATGCGGCTCACATACACGCCGGGCTCAAGCAACAGATGGTCAACGGAAAAGCTCGCAATGCGCTCCATGGCAGATCCTCTCGGTAGTCAATTTGGGACGGGCTCTTTTAGCTGGTTCGAATGGTCGCACCAATCATAACAGTCAAAAAAGCCCCGTCCCAAAAAGACAACTTAGCCCAGGACGCGGGCCATACGCGTCTTGAACTCGGACAGGAAGCGCGGAGCATCCACGGTCAGTGCCACAAGCGTGCTCTTGTCCGGATCGGACAGGCGGCGCTCATCGCAGATGGTGCGACCGCGGTACTCGCCCAGCAGATCAACACGCAGGTTGCAGCCGAGCGCACCTACGAGCGTGGGGTCGATCGCCACGGCAACGGCCAGCGGATCGTGCAGCGCACAACCACCCAGGTAGGGTGCGTTCATCTCGTACGAGCCAATGTAGTGCTCGACCATGCTCGCAAATGCGCAGCCCGCCATGGTGCCCGAGCCCGTCCAGCCGGCAATGTCGCGGCGTGTGAGCACCACGCGATGCGTCACGTCCAGACCCACCATGGTGAGCTTACGGCCCGAGCGCAGCACCGCGTCGGCTGCCTCGGGGTCGCTCGCCATATTGGCCTCGGCGCCCGCGCTCACGTTGCCGGGCACGGTAAGGGCGCCGCCCATCACGACCACGCGGCCGATGGACATCATCGCCGCCGCATCGCGCTCCAGGGCGAGCGCCAGGTTGGAGAGCGGGCCAGTCGCTACGTAGACCAGATCGGGACCATAGGTGCGCGCGGCATCGATCAGATAATCGACCGCAGCGTTGCCGTCGGCCGAGGTCGCCCCCACCGGCTCGTAGGGCGACGCGGGCACGCTCGCGCCGCCGATGCCGTTCTTGCCGTGAATGAGCGCGGTGGACGCCGGCGGCGTATAGGGCTCAGTCGCCTGCAGAGGACGGTCGGCGCCCAGGTACACCGGCACCTCGGGACGACCCAGCAGATCGAGCACCGCCAGGCAATTGTGCGCCGATTGCTCGACGCGCACGTTACCAAAGCACGTGGTGATGCCCACGAGCTCCACCTCGGGGCTCGCGATGGCATAGGCCAGCGCCATCGCATCGTCCACACCCATATCCAGATCAAGGATCAGCTTCTTGATTGCCATTGTTCTACTCCGCTTCTCCGTCTTTATCGTTTAACCAAACCAATGTTCAACTTCGGTGCGCATGGGAATCGATTGCTGAGCGCCCAGGCGCGACACCGTCACTGCCGAGGCGCGAGCACCCGCGGCCATGCACTCAAAGAGCGGCAAGCCCTCTAGGCGAGCCGCCGCCAACGCGCCGATAAACGTATCGCCGGCGGCCGTGGTATCGACTACCGTACTCGAAAGTGCCGGCATGCGCAGCAGCTCACCGCCATCGCCGAGCGAAACCGAGCCGGCACCGCCCAACGTGATGACCGCAGCCCCGGCACCCTTGTCGAGCAGCGCATTGAGCGCGGTGACGCAACTCGCGTCATCCGTGGGCAGAATGCCCGTCAGCACCTGGCACTCGGTCTCGTTGGGACAGACCAGGTCGACCGCAGGCCAGACCTCCGCAGGCAGCTCGCAGGCGGGCGCTGGATTAAAGACCGTATAGAACCCCAGCTCGTGAGCGCAAACAAGCGCCTCGGCCGTCGCCGCAAGGTCGCATTCGCCCTGGGCGATAAAGACGCTTCCGGCAGCCGGGGCAATCTCGCTGGCGCCGCCGTCGAGCTCATGGGCCACCAGACGCCTCAGCGCGCAGGCAACGTCCGCGCCCGCAAGCGCATGGTTGGCGCCCGGTGACAGTATGATGCGGTTGTCGCCCTCGCAGCGAATGATGGTCGCCGTTCCCGTCTCCACGTCATCGCGATGCACTACAAAGTCACAGTCCACGCCGGCGTCTTGGAGCCCCGCCACGAGCGACGCGCCGAACGCGTCGCGACCGACCGCGCCGATCATGTGCGTGCACGCGCCCATACGCGCGGCAGCTACGGCCTGATTGGCGCCCTTGCCTCCGGCGTTGGTGATAAACCCGCTGCCGCCGACGGTCTCGCCCGCACGCGGTATGCGCTCGCACGCCACCGAAAGGTCCATGTTCATGCTGCCGAACACCGCAACGATGCCGCGATCTGCCATGGAAACCTCCTCATCTGCGGGCTTTGCACCCACCGTCGACCGTCGATTGCGCGCCTTCGCACCTCTATAACTTTAGTTCACTTTGATGTGAACGCACCCTTGAGGTTGCGCCAGCAGCAAGCATTCACAGGAGCAGGCAGCTACAATGAATACGTGCTGATTATTCTCGTCATTGGATGATGTTTTATGGAACAATTCTCGCAATCGGGCTCGCGCGGTCGACGCCGCACGGGCAACGAGCCGGCGCCGCACGAACGCGTGAAGGGCGAACGCCGTGCCAACGAGCCGCGACGCACCACGAGCCCCCATCGCGCTTCTGCCAACAACGCGGGCCGCGCCAACACTCCCGCCGCGGAGCAGACGCCTGCTCGCCCCAAGTCCCGCTACATCCCTGCCCTTGACGGCCTGCGCACGCTTGCCGTCGTCGCGGTGGTGCTCTATCACCTCAACCTCACGTGGGCGCAGGGCGGTCTGCTCGGCGTCACGATCTTCTTTGTGCTTTCGGGCTATCTGATCACACGCCTGCTACTCAACGAAGTCGCTAAGACCGGCCGCATCGACCTCAAGAGCTTCTGGATCCGCCGCATCCGTCGCCTGGTCCCCGCCGTGGTAACCGTCGTGGTGGTGACCTGTGCGCTGTGCACCGTCTTCAACCACGTGATGCTCACCAAGATGCGCCCCGACATTCTGCCGTCACTGCTGTTCTTTAACAACTGGTGGCAGATTGCCCAAAACGTCTCGTACTTCAATGCTCTGGGCGACCCCTCGCCGCTCACGCACTTTTGGTCGCTTGCCATCGAGGAACAGTTCTACCTGATTTGGCCGCCGCTGCTGTTTGCCATGGTATCCATGCATGTGAGCAAACCCAACACGCGCCGCGTGGTTCTAGGCCTTGCCGCGGTATCTGCCCTTGCCATGATGGTGCTTTACAACCCTGCCGCCGACCCCAGCCGCGTGTACTACGGCACCGACACCCGCGTGTTCTCGCTGCTGCTGGGTGCCTGGATGGCCTTTATCCCCGATCGCGACCTGGCGCCGGTTCGTCTCGCCCATCGTTTGGGGCTCAATCGCCTGGCTGGCGCCGCCAAGCACGGCAAGAACGCCGAGGGCAAGCCTGGCGAAAAGGCCGACGAATCAGCCGAGACCGCCCCGGCACAGCCGAGCGCCCCCGTGCGCTTTTGGCCCTCGCCCGCATCCATCGATGTATTGGGCGTCGTGGGTCTGGTTGGCCTTGCCGCCATGGTCGCGCTCACCAACGGCTACACCGCGTTCCAGTATCGCGGCGGCACGCTGCTGTGCTCGATCCTCACGCTCATGGTCATTGCCGCCTGTGTGCAGCCCCAGGGCATGGTCGCACGAGCTTTGGCCGCCGAGCCGCTCGTATGGATTGGCAAACGCTCCTACAGCATCTACCTGTGGCACTATCCGCTGCTGCTCCTCATGAACCCGGTCGCCAACATCAACGACACGCCCTGGTGGCAGTATATCTTGCAGGTACTTGTGGTGGTCGCCGTGGCCGAATGCTCATATCGCTTTATCGAGACGCCGTTTAGAAAGGGCGCCTTTGAGCGCACCGTATCCGAGTTCCGCGACGGCACCGCCACGCCCGCCAACTGGGTGCGCGCGCACGTCCCTGCCTGTGCAGCCTGCGCTGTCGTGTTGGTCGTTGCACTGGGCGGCCTGATCTTTGTGCCCGAGACGTCTGCGCTGAGCGGCGAGGGCGCCGAAGTTCTGAACAAGGAAGCCAAGAACGCCGCACCCACCGACCAGCAGGCGGCCGACGACACCGACAAGGACAACGACGGCTTTCCCGACGGCTCCTACGACCTGTTGATGATCGGTGACTCCGTGTCGCTGCGCGCCGTTGATTCCTTTGACGGCGTGTTCCCGCACAGCCATATCGATGCCGAAAAGGGCCGCCAGTTTGATGCGGGCCGCGCGACATTTGAGGGCTATCTTCAACAGAACCTTGCCGGCAAGATCGTGGTCTTTGCGCTGGGCACCAACGGCTTGGTAACCGACGACCAAATCGACGCCATCATGGCCGATGCAGGAGATAAGCGTATTGTGGTGTTTGTGAACACGCGCAGTCCGCAGCCGTGGGTTGGCTCTACCAACCAGGCCATCGCTAACGCCGTTACGCGCTACAAGAACGTGCGCGTTATCGACTGGTACGGATACAGCGCCAACCGCAACGACCTGTTCGATGGCGATGGCACGCACCTATCGACCACTGGCGTGACTGAGTACCTCAACTTGATCCACGATGCCGTCAAGAAGGACCTGCCCGTGCATCCCGAGGATCACGTCAACGATCCGCAGCCGGCAGCCGTCAAGTCTGCCACCGACGCACTCGTCAATGCGCTCGCTCTCAAGCCGCACAAGCTGGGCACCGACAAGTAACCTGCAGCGCAAACTTCCCACATCCGGAGGGGGTGTCTGCCACGGCAGACACCCCCTCCGGCAGTTAGGGACACTCCTGGCGCAGCCAATGAAGACCTCTACGGATGAATTCCAGGCCGCTCCGTCGCTCCAGACATCGTTTCCGCGCCTCGTGCCTGCCCCAAACAATCAAAACAAGCCCTTTTCGCCGCACCCTCAAAGGTCTGTGGGCAAAAAAGGGCAAATATGAGTACTGTTACCATTTTAGTAGCAGGCAAAACCACCCAAAATGACGTCCGAGCGACCCCTACAACCCCCTAAAGCAGCCAACCTGACTGGTTTAAGGCGTATTGGAGCCAATTTTAATGAACATACTAAAGGCTATGTTCATTATCTTTTAGGATGTAAATGCTATTCACTTAGCAACAGTACTCATATTTGGCATTTTTTGTCCATTGCTATATAACTAACACCCTATAGCAGACAAAAAACAGGCCGCAGCCCATCGCTGCGGCCTGTTCGGAAGCAAAAGTGGGCGTTAAGCGCTGTAGCCCATCGCTTGCAGCACAAACATGACGACTGTCAGCACCGTAATCACGGCGATAGTCGCCCAAGTGAGCACGTTCCACACGCGGCCATTGCGGTTGGCACCCATGATGTGACGGTCGGCGGCGATAACCACCTGGAACACCAGAACCACGGGCAGTAGCACGCCATTGATGACCTGTGAGGTCATCATAATCTGGAACAGATCGACGCCGGGCATAAGCACCAGCACGGCAGAGATACCGATGATGGCCGTAATGATGCCGCGGTAAACCGGGGCCTCGTCCCAGCTGCGGTCGGCACCGCGCTCCCAGCCAAATGCCTCGCAGATAGCGCTCGACGTAACGCCCGGCAGCACGCAGGCGGCCAAGAAGCTCGCCGCGACCAGGCCCGAGGCAAACAGTACCGTGGACCACTGACCCGCAATAGGCTCCAGCGCGCGGGCAGCATCGGCGGCATCGCTAATCTGAATACCCGCCGGGAACAGCACCGTACCGGTCGTGATGATAATGAAGCCCGCAATGATATCAGCAGCGATCGAGCCGCTCACGGTATCAATACGCTGCAGCACGATGTCGTCCTCGCCCGCGTTCTTATCGACCACGTTGTTCTGCGCCAAGAAAATCATCCACGGCGCGATGGTGGTACCGATCGTTGCGACCACGAGCGACACGTAGCTGGGGTCATTTTGAATGTTAGGCACGACCAGGTCGACCGCGACCTCACCCCAGTTGGGGCCAGCCATAAACGCGGCGACAATATAGGTCACGAAGACGCAGCTTACCAGCAGCAGAATCTTCTCGATGCGCTGGAAACTACCCGACATGGTAAGCATCCACACCAGCAGCGCCACCAAAGGCACCGAGATGCTCGCCGGCACGCCAAAGAGAGCAAGGCCGCTGGCGATACCCGCAAACTCCGAAATGGTCACAGCCGTGTTGGCGATCAACAGCGCCGCCATAGCAAGTACACTCTTGCGCACGCCAAAGCGCTCGCGGATGAGCGATGCCAGGCCCTTGCCCGTGACGCAGCCGCAGCGCGCCGCGGTCTCCTGCGTCACGATGAGCAGCACAGTCATGACGGGAAGCATCCAGAGCATCTTGTAGCCATAGTTGGCGCCCGCACTGGAATACGTTGCAATGCCGCCGGCGTCATTGCCCGAAAGCGCCGCCAGCAGACCGGGGCCCATAGCGCCAAAGATGGCCGCGATGGTCAACTTTTGCTTGGTGCCCGACTTTTGCTTGGTATTTTGCACGCGACCACCTAACCAATGACCGACACGGTGAGCAGCACCGCAGCGGCGCAGTACGCTACGCACGAGATCATGACGGCAATAACGTTCATGGCGGTGCCCGACGTATTGAGGTCGTGCTCATCGCGCCAGAACAGCACCATCAGGTAAATCACGGCGCTCATGTTGCCCACCAGGCAGATGATGGCCGCGATGTTAAAGCAGCCGGTAAAGAGCTGCTCCTCAAACATAGGGGCATCGAGGAACGCGGCAGTGCGCACCAGCTGCGCGCACAGGTAAGTAACAAGCGAAAGGATCAGGCCCATACCCGTGCTCTGGAAGAAGAATCCCAGGTACGGTTTGGGCTCGTCGTCGTGACCGTCGTACTCGAGGAAGTAGTTCTTGACGAACGACACCATGCGCGAGGCCGCCAGCAGCACGAGCGGCATGGCGCACATGGGGAACACCACCAGATGCGCGGAGCCCAGCGCCGTCCCCAGCACCGTCGCCATAATGCACGAGGCGATGCCCCACACGACGACCCAGTACTGACGATGCACGAACCAGCTGAGCACGTTCGTCGAGTCGTCCGACGCGCTATCGCCCGAGCCGACACCGGCGATCTGCAGGTCCTCCTGATGCTCCTCGGCGATAACGTCCATGGCGTCGTCGAAGGTCACGATGCCCAGGATATGACGGTTCTCGTCGCAGACAGGGATGGCAACCAGGTCGTACTTGGTCATCTCGTCCGTCACGTCTTCCTGGTCCTCGTCGGGCGACACGTAGACCAGGTCGCGATAGGCGAGCTGGCCCAGCGTGGCATCGCGGTCGGCCACGATCAACGTGCGCAGCGAGAGCACGCCGGTGAGCATGCCGCTCGGATCCTCGGTATAGACGTAATAGACACTCTCGAAGTCCTCATCGAGTTTGCGAATCGCCTCGATGGCATCGCCGACCGTCGCCGTGGCGGGCAGCGAGACAAACTCCGAGGTCATGATGCGGCCGGCGGTGTTGTCCTCATAGCCCAGCAGGTTACGAATCGCCTTCTCCTCCTTGACGCCCATCAGGCGCAGGAGCTTCTCGGCCTTCTCGTAATCGAGCTCGTCGATCAGGTCGGCGGCGTCGTCCGGGTCCATCATGGCCAGCATCGACGATGCGTCCGTATCGGACAGGCCCTCGAGCATCTCGGTCATGAGCTCGTCATCATCGAACTCCGAGATGGCCTCGGCGGCCTGGGCGGTGTCGAGCTGCGCGAACACCTGCGCACGCAGGCGCGGGTCGAGCTGCTCGATGATGTCGGCAATGTCGGCAGGGTGCAGCTCGCCAAGCGTCTTGTGCGACACCGAGAGCTGGATGTTCTTAGTCGAGCGATCGAGCAGGTCCATGTAGGACCAAGCGATGATGTCCTCGCTGAGCGGCTTGCCCAGGTGCTTCATAAAGCCCTCGACGACATGCTCGAGTGTGGGGCTGATCGCGCGCAGCAGACCGCGGGCGCCAACTTCGGCACCCAGTAGGCGCAGCTGATTTTCGCCCGACATGGAAAACTTGATGTCGTTTACGCGCACGACCTTCATGCCCTGCGTGTCGACAATCTGCTTGTTAAGCACGTCGCGGGCGAGTAAGAGTTCGGTCGGCTGCAGGTACGAAAAACGGATTTCGGTGGCCGACGTCTTAAGGTGTACACCCGTCTCGTCGATACGGTCGACCCATTTGCGCCAGCTGATCATAAACGGCGTCTTGCCGGGTCCGCGGAACGCGAGCGACGTCACGTGCGGAAAAACTTCGCCGGTAGCAATACCAAAATCGTTGACCACGCCGAGCTTTTCGCCGTCGACGTCCAAGACCGGCAATTTGAGCATCTCACTCAGATAATTCAATGGTGCTCCCCATCATTATTCCTCCGGACGCGGCCGCATGTGCGACGTCCGGGGGCTTCTGGATATGTATACGCATGCGCGGGCGGCACGCCGCTCGACGCTTACACCCCGTGCATGCGCAAAAAGCACCTGCATGGGGTCATCGACTGTATGGTCGAGGTTTGGATTTCACCTGTAACCTTTCTCTTGACCCTCATTAACCGCAGTAACTATAGCATCAGCATCGCCCTGCGGCATCGAATTTATGCGCTGCACATTGCAGGCATACCAAACGCTGACGCATCCGTGACATAGTCATTGGGGACGTTCTTAAATGACTACCCAATGACTACTCCGTGGTGTCGTCGTCCTCGGCAAGCTGGGGGAACACGGCGTCCTTGGGCATGGTGACCTTCGTCAGCGAGGTGAGCTTTTTGCTCAGCGACGTGTCCGTCTTGACCAGGTCGCTGAGCGTCACGATCTTGTAGCCGTCGGCAATGAGGCCGTCGATAATCTGCGGCAGCGCCTCGAGCGTCTGCTCGGCGCATTCGTCTCTATCGGTGAGCAGCACGATATTGCCCGGCGTCACCGAATCGAGCACCGTCGAGACCTGCTCGTCGGCACCGTTGAGCAGCCAGTCGCCCGAGTCAATATTCCACGAGACCACGGCGGAGACCAGGTCCATCGCATCAATCCAGTTTTGCTCGTCAAAGGCAGCGTAGGGAGCACGCAGCAGCATCGTCTTCACGCCGGTCGCCGACTTAATCGCATCGGTGCCTTTCGTGATCTGTTCGCGTACCGCCTCACGGTCCTGACCCTTGAGCGAATCGTCGCTGTAGCTGTTGGATCCGATCTCGCACCCGGCGTCGACAATCGCCTTGGCCGTGGCAGGCGAGGCCTCGGCCGCATCGCCCGAAAGGAAGAACGTCGCGGTGACGCCCTTTTCCTTGAGCACCTGCAAGATCTGTTTGGTGGCGCCGCTCGGACCCTCGTCAAACGTCAGTGCCACGTACTTTTTGTTGCCCTTGGGCGCCACGCTGGCGCACGCAACAACGCAATCGGTGGCGGGCACAACCTCGCCGCGGTCTTGCGTCTTGCCTGACTGCTCACCAACCCACACCTCGGATCGGCCCTGGACACCCCATGTCTGCACATACTCGATAGCGCCCGTGCCCTCGACCTTGAGCTTGGGCTCGATAACCGTAGCCTGAACCTCGTGCTTCTCGTAAGTGTTACGGCCATCCTTGACCGTCACCTTCTCGCCGCCCTCGAGTTCGCGGCTATCCCATTTGCCCTGCTTCACGCGCTTGCCGTCGACCTTCACCGACAGCTTTTCGCCCCCATGGCGCTTGAGCACGCTGTCATCGACGGCCAGCAGGTCGCCTGCGTCGTAGGTGTCAGTCAACTCCTGGTCGTCGATGAGGTTTTGTAGCGTAGAGCCCACGCGCACCGCGGTCTTCTGGCCGTTGAGCTCCACGTCCACGCTGCGGTTGACGTAGCCCACGACGGCAGCGATAAACAGCACGAGCGCGCAACCCACGGCGATGAGCGCGTAGGGCAGGCGAGACGAACGACGGGGCGTACGGCTGTTGCCGATGCGCGCACTGCGATCGCTAAACCCACGGCTATGGTTGAGGTACATCGCGCCGGGCTTACGGTGACGCTTGCGCTGACCGCTGGGCAGCTGCCCCAGATCGCGGCGCGCCGTCGGACGCGCACCCGAACGCCCGTTTAAGTTGGATCCGTTTTGGCGCATGTGCCCTCCCCCATAAACACAGCAAGCCGGAGCAACAGGTCTCCGGCTTGCCTCCCATCATTTGGTACGTCGCTATTTTGTAGCTTTTGACGAGCCTCCGCTCGCCTTTTGGTATTCGTCCTTAAAGGCCTTGAACATGCCGCGCGTCTTGCCGAGCTGCTTGCCCAGTGCGCGACTGCCCTTGTCCACGGCAACCGATCCCTTGTCGTCGAGCACCTTGGCGCCCTTTTTGACCTTGTCGCCCACCACGACGCTGGCCTCGGCGGCCTTGGCAGCCGCACCGCCCGAATACCCGAGCGACTTGACCTCGTCCGAGACGACCATCGCGCCGTTCTCGTAGCCGCGCAGCATCGTCGGCGGCACCTGCGTGTCACCAACCAAAATACTCGAAGCAGCACCGGCGGTCACATAGAATGCCTGCACGATGCCCGAGCGTGGCTTGAACTCAACGTCCGAGCAATAGCCCACGACGTCGCCCGATTCCGTGCGCACGTCCATACCGACCCAGATGATGCAATCGTCCAGGTTGATGTCGAGGCGCTTGGCAGCGGCGGCATCGTACGTGTCCTTGACGTCATCGACCGCAATGGCGCCCTCGTAGACACCAATGGCGTCGAGCGCTACGAATCGGTCGGGACGCTCGATCATGCCCGCGATATCGGACTGGCGGACCATAAAGCCGACCACGCGCGTACCGCCCGGGGTAAAGACCGGAAAGTGAATCTTTCCGAGCTTTTTAGGGCTGCGCGGCGTGCCGTCCTTTTTGGTGCGCTTGTCCTCGGTAGGCTTGCGATAGATCTTGGCGCCGACAAAATCCCCGGCGCGCATTATGCCTCGGTCGAGGGCTCCGCAGCCTCGGTATCAGCCTCGACGGCGTTTTCGACCACGACGTCGGCGGCAGGCGTCACGTTGCCGCCCGAAATGGCGTCGTTGAGCTGCTCGCGCAGCTGGTCCATGCGCTCGCGGGCCAGGTCGACCTTGGCGCGCAGGTCGTCGGTCTTGGCGTCGACCATCGGGCCAAAGTCATTCACCGCAGCACGGGCCTCCTCGGCGCTGTGCTCGTAGGTGTCGCGCATATTGTCCCAGGCGTCGTTGGCGATATCGGCAGCCATGGCGCGGGTCTCGGCGCCCGAGCGCGGGGCCAGAGCAACGCCGACAATAGCGCCGGCAGCGGCACCAAAAAGTGCGCCGGAGACAAAGCTGAAAGTCTTACCCATGATCATTCCTCTCCTGCGGGCACGTCGGTGCCCACCGTTTGAATGCTGTCCATTATACCCGCAGCGCATCACTTGCCGCTCCGCTCATCTGCGTACGGCAAAGGCGCAGGTATGTGATGGTGATAAACGCCTAGGCCTACTCCTGGGGCATAGCCGGCATGGCCACCGTGGCACCCGGGTCCTCGCCGGCGCCGTCCACGAGCGGCAGGCCGCCCTCATGCGCAGGTCCTGCCGGAACCGTCGCCGCACCGCCAAAGACGGCAGCGGAGGCCTCGTGGTTCTCGGCAACCGCACCCTCGGTATCAATCGCCACCTGGGGCTCATCGTCAAAGTCGGGGACGCCTTGGGGCTCGGTGGGAACGGGCTCGGCGGTCGCATCGGCAACGGGCTCGGCGTCGACCGGCACATCGCCCTCGTCAGCGCCCTCGTCCTCGGCAGTATCTTCGCCGTTCGCAGCGGCGACGGCCTCGTGAGGATCCTTGCCCTCGGCCTCGGCGCGCATGCCCAGTACCAGGTTGCGCAGGCCCGCGACCGTGCCTTCCACGTCAGGGGCAGGCTGGTCGGCGTGCAGATAGGCCCAGTCCATCATAAAGGTGGCCGAAGACAGCGCGCCGATGGCCAGCGCGTCGTCGGGGCACGAAAGCTCAACCTCAAAGACGCGCTCGTCGTGCTCGCTTACGCGCGTGCGGCCGCACGAGATGCTACCGGCAAGACCGGTCTCGTTCATGAGCTCAACCGTTACGTGCTCCAGCAAGTGGCAGAGCTCGGTCTGGCCCATGCAGTCCTGGAACTCGCGGCCGGAATCGCCCAGGCACAGGTGCTTGGCAATCGCCGGCACCAGGTAGTACACGCGCGCCGTGGCCTCGATATCCTCCGAGGTCATGAGCGGCATGCCGGGGTTCACCAGCACATGCGCGCAGATCTTGTCCTCGCTGACGGTGACCTTAAGGATGTTGAACAGGCCTGCCATAACTCTCCCCTACTCTTCCTTGTCCTACTCGTCGCCGTCGTGCGGATTCGCGGAACCCGCACCCGACGTCGTCGGCTCGTCTACCGAAGACTCGGAATCCTTCTTATCGGTTTCGGCCGGAGCAATCACGCGAATGAGCGAGATGCGCTGGCCACGCATCGACTGCACCTTGAACTTGTACCCCGCGACCTCAAACACCTCTCCGATGTCGGGCACCGAGTCACAAAGCTCCAAAATCCAGCCGGCGATGGTCTCATAATCATCGCTTTCCTCAAGCGGCCAACCAAGCTCAATCGCGTCATCGCACGAAAAACGCCCATCAACGAGCCACTCGCGGCGCGAAAGGCGCGTGAGATACTTGTTGTCGGGGTCGAACTCGTCCTCGATCTCGCCGACGATCTCCTCGACGATGTCCTCGATGGTGATGATGCCGGCCGTGCCGCCGTACTCGTCCACGACCACCACGATCTGGTCGTGCGAGGTCTGCATCTCGGACAGCAGCGGCAGGATGTCCTTGGTGTCGGGCACAAAGGTGGCGTCGCGCAAAAAGCCGGCGATGGGCTGGTCGCCCTTGCCGTCGAGCGCGGGCTGAATCAGGTCCTTGATGTGCGCGATGCCGGCGACGTTGTCGGGATCCTCGTGATAGACGGGGATGCGGCTAAAGCCGGTCTGGCGCATGGTGGACAGCACGTCGGCGACCGTCTCGTCGTCCTCGCACATGGTGGTGTCCACGCGCGGCACCATGACCTCGCGGGCAACGGTGTCGCCCAGGTCGAAGATCTCGTGGATCATGCGCTTTTCCTCGTCGAGCAGGTCGTCCTGCTCCGAGACCATGTACTTGATCTCTTCCTCCGAAACGTTTTGGCGGTCGTCGGCGCTCTTGATGCGCAGGATGCGGGCCAGGCCATCGGAGCAGGCGCCGGTCAGCCACACGAGCGGACGAGCAATCTTTTGGAACACGGAAAGCGGGCCCACGACCTGCTTTGACACGCCCTCGGCGTTGGCCAGGCCAATGCGCTTGGGCACGAGCTCGCCAATCACGATGGAGACGAAGGCGACCGCGACGGTGATGATGACCGGCGCCAGGCCGCGCGCGATGGCGGAGAGCGGCGCGATGCCAAAGCTCATGAGCCACGTGGCGAGCGGGTCGGACAGACTCGTCGAGGCGACGGCGGACGAGGCGAAGCCCACGAGCGTGATGGCGACCTGGATGGTGGCGAGCAGCTGGTCGGAGTCAGCAGCCAGCTTAATGGCACGCTCGGAGCGCTTGTCGCCTTCCTCTGCCTCGTGTTCCAGCACGGCGCGCTTGGCCGTGGTGAGCGCCATCTCAGACATAGAGAAGTAGCCGTTGATGAGTGTCAAAACGAGGGTGGTGATAAGGGAGATGGTTATGTCCATCGGGAGTTTCTCGAACCTCCAAGATTCGGGACGTCGGATTAAAACGTTGACGGCGGATACGGCAATTGCACCGGCGCCCAAACAAGGACGCGGGCGCGCAGGCGTGGTCGCTAGATTACGAAGAGGATCACCGCCATGAACTGGAAGATGCTGCCGGCGAGCACCCACAGGTGAAACACGCTGTGAAGATAGCGCACGTTTTTGGCGATATAGAACGGCACGCCCGCGGTGTAGCACACGCCGCCGACGGCGAGCAGGGCAAGTGCCACGGGGTTGAGCAGCGCCACAAGTTCAGGCAGCTTAAAGACAACGAGCCAGCCCATCAGCAGGTAGACCAGGCCGCTTACCCAGTGCGGTTGACGCTCGCGTAGGAAGCACTCGAGGGCGATGCCGATAATGGCGATGGCCCATACGGCAAAGAACAGCGCAGGGCCGCCGTCGTTTGCGAGCGTGATGAGGCAAAACGGCGTATAGCTGCCGGCTATGAGCAGGTAGATGCAGCTGTGATCGATGATGCGAAACACGCGCTTGGCGCGCGCGGGCTGAATCGCGTGGTAGAGCGTGGAGGCTAGGTATTCGAGGATAATGCTGACGCCATAGACAATCGCCGCGGCCATGTGGGCCGGGCCTCCGCCGCGCAGGGCGGCGAATACGATCAGGAGCACCAGGCCCGCGATACCCAGCAGGCAGCCGACACCATGGGTGACGGAGTTCATGATCTCCTCACCCGTGGTGTAGTGTGGAACGGCCGCGGTCTTGGGTCGCGGCTTAGAACTGTCGCTCGAATCGGACATGCCGGTTACATCCTCCAACGTAAAGAGTTCTCAACACTATATCAAAGCGTCTGGGTACGTGCGAAATTTGCACCATACGTGACCCTTTGTTTACCCATTCTTTGCCTGTTGACGCATCAACGGCGAACGTCCATAATGCGCTTGCATTAAATGTTGATGTATTAACATCTTATAGGAGAATACCACATGTCTCAAAACGCACGTTCCCATCGAAAGCTCAAGATAGCCGGCATTGTTACGTTGGTGGTTGTCGTTGCGCTGCTGGGGTTTGCCGGCAACTTCTTGTTCGACTTTGCCCTGAATCCCCAAGCGCCCTACACCATGAAGATGATGCAGGATGGCAAGGACGCCGAAAAGGGCGAGCAGATGGACGCCGAGGAGGGCGAGGCACGGGCGTGGTTTAAGGAGAACCGCGAGAGCAGCAGCCTCACCGCGAACGACGGGACCGAGCTTGCCGCCTGGTATTTTGCTGCGTCGGAGAGCACGCACGACTACGCCGTCTGCCTGCATGGATATACCAACGAGCCCATCGGTATGGCCCGATACGTCAAGCGATTCCACGACCGCGGCATGAACGTACTCGCACCCGCCGCACGCGCCCACGAGCGCTCCGGCGGCGACTATATCGGCATGGGCTGGCCCGAGCGCCTCGACATCGTCGCATGGATCGAGCGAATCGTTCAGGCTGACCCCAAGGCGCGCATCCTGGTCTTTGGCGAATCCATGGGTGCGGCAACCGCCATGAACGTCGCGGGGGAACCTCTGCCCGCAAACGTGAAATGCATTATCGAGGACTGCGGTTATACGAGTGTTTGGGACGAGTTTTCTCTGCAGCTCAAGAACGTGTTCGGCTTGCCCAGCTTTCCCTTGCTCGATGTAGCAAACTTGGTATGCAACGTGCGCGCGGGCTACGACTTTCATAAGGCGAGCAGCGTGGAGCAACTCAAACACGCGACGGTTCCCATGCTGTTTATCCACGGCGACCAGGACACTTTTGTGCCGTACGATATGCTCGACCAAAACTACGACGCGTGCGCCAGCAAGGTCAAGCAAAAGCTCACCATCCATGGCGCCACCCACGCCAAGAGCGCGCAGGTCGACCCCGAACTCTACTGGAACACGGTCGACAACTTCCTCGACGAGTATTTTTAGGCAAAAAGCAACGTCTGGGGTTTTGTTGCCAAAAAACGGTTTGTGGTCGGCGGGATTCGATTTTTCGCCGCACTTCCAAAAAGCCGCCCGTGAGCGCTGTGCTCACGGGCGGCTTTTGCTCAACTAACGCTACAAAGGCGCTTATTTTGTCCAATAGCTAGGCGCTACTTGACCTCGATGAGCTCATACTCGCTCGTGCCCAGGCCAATCTTCTCGGCGTGCGCGATGCACACGCGCCAGTCGGTGTCGGGATGCGTGATGCAGAAGGGATCCTTGGCCTGCTCGCCCTCCAGATGCTCGTGGTTGTGCTCCATCTTGGCCGCGCTATCGGTGAGCTCGGTGTTGGGCAGCGGCTCGGATGCCATGACGGCATCGGCGCAGGCCTGGTCAATGGCGACCGGGTCGAAGCTCGCGAACATGCCGATATCGTTGACGATAGGCGTATCGTTTTCGGGATGGCAATCGCAGTTGGGGCTGATATCCATGGCAAGCGAGATATGGAAGCTCGGGCGGCCGTCGACAACGGCCTTCGTATACTCGGCGATCTTGCAGTTGAGCACGTCGGCCGCGGCGTCATAGCCGGGCTTGATGCAGTCCTGGTTGCATGCCGCAATGCAGCGTCCGCAGCCCACGCAGCGATCGTGGTCGATAGCGGCCACGTGCACCGTGCGAGTAGCGCCGCTGGCAAGCTCGCGCTCGCGGGTGTCGTCGAACGAGATAGCGTTGTGCGCGCAGATCTTTTCGCAGGCATGGCAGCCAACGCAGTGCTCGGTCGAGACGTTCGGCTTGCCGGCGGCATGCTGCTCCATCTTGCCGGCACGGCTGCCGCCTCCCATACCCAGGTTCTTCATGGCGCCGCCAAAGCCGGCCTGCTCATGGCCCTTAAAGTGGGTGAGGCTAATCACGATATCGGCATCCATGAGCGCCTGACCGATCTTAGCCTCGTGCACGTACTCTCCGCCCTCGACCGGGACGAGCGCCTCGTCGGTGCCCTTGAGGCCGTCGGCGATGATGATCTGGCAACCCGTGGCATACGGGGTAAAGCCGTTCTGGTAGGCGGTATCAATGTGCTCGAGCGCGTTTTTGCGGCTACCCACATAGAGCGTGTTGCAGTCGGTGAGGAAGGGCTTGCCACCCAGCTCCTTCACGACATCCGCGACGGCGCGGGCGTAGTTGGGACGCAAAAAGCTCAGGTTGCCCAGCTCGCCAAAGTGAATCTTGATAGCGACGAACTTGTTCTCAAAGTCGATCTGCTCAATTCCGGCGTGACGGATGAGGCGCTTGAGCTTGTCGAGCTGGCTCTCGCGAGCATGCGTGCGCAGGTTGGTGAAGTACACCTTAGCGGGTGCTGCGGGTGCAGTTGCGGTCATAGATCTATCCCCTCGGTCTATATGGCGTTACAGACATAGAGGATGGTACCAGTTAAAGCAGAGTTAAAGTCAAGTACGGAACCTAGTCATTGGGGACGTTCTTAAATGAGTAGTCGCAAGGGACACTCTTTCGCCACCAGGCAGTTGGGGACAGTCCCCAAGTGCCGGCAGGAAAGGAACGTCCCCGAAGGCCGGCATATAGGGACAGTCCTTGCCAACCCGACCGGCAGACCGGCGAATCATCGGCATCTGGTAAGAGGGACGCGCCGTCACGTTTGTGGCGGCGCGTTCTGGCGTGGCCACAATCTGGTTTGATGGCGTGCCCTGGTGTGGCGGCGTTGACGGCGTGCCCTGGCGTGACGGAGCGTCCTGGCGCGGACCGCTAGCCCTTTCGCGCGACCAGATGCGCGCGGAATCCCTTCTGTGCCTCGAGCTTGAGCGGGGTGAGCCCGGATTCCTCGACGAGCGCGCGTAGCTCGGACAGCTTGAGGATGCGCACGTCGCCATGGCCCAAGAGGCGTGCCAGCGGTAGCTCGATGTTGTTCATGAGCCAGACCGCGACATCGTTCGAGGTGTAGTCGCGAAGGACCAGTCGCCCGCCGGGCCGAAGGACGCGCGCCACCTCGGCGAAAAACCTCTCCGGATGCGGGTAGTGGTGGAAGCTGTTGGAGCAGAGCACGGCGTCGAAGCTCTGGGGCTCGAAGGGCAGTGCCTCCGCGTCTCCGACGACAAAGCTGACGTTATCGAGCCGCTTTGCCCGGGCGACGTCGATCATCCCGGGTGTGAGGTCGAGTCCAGTCAAGTGCTTGCTGGGGTACCGGGCGTGGAGCAGTTCTAGGACGGCTCCGGTTCCACAGCCCACGTCGAGCGCGTCCTCGAACGGTTCGAGCTCAAGCTCCTCGAGCATTTGCGGATAGTCGTCCTTGCACATCTCGTAAATGCCGGCATGGCCGGATTCGTAGACCTTTGCCGCCTCGGTGAACTCCTTGATGGAGAGCTGCTTGAGCTCCTCTGCCGATCTTGCCATGGGTCTCCTTCTGTTCGGGGAAGTCTGACGTTGCGCGCGTTTGCCCACGTCGGGCCTGGCGGGCAAATAACGCGGGGGCACCCTTCCTTCGGTTCGTGCCCCCGCGTGCGGGCGGTTCTCTATTCCTGGACCTTCAGCGCCTCGGAGAGGCTCACACGTTTGATGGAACGCATGTGCAACAGCGCCACGACCAGGTAGGTTGCAAAGCCAATGCCGACGCATGCAACCATGGACCAAGCGGGCGCATAGATTTCGATATTGCCGTTGTAGGCGAGCAGCATCGAGCGGAAGATGACCGTGAGCGAGCCAATAATGACCGGCAGACTCAGCACGAGCGACGCCGCCACGCACAGCGTGATCGAGCGGATGTACAGATGCGAGATCTCGCCATCGCGATAGCCAAAGACCTTCATGTAGCTAATCGAACGGGCGCTGTGGTCGATCACAACCTTGGTCAGCAGGTACATAAACAGCAGGAAGATAAACACCGCGAGCCCGACCATCATGCCGATCATTTTGCTCATCATGCCGATGAACTGGTCGCCCACGGCGCGCATGTCGTCGGGCGTGGTGTCGCCGGCAAAGTAGCGCGCGTCGAGGTCGAGCTTCTCGTCGCTCACATAGCCGTTAAAGTAGGCGGCGTCGTTGTCGAACAGCTCGTTAAAGTCTTCGATACTCATATAGATATTCATGTCCGACTTGGAGCCCCAGGCACAGTCCTTGCCCACGTACTCAAAGGAATAATTCTCGCCCTCATACTTGTCGTGGAACGTGACCTTCTGCCCCTCGCTCCAGCCAAACTTGTCGAGCAAGCCACCGCCAAAGACGACGCGTCCGTCGCCGACGTCCAGCCCTTTCCAGTAGCGCGAATCGGGCGAGATGCCGTAGACAGAAATCGTCTCCTCGCCATTACCATCGCCGCGGTCGTATTGCAGCTGGTAAACGGCATATTTCTCGGCCTGCGCGATTGCGCCCGCGCCGTTGTCAATCGTGTTGACCGGGTGAATGTCGTCGTTGTCGGTGTCGATCTTAGAGGCCTTGTCAATCAGGTCGATAGCCTCGTCGCGGTTGCAGCCGAGGATATCGGCAAGGTCATCGAGGCGCGCATAAAGCGCATCCTTCTTGTCCTGGACCTTGGTAAGCGCATCCTGCGCCGCAGTCAGGCTCTCGGCAGACGGAGATGCGGTCGCGGCATCGGCTGCCGTCTGCGCCGCATCGGCCGCGTCGTCAAGCTCGTCATCGGCATCTTGGGCGGCGGAAAGCAGCGCGCCGTCAACCGACTGCAAGCGCTCGAGTGCTGACCACTGCTCGCGCTCCTCGGCAGTGCCCTCGAGCTCCAGCGGCGCCTTGAGCGTGTACTGGTGCTCGGCGACCAGGCTTGTCTCGAGGTTGTCCGCGTAGTGCGTCATCGTGGGCAGAATCGCCAGGCCAAAGAGCAGCAGCAGCGAGGCAAACGCAATGCCCACAAAGAGCGTGGCAAAGTTGCCCAGGTTGCGCAGAAAGATACGCAGGCGGAAGCGGGAAACAAAACCCATGCGCTCCGGCAGTTGCATACCGCGCTTGGTGCCCGATTTGCCGCTCGCCTCGTGACGAAGGAACTGCAACGGCGTCTTGCCCATTTTGCGAAGCAGGCCCACCAGCGTGATGAGGATGAGCGCGGCGGCGGGAACCACGGCGCACTTCACAAAGATCTCCCAGCTCCAGTACACCTGGAAGGGCGGCAGGCTGTACGAACCGTAATAGAGGCTGCGCATGGGCTCGGTAAAGAACACAACGCCGAGCGCAGTGCCCAAAAGCGCCGCGACCACGCCCACGATGGCGGGAAGTGCCAGGTAGTGCAGCACGATCTCGCGACGGCGATAACCGCTGGCGAGCAGCGTGCCGATGATGGCGCTCTCCTCCTCGATGGTGGCGTCGGTAAGGACCACAAAGACGAACGCCATGATCACGATGATGATGTCGAGCAGCGTCATCCACATCATGGAGTCGCCGTCCACGTCATCGCGCGCATAGCCAATGCCCTGATTGGAATCGGCGTCGGTCAGATCGTCCACGCGCGCATCGGCGTCGGTCAGTGCCTCGACCATATCTTGCTCGGCGTCGATGCGGTCCGCGGTGGGGAGGTCGCGATCGGCAAAGGTGAAGGAGTAGGTGTAGGCAGGCGCGCCGCCGGCATCTTCGAGCGCGGCAAAGCCGCCATCGGTGACCTCGGCCACGCCATAGGTGATGGTGTTCACCGTAAAGTCCGAATTGTTGAGGAACAGCGCCTGACTATCGGGCTGGGTCATGATGCCGCAAATGGTGTAGGTGCGACCCTCGAGCTCGACTTTATCGCCCACGGACAGGTTGTTATTGGTGGCAAAGACACGGTCGATGGCCACCTCGTCATCCGCCTTGGGTTCCTTGCCCTCACAGTAGGACGCAATGTCCACCTTAGCGCGGTGCGCATAGGTGCGCAGCGTGCGCTTGGTGCCGTCGTCGCCGGCGGTCTTTTTGATGATGGCGTCGATGGAGAAATTCTTGTAGAGCGTGACGCCGCCGACGTCGCCGGCTGCATCCTCGGCGGCCTTGAGTTGATCGTCGGTAGCCTCGAAGGAGGTGGTCACGCGGCCGTCCTCAATCGCGTACGCATCGCGCATGTCATCGATAAGGCAGCCGATGGAATGCGCTGCGAGCAAAAATCCCGAGGTGAGAGCGATGCTTCCGCACATAAGCAAAAAGATGCCCAGGTACTTGCCGATATTGCGGCGCAGCTCGCGCGGGAGACGTTTTGCGAGAGGCGTCATGGCGCCGCCTACCAATCGAGCTCGGCGGCCGCAACGGGCGACTCGTTGAGCTCATCCTCGACGATGTGCCCGTCGCGCAGGCGCAGCACGCGATCGGCCATGTGCGCGATGGCGGCATTGTGGGTGACAATGATGATGGTGCAGCCGTAGGTGCGGTTGACATCCTCCATGAGCTGCAGGATTTCCTTGGACGTCTTGTAGTCAAGCGCGCCGGTGGGCTCGTCGCACAGCAGCAGGCCCGGGTTTTTGACGAGCGCACGGCCGATGGCACAGCGCTGCTGCTGGCCGCCCGAGACCTGGCGCGGGAACTTGTTGCGGTGCTCGTAGAGGCCCAGCGAACGCAGCAGGTCGTCGACATTGAGCGGGTTTTTGGACAGGTGCGCCGTGACCTCGATGTTCTCCTTGATGGTGAGATCGGGCACCAGGTTGTAGAACTGGAAGACAAAACCCAGCTCACGGCGGCGATACTCGCCCAGGTCGGTAGGCTTGAGCACCGTGAGGTCGCAGCCGTCCACCATGATGGAGCCGCCGTCGGCATCCTCCAGGCCGCCGATCAGGTTAAGAAACGTCGACTTGCCCGAACCCGAAGGCCCCAGCATGACGCAGATCTCTCCGCGGTTGATGGACGTGTCGATGCCGTCGAGCACCGTCAGGCGTGCATCTCCATCGCCGTAGTGCTTTTTGAGATCCTTAACCTGGACGTAGGCCTCCCGCGTTGCCATGGTATCCCCCATTGTTAGCCTTGTACTACTTTATGAACATAATAGTAAACCTTGGCGAACTATTTTTGGGCGAGGCCTGGATTTTATTTCAGACTAGTCATTGGAGACGTTCTTAAATGACTAGCTGTTGGGGACACTCTTTCGCCACCCGGCAGTTAGGGACGTTCCCTTTCTGCCGGCAGCTGAGGACAGTCCTTGGCAACCCGGCCGGCAAGCCGGCGGTTCGGCAAAGACTGTCCCCGATGACTAGTCGTTTAAGTCTGTCCCCAATGAGTACCCAATGACTAGGTGGCTAGGCGCGGGATTTGGTGCGTGCGAGGGCTAGGCCTACGGCGGCGATGGCCACGGCGAAGAGTGCCGTGACGCCCAGATCGCAGGCGATGTCGCCCAGCACGGTGGACGTCAGGTCCGCGGCGAGTGCCTTGCTGATCGCGTCGTTCACCCAAGCTGTCGGCACAAAATGCGCCACCGTCTGCACGGCCGGGCCCATCAGCGACAGTGGCATCCAGGCGCCGCCCAAAAACGTCATGAGCATGCCGAGCAGGTTGCCCACGCCGTTGAGCAGCTCCTCGCGCGCACCCAGGCTCGAAAGCGCAAAGCCAACGGCCAGCGGCGTGCACGCCAGGGCAAACGTCGCCGCCAGCGCCAGACACACACGACCCACGCCGACCTCGGCAACCGCGCCGGCAAAGCCCGCGACGCCCATCATGCTCGACACGAGCCAAATGCAGACGGTAAGCACGGCAGCGGCCGCAAACACGGCGAGCGAACGCTGGCGCTCGGAGACCGGGCCGGCCTCCATGCGGCGCACGCGCTCGGGCTCGTTCATGCCCGAGAACACCAATCCCACCGACACGATGACCGACGAGATAATCGCGTACGCGCCAAAGTTGAAATACGACTCGAGCGTGGCGGCGGCTGTCGAGTCAACCTTGACCTGCTCGATCTCGACCTTGGCGCGCTTCGCGGCCGCATGCTCGGCAGCCTTGGCGACGCTACCGTTAGAGGCGGCGGGCTCAAGTGCGGCCGCAGCGCCCGCGAGCGAGATCCAGCGCGAGGCCTCGGCAGACGAAAGCGCTGCCGCCATGGTGCCGGCGCCGTAGGTCACATCGAGCTTGGGCAGAGACTCCCCCGCGCGGGCGGCTGCAACAAGGTCGCCCTCAAACCCCTCCGGGATAAAGAGCACGCAGTCGGCGCTGCCCTTGGCGCTGTTGCTCTTGGCGAGCGCATCCGCAAGGTCGTACGTGTCGTCGCCGACGCCCGTGACCAGGTCAAAGCGCGAGCTCAGATGCTTGGTAAGCGCCCGCGAAAGGTCGCTGTCGTCGCGGTCGACCACAATCACGTTGGTGTCGTAGGGCTTGTACTCGGCAAGCTGCGACGAGTTCCAGCTCACCGAGGCCGCGATGAATACGCCCATGAGCGAGATGAACACCGTATAGATGAGCAGGTAGAACGGGTGCGCCAGCGCCATGCGAAGCGCGGTCTTAAAGGTGCTCATAGCGGCTCCTTCCAAAGATCAGCGTGGCGGCGGCAACGAACAGCAACGCCATAAGGACCAGCGCACCGGCGCGAACGGCAAAGGGGCCCAGGTCCTCAAAGAAATACAGACGGTTGAACATGTCGCAGATAAGCTTGACGGGATTGAGCCAGCACTCGGCCGGGCAGGCGCGGGCGACGTCGTCGGCAAGCGCCATCGCCGGCTCGCCGTAGAGTCCGGCGAACAGGGCGCACGTGGTAGCAAAGCCCGTGAGGATGCCGGACTTGGACGCCTTGCCGCCCTTAACGGGAAGCGTGCCCACAAAGAGCCCCAAGCCCGTGGCGGCAAGCGCGGATGCAGCACCGCCCAGCAGGCACAGCCCCTCGCGCCCGCCAAAGTCGACGCTCACGACCAGGCGCACGTAGCCGATCGCGATCGTCATCGAGGCAAAGGAGACCAGCCACGAGCCCACAAAGATACCGGCCAGCGACGCTGTCTTGGAAAGACCGCCCACGCAGCGACGTGCACCAAGGCCGGACAGATTGGGCTGCAGGTCGACGACGCTCAAGGCGGCAAACTCGGCAGACATCATCGCGACCAGGCCAAAGAGCGCGTAGTAGTAGATGACCGTGCCATCGGGCGTGGTGCGTGTCAGGCTTACGCGGCGGGTGCCGCCCTCGAGCGACAGGGCGCGCGCAACCGCCTCCGGGTCGGCGAGCGCCGCCGGGTTGTCCTGGGCAATCTGGGACATGAGCTCGGCATTTTGTGTATACGAACTTGCCACCGTCTCCAGGATGCTGCGATCGGTGAGCACCGATGATGCGCGCGAGCTGTCGTAGCTCGAAAGCAGTGTGAGCTTGGGCGTGCCCGCGTCGTCGACCGTATAGATACCCGCGACCTCACCGGCCTTGAGCGCACGGTTCGCATCGGCTGCGTCGTCGCACTCGTGGATCTCGAGCAGCTGATTGTCGCTCTCCTTGGCAAGCGACGTCGCCACGTCCTTAAAGGTCGAAGCGTCCCAGACCTTGTCCGCCACGACGGCAACCGGCACCGGGTCGACCGTGCCGTCGGAGCTCAGGTTCGCAAACATAAACATGAACATCGTGGAAAGCGCGATGGGAAAGAGGGCGCCCCAGACCCACGTGCTCGGCCGGCGCAGCAGCGTTTTGACCGTGATGATAATGGTGTTGAACATGGCTGCCCCCTAGTCGCGCAGCTCGCGGCCGGTGATCTCGAGGAACACGTCGTTGAGGGTCGGCGGCTCGCTCCACACGCGGCCGAGCGCCACATCGGCGGCGCGCAGCGTGTCGAGGATGTCGACCAAATTGTGCGGGCTCGCTTCGCAGGTGCAAACGAGCTCGCCGCCGGACAACTCAACCGAAAGCACGTGCTCGAGGGCGCGCAGCCGCTCGACCGTGGCGGTCTCTACGGCGCTGACCTCGACAGTCACGCGCTCGCCCATTTGAATCATGCGTTTGAGCTCGTCATTGGTGCCCTGCGCCAGCACGCGGCCGCCGTCCATGATCATGATGCGGCTGCAGATCTGCTCGACTTCCTCCATGTAATGGCTGGTATACACCACCGTGGCGCCCTCGTCGCGCAGGCGGCAGATGCCCTCCAGGATGGCGTTGCGGCTCTGCGGGTCGACCGCCACCGTGGGCTCGTCAAAAAAGATGAGCTCGGGCTTGTGCGCGATGCCGCAGGCGATGTTGAGGCGTCGCGCCAGGCCGCCCGAGAGCTTGCCGGGGCGGAACTTGGCAAAGTCGCCCAGGCCGACAAAGTCGATGGCCTCGTCGACCAGCGCGCGGCGGCGCTTGCGGTCGTTGACGTAGAGGCTGCAGAAATAGTCGATGTTCTCGCGCACCGTAAGCTCGTCGAACACCGCCACCTGCTGCGGCACCACGCCGATGCGGCGCTTGAGGTCGTAGCGGGCGGGCGTCATGGGCTCGCCGAACAGCTCGATGGTGCCTTTGTCGTAGGCGAGCAGCTGCAGAATGCAGTTGATGGACGTGGTCTTGCCCGAGCCGTTGGGGCCCAGCAGGCCAAAGATCTCGCCGGGGACGATGCTCAGGTTAAAGTGGTCGAGCGCGATAAGATCGTCGTAGCGCTTGACGAGGTTTTCGACGTGGACGATGTCTGTCATGAGGCGGCCCTTCTGTTGATTGCAGCCCGGTACGATTGCATCATCGCAGGAGCCGCCGGCGCGCGCCAGTGAGCTTTGTCACGAGTGCGAGGGGGCAGAGGTGAAAACCCCCGCTCGCGCGAGCGATCGACGCCGCTTTGCCGCGTGGGAGGAATGTCACAGTTGCGCAGGCGGTCCCTCCACCACGCGCGGCTTCGCGTACAATACCCGTATGAACAGGCTTTTCGACAAATCGATCGTGCTGGCGTGCTGTATTGCGGCCGCCATGGGTCTTGCTGTGGACGCTCGCCTGGTCGCGGCGTTTTGCCTTGGCATTATTGCCACCTCGCTGGCCGAGGTCGCACAGGGGGAACGCACGCGCCGCGTAAGCGAGGCCGCGAGTTACGCTTACATCATCGCGGCTGTCTTCGTGCCGCCGTTTGTGCCGTTTGCGCCTCTCGCCCTCTATGACATCGCGCGACGCGTGCGCCGCGAGCACGCCTGGATCGCACTGAGCATTGGCTCCGTCTTTACCTTTGCGCTTGTCGCGGACCTTCGCGCCGACGAGCTCACCGCCCGAACGCTCCTGCTGACCACCATCCTTTCGGTTGCCGCCACCTTGTTATCGCTACGTACCGCCCAGTTGGAGCGCGAACAGCAGCGCATGCGCCGTATCCGCGACGAGCTGCAAGAACGAGCTCTGGCGCTGGAGGCGCGCAACCGCGATCTTGCCGACCGCCAGGACTACGAAGTCGAGCTCGCGACACTCGCCGAACGCGCCCGCATCGCGCGCGAAATCCACGATAACGTCGGACACCAGCTCACGCGTGCCTCGCTACAAGCCGAAGCCCTGCGCGTGATCCACGCCGACGAGCCCGGCGTCGCCGTCGATTTCGCCGACGTCAAACGCACGGTTGACGAGGCGCTCCAGCTTGTGCGCACCAGCGTCCACGCGCTCAACGACAACGCCGTCGACCTTTCCGTGCAGCTCGAACGCATTGTTGAAGGCGCGCGCTCGGACGGCGGCCCGCAGATTGAGCTTGAAGTTATGACCGAACATGCGCCCGCAAACGTCGCGAACTGCTTTGCGGCGGTCCTGCGCGAGGCGCTCTCCAACACCATGCGCCACGCTTGCGCCCATACTGCCACCGTACGGTGCATGGAGCATCCGTCGTTTTACCAGCTCATCGTTACCGACGATGGCGTGGGCGGGGTCCAAGCAATCGGCCGTGGCGCCGCGGAGGGCATGGGGCTCGCCTCCATGCGCGAGCGCATCGAGGCGCTTGGCGGCACCTTCACCGCCGGTCCGCGCGCCGGCGTCGGCGGCTGGCGCGTGTTTGCCACCGTTCCCAAACAGCAAGGAGATGAGGACCGATGAGGCTCATCGTTGTCGACGACGACCGCTTGGTGGTCGATTCGCTCAAGATTATCCTGGGCGCCCAGCCGCAGATCGAGGTGGTGGGTACCGGCGCCAACGGCAACGATGCGGTGGCGCTCTACACCGAGTACTCACCCGACATCGCGCTGCTCGACATTCAGATGCCAGGACGCGACGGCCTATCGGCGGCACGCGAGATCCTCGAGCGCGACCCTGCGGCGCGCGTGGTGTTTCTGACGACATTCCCGGATGACGAGTACATTGTGTCGGCGCTCAAACTGGGTGCCCGCGGCTACCTGATCAAAACCGATGTCGCCGCCATTCCGCCAGCGTTAGCGCAGGTCATGGATGGCAAACGCGTACTCGAAGGTAAGGCGATCGAGGATATCAACTTTGATGGGGCGGACGTCGAGGCCGGCGCGACCCGCCGGCCCGCGGCCTTTGTCAGCCTGACCGACCGCGAGTTCGAAGTCGCCGAGCTCATCGCCCGCGGCCTCGACAACAAGGAGATTGCCGCCACCGCTTATATGGGCGAAGGCACAGTGCGCAACCACATCAGCTCGATCCTTGCCAAAATGGGCCTGCGCAACCGCACGCAGATCGCCATCGCCTACCTGCGGGGGTAATTGCCCGAAGACCGACCGCCCCGGCAAAGAAAAATAGCTGCTACCGATTTAATGCTATTTCAAAACTATGCCGGATTACGGGGCTAAAGTCGGGACCCTCATCCATACCTTCATTTTTTGGAAAACGGCAGGCTATCTACCTGCGGTTTTGTTTTTGCGGTTTTCTATATGGTCGGAGGTTCGCTATCCAGCCCCGTAATCCGGCATGGTTTTGTTCGTGGCGGTACAACCGCGCGTTTAAGCGCGGGGCCGGTGGGGCAATTTTGCCCCACCGGCCCTATCCCAACGCTATACCAGCCCCAGTCCAGAGTTATTCCGGTTTGGTTTCTACCGTGGGAGTCTTGTTCGCCGCAACTGGAGTGCGGGCGGTGTCCATGCTCAGACAGTGCTTGGGGCAGCTCTCGATGCACTCGCCGCACACCACGCAGGCGTACGGGTCGATCGACCAGGTGCCGCCTTTGCGATCGACCGCGAGCGCGCCCGCCGGGCAACGCCGCGCGCACATGCCGCAGCAGATGCACACGTCCATGTCATTGACGATATGCCCGCGCAGTCGCTCGGGCGCCGCGAGCTTCTCCTGCGGATAGCACACCGTGACCGGCCGCTTGACCATAGAACCCAAGGCCGTCTTGGCAAATGTCAGCAAACTCATGCCGCGCCTACCTTTCCGTGCAGCTAATGCAGGGATCGATGGTCAGGATAATCATGGGCACGTTGGCAAGAAGCACGCCCTGCAGCGCATGCGTCAGACCCGCCAGGTTTTGCGACGTCGGCGTCCGCACGCGGAAGCGGTCCAAGTTCTTGGTGCCGTTACCGCGCACATAGTAATACGCCTCGCCGCGCGGCTGCTCAATCACAACCTCGCCGAGCGCGCCGTCGGCCGGCGTGAGCTTGGTGCGCCCGCCGATTCCGTCGTGCGGAATCTTGCCCACAAGCTCCTTGATGATGTCCATGGCCTGCGTGACCTCGGCGCAACGCACCTGGCAGCGGGCATAGCAGTCGCCATCGGTCGCCACGATAGGTTCAAACGCGGCCAGATCCGCATAGGCGCCGTCGCCAAACATGCGCACGTCGTAGTCCACGCCCGAGGCACGACCGAACGGGCCGACCATCGAAAGCTCCAGCGCTTCCTTCTTGCTAATCACGCCCACGCCATGCAAGCGCTCGCCGCAGCTATTGTCGTCCAAAAACGTATGCACCAGGGCCTCGTAGTCGGGACGCATGGCATCGAGCGTCTGGACAATGCCTGCCAGCTCGGAGTCCTCGATATCGTGCTTAAGGCCGCCGATCTCGTTAATCGAAAGGATCACACGGCCGCCGCAGGTGCTCTCAAAAATCTTGAGAATCTGCTCGCGCAGCGTCCACGAGCGATAGAACAGCGCCTCGAAGCCAAAGGCATCGGCGAGCAGGCCCAGCCACAGCAGGTGCGAGTGAATGCGCGAAAGCTCGTGCAAAATGGTGCGGATATACTGCACGCGGCCGGGCACCTCGATGTCGAGCATGCGCTCGCAGGCGCTGGCATAGCCGCAGCTATGGCCCACGGCGCAGATACCGCAGATGCGCTCGGCGATGTAGCCAAACTGATGCATATCGCGCTTTTCGGTAAGCTTCTCGAGTCCGCGGTGCACAAAGCCGATCTGCGGAATTGCCTCGATAACGCGGTCGTCCTCGATCACCAGGTCCAGATGAAGCGGCTCGGGCAGCACCGGGTGCTGCGGGCCAAACGGAATAACGGAGCGATGTGCCATGGACCTTACGCCTCCTTTTTCTGCTTGTCGCGGGCGGCCTTGGCGGCAAGCGCCGCGCGGACCTTGGCCGCTTTCTCGGGATCCATGGCGGCGAGCTTTGCTTCCAGCTCGGCGGCTTTGAGCGCGGCCTTGGCGGCAGCTTCATCGTGCTGAGCATCGGAGCCGGCAGCCGCAGCGGACTGAGCGACAGTAGCACCCGCAGTACCCTCCCCCGCAGCGGCCGCGGCAGCGGCAGCCTTCTCGGCGGCGGCCTTGCGCGCCTTGGCCTCGGCGGCGGCACGGACCTTCATGGCTTTCTCGCGCGCGGCCTTCACCTCGGGCGTGATAACGCTCATGGGCTCGGCAGTCGAGACCTGGTAGAAAAAGCCGTTGAAGTCGACCTGCATGTCGGTGATGGCAAGACCAAATAGGTCATGCGCTTCGTTTTCAAACGGGAATACCGCCGGATAGTACGAGCTGATGGACGGAATCTCCTGGTACTGGTCGATACCCTCGACCATCAGATTCTCAATCGCATAGTTGCCGTCCTGCGCGATATGCTCCCGAGCAGCACGAACGTTGATAAACGTATAGACCAGGCGATACGATCCGTCGTCCACACAGCGCTCGGCGTGCATCTGCACAAAGCGGGCACCGAAGCCCTTGAGCGCCTGCACATGCGGCAACAGCTCGTCGATTCCGACGGTGGTATAGATTGCCTTTTGCATTACTCGGCCTCCTTTGCAGCGACGGGCGCACCGTCAGCCGCGCCTGCGTCGACACCGACCCCGGCCCCCGCAGCAGCCACGAACCCGTCCTCGCCCAGCTCAACGCCACCGTCCCAGGTTGCGGCACCGCCCACGGTGAGCGGGTCGCCGCCGGCGCGCATCACGGCTTCCTTCTGATCCAGGATGCCGCACGCCTCCACGATGGCATCGATCACCGTCTCGGGACGAATGGCGCACCCGGGCGCGTACACGTCCACGGGAATCGCGCGGTCCACGCCACCGATCACGTTGTACGCATCGCGGAACACGCCGCCCGAACACGCGCAGATACCGCAGGCCACCACGCACTTGGGCTCGAGCATCTGGTTGTAGATCTGGCGCACGACGGGCAGGTTCTGGGCATTGACCGACCCCGTCACCAAAAAGATATCTGCATGCTTGGGGTTGCCGGTGTTGACCACGCCAAACCGCTCCGCATCGAACAGCGGCGTGAGCGAGGCCAGCACCTCGATATCGCATCCGTTGCAGCTCGAGCCGTCGTAATGAATAACCCACGGCGAGCGCGACATTTTATGATCCATGGATGCCGCCTCCTAAATAAACACGTCGACGAGGATGGGCATAAGGTTGAGCAGGCCAAACACCAGCGCCACACCCCATCCGAGCTTAAAGCAGCTGCGCCAGGTGCTGCGTGCGAAGGTGTTGTCGATCAGTACCTCGACAAAATACGTCGCAGCCATCACGACCAGGGCGACCACCCAGCTCACCGGGTTGTCCCAAACAAAGAACATGCCCACCCACATCAAAAACAGCACGGTCTCGCACCAGTGCATAAGGGTCATCTTGGCCAGCGTGCCGCCGCTCATCTCGGTGGCGACGCCCTGGACGATCTCCTGATGCGCGTGATGCGAGTACGAAAGATCGAACGGCGACTTGCGCAGCTTGATGGTAAGCACCGCGAGCAGCGCGAGGAAAATGGGCGCGCTGTACACGATGATGGGGGCCGACTGCCCCGTCACGGCAATGGAATCGAAGCTGTCGGTGGCAAGGTACAGGCCCACGCTCATCAGCAGAACGGCGGGCTCGTAACTCATAACCTGCAGCAACTCACGATCGGCGCCAACCTGGGCAAACGGACTTTGCGTCGAGGCGGACGCCAGCACCACAAAGATCGCGGCGAGCGTAACCATAAAGGCGCACAGCAGCGTGTTGGAACCCGACACAAAGATGCCGCCGCCCACGACGGTGAAGATGAGCGCGCACGCCATGTAGGTATCGTCCATGGTGTTTACGCTGGCGGGGGCTTTGCGCAGCAGCTTGGAAACGTCGTAGAAAGGCTGCAGCAGGCGCGGGCCCACACGGCCCTGCATGCGGGCCGAAAGTTTGCGGTCAACGCCGTCGATCAGGCCGCCCACAAGCGGCGCCAGCAAGGCAAATGCCACGGTGCCAATAAAAATGCCCACGACGCCCGAACCTTCAAAATACTTGCCGCGCAGCACCGAGGGCGCACTCATGGCAAGTCTCTCGGGCCCAATCCATGCGCAACACAGCAGCGCAAACAAGATAATGCTGCAGCACACGACGCTACCCGCGGGGCCAATACGCTTCTCGCCAAGGGCGTCCTCCGAGTACCAATTGCGCTTTTCGGCCTTTACCTCGTGTCCCATCGAGCCGCGGAAATGGCGATATTTGTCGGTTCCCACACCCGAAAGATATACGTTTACATGCGGTTTGTTGCTCACGCGGAATGAAGTCAGCAACACCACGGCAATAAAAGCCACGATAACCACCATCAGATACATGGCGTCCTTGCCAATAACGTACGGCACGCGGCCAAACACCATGGCCAAGTAAGGCGACACCAGACCGCTCGAGATAACCGGGAACGCCACGCAGCACAGAATAAGCAGCGCGGCGATGGTGTTGAGGGCCATCCATTCGGTCTTATGGACATTGACCTCAACGTTTTGAGCCGTGGGGTCGACGCCCGAAAGCTTGGCAAGCCACTTGCCCCAGAAGAAGAACGTCGCGGCCGAGCCAAAGGCAAGCACCATGATCATGAGCACGTTGCCGGTCTGCGCGAACGCCACCAGGGCGCCCCACTTGGACACGAGCATGCCAAACGGCGCCACAAACATGCCCATGATGCCCAGCATCATCAGGCGCGTCAGGTGCGGCATGCGGCTGAACATGCCGTCCATGTCCTCGATATCGCGGCTGCCGATATGATGCTCGGCCGTGCCCACGCACAGGAACAGCAGCGACTTGGCCACCGTGTGGAACAGGATCAGGAAGATGGCCGCCCATACGGCCTCGGGCGCGCCGACACCCAAGCAGGCACTAATGAGGCCCAAGTTGGAAATGGTGGAGTACGCGAGCACACGCTTGGCGTTGCTCTGCGAGATGGCCATGAGGGCAGCGAGCAAAAACGTGATGGCACCCACACTCGTGACCATAAAGCCGGTCACGGGATAGATGGCATAGAGCGGGCTCAGCTTGACCATCAGGAACACGCCGGCTTTGACCATGGTTGACGAGTGCAGCAGGGCGCTCGTGGGCGTGGGGGCAACCATGGCGCCAAGCAGCCAAGTGTGGAACGGCATCTGTGCGGCCTTGGTAAGGGCGGCGAGCGATAGCAAGATGACCGGCATCACCAGCAGCGCGGACTGCGCGGTGCCGGCGCCGGAAAGCTCGATCATGCCCGAGATGGTCAGCGGCATGCCGTTAACGTGCAGGTACATGAGTCCGACCAAAAACGCGATGCCGCCCAGCATGTTGAGGATGATCTGGGTGAAGGCGTTTTTGATGGCCTCGGGCGTGCGCGTGTAGCCAATCATAAGGAACGAGCACACGGTGGTGATTTCCCAGCCGCAGAACAGCCACTCAAGGTTGTCGCTCGTCACGATGACGAACATGGCCGAGAGGAACAGGAACATAAGCGCCAGGAACTGCGGGCGACGGTCGGGCGCGGTCTGCCCGCGCAGCGCAGCCTCGTGCTCGTCGTGGGCCTGGAAGTCCTTCATGTAGCCCAGGGCATACACGCAGATAAGGCTGCCGACGATACCGACGGCGAGGACCATGATCACGCTCATGTAGTCCAGGTAGAGCGGCGTCGCCGTGACGGCTTCGGCCGCGGGCAGCGTCATGGCCGCAAAGGCGAGCGAACCCACCAGCTGGACTATGCCGAGCACCGTGGTGAGCGCGTTCCTATATTTATACGCGTTGTACAGGATGACGGCGCACAGGATGACATCGATGGCGGAGCTGATGATCGAGAGCACATGCGAGGTGCCGGGGGCAACCTCAAAGCTCTGCGGACCCGTGCCAAAAAACATGACGGCGACTACAACTGTCACCGCCATAATAATGCCGGAACCTATGAGCCCCACCGCATCGCGGGCGCGGTCACCGCGCGCGAGCAGCATGCCCAGCGCCGGTACCAGCGGAAACAGGGTAAGGAAATACAGTAGCGTCATACCATCACTCCCCCATGCAAAAACGCTGCAATTGTTTAACGTTATAGCTCAATTGAGGAGCAGCGGCGGCAGGTTTTCGGTCAACTGGGGAGTTTTAGGCGTACGGGGTAAGGGCACGTCTGCTTTGGAGCAGAGAGGCGACGCTCCCCTATCGCAGCGACAGGCGCGCGGGCCACTGCGCGCGGTTTATTGGCCACTTTGGAGGATGTCCCGACAGGCTCGCGCCGGTCCAAAAAGTTGGCGCGGCAAGAAAAATGCGCCCCTGTGGGCGCACCATCCCGTTTGCTATTCCGCCTTTTTAACGCGCGGCTTGCGACCGCGCGGCTTATCGACCAGTGCGGACTCACCGCCCTCACGGTACTGACGGCACCAAGCCTTGACCGAAGACTCGCTGGGAATCTTGTGCTTGATCATGGCCTCGCGAACCGTCAAGCCGCTTTCCAGACGGTCCTTAACCACAGCGAGCTTTACGTCGTACGAATAGGTGTGATGATGCGAACCGGCATTGAGAACGGCGTCGGCACCGCCCACGGCATACGCGCGGGCCCACTGACGAGCCGTGGCCTGGGGAATGCCAAGCTCCGCGGCGAGGGCGCGATGGCCGACCCCCTCTTGGAGGATCTCGACGGCGCGCTGCCTAACCTCGGGCGCATGCGTGCGAGTCCTAGTTGCTTCCGACATACCTGCCACTTCTTAGCCTTAACCGTTAATCTGCTTTCTTACGTGCAAGTTAGATAGTAGCATTTTACTGTTTGCTCAAAGCAGTTAATTAAAATAGACGCGGCGTTATCTGGGCATTTGGCACCAAATTACGACATTTCTTTATCGATTATTTACGCTGGTAGCTGACTCGCAGCTAATCGTCATTCGCTTGTCAACAAAATTGGCATCTCTTTATGTCCTTTGGTATAGAGGATATAATTATTAACCCCTCCCCCAATATTTTTGAGTGATCTGCAAGGCAGTAGACGTCCTCACTCCTCATGATTACCGCGCATTGCCATCCACCGGAGCAAAACAAAAAGGGCGGGACCTGCTGCGCTTGCAGGCCCCGCACCGGTTAACACCCGACGGGACACAGCCGGGCGAGACGGATCCGTGCTACCGCCCCGCCTGGCCGCGATGTTCAACTACAGCTCGTTGGCCGCGTGATACGCCGTGCGAATGGCGCTCGCAATGTCGGCGGTGCGCTCACCCGAGCAGTCGCCCACGCAAGTCACGGGCACCGTCACGCCATCCAGGTCAAACGCGTTGGCCTTGGAGCCCACGGCCATCACCACGTAATCGCAGGCGATCTTCACCGGCTCCTCGGCGCCGTCCTCGGTGGTGCAAATGGCCTCAACGCCCTCGTCGGTAATGGCGGTCAGGCGGGTCTTCACGTGCTGCTCCACGTTGTGCTCGGCAAAGTCGCTCATAATCAGCGGCAGAATGGTCTCGGACTCGCCCGCGGCAATCTTGTCGAGCATCTCCACGATCGCCACCTGGCAGCCGTGCTGCAGCAGGTACTCGGCAGTCTCGGTGCCCACCAGGCCACCGCCAATGACGGCGGCGCGGCCCGTAAGCTCCACCTTGCCGGCCAGCACGTCCCAGCTCGAGACGACCTTCTCCGAGTCGGCGCCCGGAACGGGGATGACCACGTCGTGCGCGCCCACGGCCACAATCGCGGCATCGGCGGCGTTGAGGTCCGCGGGGCTAGCGGCATGGTTGAGCTCAACCTTCACGCCCAGGCCGGGCAGAATCTTCTCGTAATACTCGACCGAGCGCATGATCTCGTCCTTGCGCGGAGGCGCGGCCGCCAGCACAATCTGGCCGCCCAGATGATCGCTCGCCTCGTAGACGGTCACATCGTAGCCGCGCTTGGCCGCCACGCGCGCGGCCTCCAGGCCGGCAATACCGCCGCCCACCACGGCGATCTTCTTGTCGCCCTCGCCCGGCTTGATGGCGATGGTCGCCTCGTCGCCGTTCTCGGCATTGAGCACGCACGAGATGTACTTGCGATTTTGAATCGCGTCGACGCAGCCCTTGTTGCAGTTGAGGCACTCGCGGATGGGCTCACCCGTGGCGGCCTTCAGCGCAATGTCGGGGTCGCACATGAGCGAGCGGCCATAGGCGATGATGTCGGCGGCGCCGTCTTCCAGAATCTTCTCGCCGGCCTCGACCGAAACAACACGGCCGACGGTTGCCACCGGCACGGAGACCAGGGCCTTGACGCGCTCGGCCACGGGCAGCGTCCAGTTGTAGGGCATGGCGCCCATGGGCGGAATGGTGTCGCCCATGTTGCCGGTGTGGTTGGCCTGTGCGACCTGGATCATATCGATGCCCGCGCCCTCGAGCAGCTTGGCGAACTCGCAGGCCTCGTCGGGCTGCAGGCCGCCCTTGCCGCGCGGCGTGCCGTCGGGGTTCTCCATGATCACGGGGAGCTTGTACTCCACCATCAGCTGCGGCGCGGCTTCCTTAATGGCAGCGACGACCTCCAGCGCGTAGCGAACGCGGTTCTCGAACGAGCCGCCGTACTCGTCGGTGCGCTGGTTGAGGATGGCCGAGCACAGCGAACCTACCAGGCGGTCGCCGTGGACCTCGATGGCATCGATCCCGGCCTGCTGCGCGCGAGCGGCCGAGGCGGCGATAGCCTCCTTGATCTGGGTGAGCTGCTCCACACTCGCCTCGTTCACAAAGTGCTGCATGTCGTGGTGCAGCTTGGCGTAGGCCTGGTTGCGGATCTCGTTGGACTCGGCCATCTTGGCGGCAAAGGTCTCCTCGTCGCCGGCGGCCTTGGCCTCCTGCGCGGCCTTGGCGGCGGCCATGGATCCCATGACCATGCGGCCGACACCGGGCACGTCGTACTCGGGGTGGAACAGCTGCAGCGCGACCTTGGCGCCGTGCTTGTGGACGGCATCGGCCAGGGCCTTAAACGTGGGGATTTGGGCGTCGGTCGCCAGCTTGGGCGTGGGGCTTGCGGTCATGACGGGAGCAACGTCGCCGATGACGATGTAACTCACGCCGCCACGGGCCAAGCGCTCGTAAAAAGCCAGGCTGCGCTCGCCAATGGAGCCGTCACGCTCCTCGTAGCCGGTGGTCAGCGGCGGAAACATAATGCGGTTTTTGAGCTCAAGGGGGCCAACCGTAATGGGCTGAAGCAGCTTGGATGCAGGTGCGGTCATGGACATTCCTCTCTTGTAGGCGCGGCGGCGATGTTGCCGCGTAGTTGTCTAGAGGATATGGCATGGGAATACAACAGCGCAACGGAAATCGGCGGACAGCAGGTAGCGGCAGGTGGATGGGGCAGGGCGGCCCGTCGGTTTGTCTCAATCTGTAACAGTTACGCGACAAAACCGGGTCTTACTGTTACAGATCGAGACAAACCAAACCCGCCTGCTAAAAAATCTCAATCTATAACAACAACTCGGCAAAATCCGTCCCTCGTGTTACAGATTTAGACAAACGAAGACCGTCCTGCCGAAACATCTCGATCTGTAACACTTAGCCGCCCAAATCGGGTCTAGATGTTACAGATCGAGATTTTGTTTAAGAAGCCGAGAATTGGACCGAAAACACAGTCCCGGAATAACAAAAAAGCTCGCCGGCTAGGCCGACGAGCTGCAAGTTCTTGGTCGCGGGGGCAGGATTTGAACCTACGACCTCCGGGTTATGAGCCCGGCGAGCTACCAGACTGCTCCACCCCGCAATGTCTGGGCGCCTCATGTGCGCAAGAAAGAATATTACGCGGGAGTTCGGTAAACGGCAAGGAAAATCTCGTAGAGCATAATTCCTTCATATTTAAACCCCTCAGCCCCTATCACCGTAAACGAATCGCAGCCGAGCGCCGTCGACGGCACGTATACAATGGTGCGCGTCCTTTTATGCCGACACCGGGAGTAGACATGCTGCTCGCTATCGATATGGGAAACACGCAGACGGCCATGGGCCTGTTTGACGGAGACGAGCTGGTGCAGTCGTGGCGCATGCCCACCGACCGCTCCTATACCGCCGACGAGATCCATGTGCGCCTGATGGGTTTCTTTAAGATGTACGGCCTTTCGCTCGATGCGGTCGACGCGATCGCCTTTGCGGGCGTGGTGCCGCAGCTCTCGCGCGAGTGGCACGCCGTGGCCGACCGCATTGCCGCGGACGCCATCGTCATCGGGCCGCAGACGGCCGCCGTAACCAAGCTGCGGGCGGCGCGCCCCCAGGCCGTTGGTGCCGACCGCATCGCCAACGCCGTCGCTGCCGAGACCTTCTATGGCGCGCCGGCGATCGTGGTGGACTTTGGCACCGCGACCAATATCGACGTCATCGATGAGGACGGTTATTACATTGGCGGAGCGATCGCGCCGGGCATTCGCATCTCCATGGACGCGCTTGCCGCCCGTGCCGCCAAGCTCGCCAGCGTGCCGCTCGAGGCGCCCGAGCACGCCATCGGCCGCGATACCGAGGAGTGCATCAAGGTCGGCGCCGTAACGGGCGCCGCCGCCATGGCTGAGGGCCTGGTCGCGCGCATGAAGCGCGAGCTGGGCCGCGAGGATGCCACCGTTATCGCCACGGGCGGTCTCGCCAGCATCGTCGCCGATTCGACCGACGCCTTCGACATAGTCGACGGCCAACTCACCATCAAAGGCATCTGCGAAATCTACCGCCGCATGCAGGAGTTAGCGTAGGCTCTGGCGAAGCCGAGACGCTACAGCCCGCGAATTCGTACAGCCTCGGGCGGAAACTCCTGCTCGCCGGCATCGGTCTTGATGGTCGCGCGGCCCCAGATGTCCAGGCCCGCAAACACACCGACCGCAAGCGGCAAGCCGTTGGGAGACACCGCCGCAACCTGGCGGCCCAGCAGCGGCACCATGTCGAAGTACTCGCCCAGCACGGGAGCCAGCGGCCCTGCGGCGCCTTGCGGCGTGTTGGCAACAACCGCCCAGGCGTCCACGCGGGCCAGCACGGCGGCGGCCAGCGTCTCGACCAGCGCTTCGTCAGCCACGTCCACACCAAGCTCGCTCAGCGCCGAACGCTCAATATCCACCGTCACGGCACCGAACATGCCCGCAGCACCGGCACCGCCGTTCACGGCAACACGCGCGAGCGACGTCTCAAACGCAGGCGCACCGCACACGATATCGCTCGGCCACTGGATACCCACCTTACCGGCAAGGCCCAACCCCGGCGTCGAAGCCGTGCCCACAAGCGCGTCCATCATGCCCATAGCCGCCACAAACGGCAGGCCGTGGAAGGCATGCATGTTCACATCGGGGCGCACGACCAGCGAAAACATCAGCGATGCATCGCCCGCGCTCCACGCGCACCAGCCCGCGGACGCACCCTCGCGGCCCGCGTCGCGCGCGGCGTCAAGCTCGGTACCGGCGGCAACAGCATTCATCTCGATCATCTACATACGCCCCAATTCGCCCACGATATGGCCCACGCGGTCCTCGGGCTCCTTGACCTCGACGCCGTTGTAGCGGAAGAACCGCGCCGGGTCGTGCATCAGGTCCTCGAGCGGCACCAGCACAAAATCGCGTTCGCCGATCAGCGGATGCGGCAGGCGCAGCTTTTTGCCGCCGTGGGTCTCGCCGTCCATCCACAGCAGGTCCAGGTCGATGGTGCGCGGACCGTTGGCCTTGGCCTTTTTGGAGCGGTCGCGCCCCAGCTCGACCTCGATCTTCATGAGCTCGTCGAGCAGCACCAACGGCGCCAGCTCGGTCTTAATCTCGATGACAGCGTTGGCAAACGCGTCCTGGCGCGTCTCGTAGGCCGGCTCGCTCTCGTAGATCTTGGAGGAGTTGGACACGCAGGTGAGCGGAATCTCGGCGATCATGTCGCGCGCGGCGCGGATGTTGTCGCAACGATGCCCCAGGTTGGAGCCCACGGCCACAAACGCACGGCGCGGCTGCGGCTTGGCGACGGCCCAGTAACCGTTCAGGAACTGCGCAAAACCCGCGGCGTCGTGCACGCGCACGATGTTGGCACCGGCCTGGATGGCGCCCAGGCACACGCCAAACGTGGCGGCATCGCGCGCGGCGGCCTCGGTCACGCCCGAGACAGCGCCCACAAAACGCTTGCGCGACACGGCGCACATGAGCGGATAGCCCAGTGACGCCATCTTGGCAGTCTCGCGCTGGATGACGATGTCCTCGTTAGCCGACTTACCAAAGCCCGGGCCAGGATCGATGCAGATGCGGTCGCGCGACACGCCGGCATGGATGAGTGTGCGGGCCTGGTCGGACAGAAAGCCCATGACGCGGCGCATGATGGGCGCCGAATCGGGCAGGGTAAAGCGGCGGAGCTGAGAGGTGGGCACGTAGGCCTCCTCGCGGCGGGCGCTGCGGCGCATCATGGCGGCCAGGCGGTCATTGGACTCCGATTCGGCCTCGGTGGCTGCGGGCGCGGCCTCGGGTGCGGGCGCGACGGTCTCGGCGGCAGCAGCCCGCTCGGCGGCGGGCGTCTCCTGCTCGCTTGCAGGCTCGGACGTGGGCTCCGGCTCGCCAAACGGCAGTGAGGGCTGTACCACACCGCCCGGAAGCTTGGCCTCAACCTTGGGCTCGCCCAGCAACTTGCCGCGACGGCGACGGGCCGGCTTCTCGGCCTCGCGCGCGGCCTCGGCAGCCGCTTCGCGTGCCTTCTCGGCAACAAACGCCGCAGCCGAGGTATCGAGCTGCACCGTTGCGTGCGTGCGGGCGGGCGCGGCGACCTCGCCGGCATGCATCACGATGACGCCGCAGGTGCTCGTCTTAACGAACTCGACCATCTTGGGATCAGTGAAGCCGGTCACGTCGTTGACGATCGAGGCGCCGCAGCGCACGGCCGCCTTGGCAACCGCCACATGACGCGTGTCGATCGAGACGATGGCGCCCTCCTTGGCCAGCGCGCGCACCACGGGCAGCACGCGGCGAGCCTCCTCGTCGGGGTTGACCGGGGTAAAACCAGGGCGCGTGGACTCGCCGCCCACGTCGATGATGTCGGCGCCGGCGTCGAGCATCGCCAGGCCGTACTCGATGGCGGCATCGGGGTCGAAGTGCTCCCCGCCATCGCTAAACGAATCGGGCGTCACGTTGAGGACGCCCATGATGCGCGGACGGTCAAAGCTGAGCTCGTACTTTCCGCACCGCCATGTCTTGCTGTCGTTCGCCATGAGCATCCTCCTAAAATGCCCACGCCGCCGAGCTTGGGGAGCTGGCGGCGGGGTCGCTTTGCACTCAGTCTTTCTATTGTATCCGCGCGCGCGGGCTAGAACGCAAACGTGGCCGCGATGTCGCAAGAAATCAGCAGGTCGGCATTTGCATCCTGATCGGTGGGAGCAAGGTTGCATATGGCCAGCGTATCGCCGGTAAAGTATCGCGTAAGGCCTGCCGCCGGATACACCACGAGCGAGGTCCCGCCTACAATGAGGGCATCGGCCGCGGCGATGGCGGCAACGGCACCGGTCAACACATGCTCGTCGAGCGGCTCTTCGTAGAGCACTACATCGGGCTTGATGCGGCCGCCGCACGCGGGGCACGCAGGCACGCCCGCGGCATCCTCGTGCTCGCGCGAGCAAATCCACTCGGCGCTATAGACCGCGCCGCACGACTGGCAAATGTTGCGATGGACCGATCCGTGCAGCTCGAACACGCGCTGTGAGCCGGCCATCTGATGCAGGCCGTCGATATTTTGCGTCACTACGGCGTCGAGCTTGCCGGCGCGCTCCAGCTCGGCTAGCTTGGTGTGGCAGCGGTTGGGCTTAGCGTTAAGCGCGATCATCTTGGTGCGGTAAAAGTCGAAGAACTCGGCAGGATGCGCCTCGTAAAAGCTATGCGACAGCATGGTCTCGGGCGGATAGGCAAACTGCTGGTGATACAGGCCGTCCACACTGCGGAAATCGGGGATGCCACTTGCCGTGGAAACACCAGCGCCGCCAAAGAAGACCACGCGCTTGTGGGTGTCAAACAGATCCGCCAGCGCGGCGGAGGCCTGCCTGGGGTCCGATATTGCCTGCGTCATATGAGTCCTCCGTCCGTGTCTCCGGGACGGCGGCGTTCGCACTATCACTCGCGGACTCCGCCCCGCTCTTGTTGCGTTAATCTTAAGCCTGCCAACCCCGTCGAAAGGACACCATGCCTCAGACTTACACTTTCGCCTCGTGGAACGTCAACGGCCTGCGCGCCGTGCTCAAAAAGGACCCGAGCTTTATCCAGATCGCGCAAGAACTCGACGTCGATATCCTGGCGCTGCAGGAGACCAAGCTGCAGGAGGGCCAGGTCGATATCGACCTGCCCGGCTATCACCAAACCTGGAGCTACGCCGAGCGCAAGGGCTACTCGGGCACCGCGGTCTTTAGCCGCCAGGAACCGCTGCGCGTACTGCGCGCCGATGCGCTGCTGCCCTACGCCGGCGAGGGCGAGGCGGCCGAGCTCGTCGCCCAAGCCGCGACCGAGGGCCGCGTCTGCGCGCTGGAGTTCGACAAGTTCTGGTTTGTGGATGTCTACACTCCCAACGCGCAAAACGAACTCGCCCGCATCGACGTGCGCATGGCCTGGGACGATGCCTACCGCGGCTTTTTGAACGCGCTCGAGCGCGAGACCGGCAAACACGTCGTAACCTGCGGCGACTTTAACGTGGCGCACGAGGAAATCGACCTTAAGAACCCCAAGTCCAACCGCGGCAACGCGGGCTTTTCGGACGAAGAACGCAGCAAGTTTACCGAACTGCTCGACGCCGGCTTTACCGATACCTGGCGCGCGGCAAATCCCGACGTCGAGGGCGTCTATAGCTGGTGGAGCTACCGCTTTAATGCCCGCAAGAACAACGCCGGCTGGCGCATCGACTACTTCCTGGTAAGCGACGCAATCGCCGACAACGTACGCGACACCGGCATCCGCGGCGACATCTTCGGCAGCGACCACTGCCCCGTCACCCTCACGCTAGAGCTCTAGCCCCAAGTAATTCCTGGGGGACAGAGGAAAACAGATCATGTGACCCCTCTCCCCCCCTATAAGTTGCGGTGGAATAGTTCCTGTTTGGGCAGCAAATAGCCAAAAACGAGAACTATTCCACCGCAAGTTCGTGAGGGAACGCGAAATGCCTTACAGCCCGTATTTCACGACGACACGGTTAATGCGACGGCACCAAGGCTTGTACAAGGCGGCCAAGAACACGCAGGTCGCGAGGCCGTGTGTGATATCGAACGGCACTGCCGTGGCAAGACGCGCCACGGCACCCGCCCAAGTAAGCGGCTGTACAAATCCAATGATGTCATACGCGTTGATCACGACGCCATAGAGCAGGCCCGACGCAAAGCCGTAGGTCAGCAGCGCCGGCATACGCACGGTTCCATCCGCACGGTCGAACGCACCCGCATGCGCCAGCGCGCCGCCAACATAACCAACCAGGCCCCAGGCATACATCTGCCATGGCGTCCACATGCCCTGTCCAAAAAAGAAATTGCTGGTCAGCGCCGCCAGCGCGCCAACCATAAAACCATTGCGGCGACCAAGCGTCGCCCCCGCGATAATGGCGATGGCGCTCACCGGCTTAAAATCGGGAATGGGCCCAAACAGGATGCGCCCCGCCGCCGCCAGCGCCGCCAGCACCAACGTGGGCATAATCTGGCGCAAACCCGGACGAGATGCCTCGTAACCCGCAAAGAACAGCGCGAGCACGAGCGCCACCACAACCAGCATGGCAAGCGCTGCCTGCTCAATGCCTGCCAGCAATGCTGCGGTCATTACCGCCGGCACCGCCAACAACAGCAGAATCTCAAGTTTTGTGAGTAGGCGCGAGGCGCGAAAATCCGCCATCCCATCACGCCCTATAGAACACGTTGTCGGCAAAGAAGTCGGCCGGGGACTCCATGCAGGCAATCTCACCGTCAAACATCATGGCAACGTCATCGGCAACCTGCTCGGCAAAATCCAGATCGTGCGTGGCCATGATGACGGTGCCGCCAACCTTCGCATGGTCACGCAGGGCGCGGGCGATGATGCGGCGGCTCTCCAGGTCCAAGCCCTTCGTGGGCTCGTCAAGCAGCAGCAGCTCGGGGCCGATCAGCAGCAGCTTTGCCAGTGCGAGCAGCTGGCGCTGTCCGCCCGAGAGGTCGTAGGGGTGGCGCGTCTCCAGGCCGTCCAGCCCCAAGCTCGCCGCGCGCTCCCGCGCCACGGTCTCGTCATATCCGCAGGCTGAAGCCCATTCCATCAGCTCGTCGCACACCGTCTCGGCAACCAGCAATGCTTTGGGATTCTGAGGCAGCAGCGCCGCCGAGGCCGCTCCGCGCACCATGCGGCCGCGCTGCAGCTTGGCGGTCTTCGCCAGCACCGAGAGCATCGTCGACTTACCGCATCCGTTTCCGCCCACGATCGCATGCACCGCACCGGCCGAAAACGACGCATCGAGCCCACGCAACACCCAGCCGGACGCTCGATCGTAGCGAAACCAACCTTCCGACAGGGTGGTAGCCGACCCAGCGTGCATTTTTTGGAGTATTCTGCTTCCATCCGTGCGCGAGAAGGCTTCCAAGCCGTTCTCGAGCGACGTTTGCGCCACAAATTCGGACGATTTGTCCAATTCCAAACTTTTTTTCGCGCTCGATACGCCCCCGGACGGCTCCAGAGAGCCCAAATTGTCCTCACGCCTGCTGAATACTCCGTTTTTTGCACATCGGATGGCACCCCACCCCAACGTGTCATCGGAAAACAGCGATTCTCGGCGTACCAAAGAAGCCATATCCGCCGCCTCGTGCACGCGGCCATCCTCAATCCGGTACGCACACGTCGCGTATTCGAGCATTGAGCGCGGCTGATGCGTCGCCACAACAACCGTGCAGCCCAGCTCGCGATTCACACGAAACAGCGCGTGCAGGAAATTCTTCTCGGCAACGGGATCGAGCTGAGACGTGGGCTCGTCGAGCAGCAGCACGCGCGGGCGCAGCGCCAGAACGGCCGCCAACGACAGCAACTGTTTGCGACCACCCGAAAGCGTGTCAGTATCGCGGTGAAGCCAATCTTCCAGCCCAAAGAAATAGCTGGTCTCAGCTACGCGACGGCGCATCTCATCACGTGCTAGCCCCAAGTTTTCCAGGCCAAACGCCATCTCGTGCCACACGGTTTCGCACACGATCTGGTTCTCGGGATCTTGGAACACATAGCCCACGCGCTCCGCCGATGCCCGCACGTCCATGTCGGCAACGTTATCGCCCAGCACGCTCAGTTCGCCAGTGCGCTCGCCCGCCGGAGCGATCTCGGGCTTGAGCAGCGACAGCAGCGTCGACTTACCCGATCCGGTACCGCCAACAAGCAGCGCAAATGCACCTTGGGGAACAGACCAGTCGAGCCCCTCGAGCACCGCAGCATCAGCATCGGGGTAGGCAAAGCTCAGGCTCCGCACCTCAATCGCCGGCGCGGCCGAGCCATATGCCACACCCGCCGCCGAGCTCCTATCCAACCGAGCCATCAGCCAAACCTCTTCTCATCAATCGCGCGCAACGCGCAAGGCAACACCATCCAGGCGGCGTACACGACATAGCCCGGCCACGGCGCCGGCACCGAGAGCTGCGGATAAAACGAATACTGCGTCGTCGCGGTCCACGCCACCGCCACCGCGGCAGCGCCAAACAGTACGAGCCCGGCCAGCGCGGCAACGTCACTGCGCCCCAGCCGATACCGCGCATACGTCGTACGACGCGTCGCGGCACCCCACCCGCGCGAGCGCATCGCGTCCGCGCGCTCCAGCGAATCTTCCATGCCCCAGCCCATCAACACGCTCGACGCCCGCAGGCGCGAGCGCACGGGGTCGGCCGGCGCACGGTCCGGCACATCAATCGCATCCTGCACCGCCAGCACCGTGCGGCCGCGGCGCAAAAACTGCGGGATAAGCCGCATGCACATCGAGATCATGAGCGCAATCACCGGTGCGGCATTACCCAGCAGCGCAAGCACCTTGTCGTATTCGAGCATCGACGCCGCGGCCTCAAACCACAGCACGCTCGCCACAAACAGCCCGCCCATGCACAGGCCGTATACCATGCTCTCCAGATACACCGCGCGCATGCCAATACGGAACAGCTCCGTCGAGCCCGAGGCGCTAAACAGCGGATTGACCAGCGCGATAATCAAAATCACCGGCAGCTGCCAGCGAAGTGCGCCCAGCGTGCGGGCAGCCCCACGCGTCGCAAATCCATACGCCAGCCCGCCCGCAAGCGACAGCGCAATCAGCACCGGCTGCATCGAGAACATGGTGAGCCCCAGCGTCAGCACTATATAGAGTGCCGGCACAGCCGGATGCGACATCGAGAACGCCGCGACGGGCTCGCCGCCAAACTCCTCTTGTATGTTGTCCACGGGCACCCCCGTCCCCTCGCTCAAACGACAGCTCCGCAGCACCGCCAACGCCGCACGCAAGCAGCGCAAACGCCACGCCGGCGGCGCAAGCCTCAACCGCCGCAAACCAATCGCTACGCGCTCAACATATGCCTGCGGTATCATATTGCGCCGTGTATCGTTTCCAAACACACGTCTCTATAACGTAACAGGAGATCACATGGACGCAACCGCAATTATCCTCGCCGCCGGCGAGGGCACCCGCATGAAGTCGAACCACTGCAAGGTTTCGCACAAGATCCTGGGTAAGCCCATGGTCCAGTGGATCGTCGACGCCACCATCAAGGCCGGCTGCAGCCGCGTCGTGGTCGTCATCGGCAGCCACGCCGACGAGATGCGCGCCCTTATCGACGGCGCCTACGCCAACAGCGCCACCAAGGTCGAGTGCGTCGAGCAGACCGAGCGCCTGGGCACCGGCCACGCCGTAAAGGTCGCGCTCGAGGCCTGCGGCATCACGCAAGGCCCCGTCGTCGTGCTCAACGGCGACCTGCCGCTCATCACCGCCGACACCGTCGCCAAGTTCGCGCAGACCGTCGCTACCGGCGAGCTCGCCTGCACCGTCATGACCATGACCCCGCCCGACCCCTTCGGCTACGGCCGCATCAAGCTGGGTGCCGACGGCCAGATTGAGCGCATCATCGAGCAGAAGGACTGCACGCCCGAGCAGGCCGCCACGCTGCTCGAGTGCAACGCCGGCTGCTACGCCTTCGACGGCGCGCAGCTCGCCGCCCACATTAACGAGATCGGCAACGACAACGCGCAGTCCGAGTACTACCTGCCCGACATGCTCGAGATCCTCAAAGGCCACGGCCAGGCGGTCTCCATCTTCCATTGCGACGACTACCGCGACGGCCTAGGCGTCAACAGCCGCATTCAGCTCGCGCAGCTCACCGCCATTGCGCGCGACCGCATCAACGAGCACTGGATGGCCGAGGGCGTTACCTTCATCGACCCCACGCAGGCCTGGATCGGCCCCGATGCCGTTATCGGCCGCGACACCGTCGTGTGGCCGCAGACGCACCTGATCGGCCACGTCACCGTGGGCGAGGAGTGCCAGCTCGGCCCCAACAGCCGCCTCACCGACACCACCGTCGGCAGCGGCTGCACCATCGATGAGACCATCGCCATCGAGGCCGTCATCGAGAACGGCGTCGACTGCGGCCCGCGCGCCTACCTGCGCCCGGGCACCCACATGCTCGACGGCTCCAAGGCCGGCACGCACGTGGAGATCAAGAAGTCCACGATCGGCGAGGGCTCCAAGGTGCCGCACCTGTCCTACATCGGCGACACTACCATGGGCTCCGGCGTCAACGTGGGCGCAGGCTCCATCACCTGCAACTACGACGGCGTGCACAAGCACAAGACCGTCATCGGCAAGGACGCCTTCATCGGTTCCGACACCATGATGGTCGCGCCCGCCCAGATCGGCGACGGCGCGCTCGTGGCCGCCGGCTCCGTCATCACCGAGCCGGTCCCGGCAGACGCACTCGGCCTGGGTCGTGCCCGTCAGGTAAACATTGAGGGCTGGGCCGCCGATTATCGCCGCCGTCTGCACGAGGACGACGAGGTATAACGTTTTACCAAGCATCTAAGGAGCTGTTCCCATGGGGGGGCGGCTCCTTTTTCTATCGTGACCTGCGCGGCCGGATGAGTGGTCGGTTCGTGTCCGTTGACGGTAAAGACGTTATCAAGACCCGATTAACCCCGTCGCGCGGTTACAATGCAACAAGGCATCTATATGGCATTCGATGTATAAAGGAGAAGGGTAATGCCGATTAATGATCCCGAGAAGTCGGAGAATATGCGCAAGTCCATCCGCGTGTATTCCGGTTCCTCCAACCGTCCCCTCGCTCAGAAGATCGCTGAGTACCTTGGGGTCGAGCTTTCGGGCCTTACGCTAAAGCAGTTCGCCAATGGTGAGATTTACGCCCGCTACGACGAGACCGTCCGCGGCGCCGACGTCTTCCTGATTCAGTCCGTGGCTGGCGGCAACGTCAACGACATGCTCATGGAGCTGCTCATCGCCACCGACGCTGCCAAGCGCGCATCCGCCCGCTCCATCACCGCCGTTATCACCCACTACGGCTATGCCCGCCAGGACCGCAAGGCCGGCCCGCGCGAGCCCATCACCGCCCGCCTCGTCGCCAACCTGCTCGAGCGCGCCGGCGTCAACCGCATCATCACCCTCGACCTGCACCAGGGCCAGATTCAGGGCTTCTTCGATATCCCGGTTAACCACCTGTCCGCGCTGCCGCTGTTTGGCCAGTACTACAACGACATGCACTTCGACACCGACAACCTGGTTGTCGTCTCCCCCGATGTGGGCCGCGCCAAGGCCGCCAAGAAGCTGTCCGACATGCTCGGCTGCGACCTGGCCATCGCCCACAAGGGCCGTCCGCGCCACAACGCCGCCGAGGTCATGGGCATCATCGGTGACATCAAGGGCAAGACCTGCATCATCAACGACGACATGATCGACACCGCAGGCACCCTGTGCGCCAACGTCAAGGAGCTCAAGGCTATGGGCGCTGGCGACATCTACGTCTGCGCCACCCACGGCATCTTCTCCGGTCCGGCCATCGAGCGTCTGAACGACGCCCCGATCGTCGAGTGCCTCGTCACCGACGCCATTCCCGTCGAGGTCGGCGGCAAGATCAAGACCATCTCGGTCGCCGAGGAGTTCGCTCAGGCCATCTCCGCCGTTTACCACGAGGAGCCCGTCTCCACGCTCGTCGGCGGCGATTTCGCGCTGTAGCCTGCCGCGCATCATCTTTGATGCTTTTAAAGGGTCGGAAGCGAGCTTCCGACCCTTTTTCTATCCCTCGCCAACCTTCCCTGGACAATTAGTTCAGATACGTATTTTTTTAAAGCTCCAAAGGACCGTTCGGAGCCTTCTGAGCTCCCCAGCGGATGCCATGCCGTCCAAATCTCATCGTTCTCGAGTACAACCGCTGCATATTTACCCTCAAATCGCCCTCAAGGGCCTTAGACACGCCTCGAACGCCCGCCGCCTTATACGTATCTGAATTAACCGTCCAGTAGCTATCGTCAACCTTCGCGGCAGAGCTCAATTTCCTGCAATCCCCTCAACCGATTTCATAACACCCAGCCGTTCATGGCGCGCAGCGCCCCGCTGAGCGAAAAGAACGGTATGGGGGTCGCATTCTGCCGCCAACTTAGTACGTTATAGCTATGACGACCGTGATTTCACATTTCTCCGCCCTCCGCGCAATTCGTCGCGCACGACGGGCGTACTCCGCCCTATCCTGGGACTCCGTTGATAGTGAACAGCAAGCACAGGCCTTGGCTAGCTGCATTCCCAATAATGACGCGATAGACTTTGGCGCACTTTCGATACTCGATGCCTGGAATGAAGATGATTCCGAACTACTCGATCTTCTCGTTTCAGACGAAGACAACAGACGCCCCGACAAGCGGCTTCTTCAGCATATTCTCACCGCTCCGCTTCCTGAAGGTGCAATTATGCACGTCGAGGCCGACATCTACGCAACGTCTCCTGCCGTGACAGCCATGCTTTGTTCCAAAAATGAATCAGTCGCCAAAACCTTGATGCTTCTCATGGAACTGCTCGGAACCTACTCCCTTCCTCCCGGGGCAACATACCCCATTGCCCATGACGACATCTGGCCCAAGGGCGATGGCTGCGCAGCGACGGGCGATCTTGATTGCTTGGGCAACCAGTCGGTGGTCGAGCAACAGAACGAAACCCGCTATGAACAGGCACACTACAAATGCGAGCCCGCCACAACTATCGAAGAGCTTGAGGCGGTTGCACGCTTCGCCAAAAGTAGCTCATACACATCGTTTCGCACGGCAGTCAAACTTGCCCGACCCGGATCTGCATCCCCAGCCGAATCCCTAATGTTTGCCGTTCTCGGAGCGCCCATGCGCTTTGGAGGATTCGGATGTTGCAGTCTGCCCATGGGAGGCCTGCTACTCAACTATCGAATCGACTTCGACACTCTTGCGGTCAATATGTCCTCGGGCATCCCCTATGCCATCTGCGACCTATATTGCCCGGCAGCCGGAGTCGACAACGAATACAACGGAATTGGGCATGAGCTTCAAAACGCTCGCATCCACGATGGCAATCGAAATAATGGCCTCAAGGCAATGGGCATCCACGTCCTGGTTATCAATCGCGACCAAATGAAAGACCTTGTTGCACTCGAAGCCTTCGCCCAAACGATGCATCGACTCGCGGGGGTCCGATTCCGATACCGTATCAAGGGCTATCGCAAGCGTCAGGCCGCTTGGCTCAACGCTCTGCGGGCCGGAATCGGCCTTGCGCCGGTCTAAACGGCGAATCACCCGCGCGCCGCCGAACAGGACTGGACAGTTAGTTCAAATACGTATAAATGGACACATTGAATTAGGCTGTTTTGCAGCTATCTCTATACCATTCGCCCTATTTGAAGGCAGGGTAGACTTCAAAACAGCGCCATATGGACTAACTAAAGCTCCAAAACAACGTATCGGCATTGAATTGAGCACTTCGAGTCCTCAGAACTTATACGTATCTGAACTAACTGTCCACCTCTGATTTCGACGGCCGTCCAAACGCCCCTAAACGCCCTCAATTACCCTCCATTTGACAGCGGCAACAGGGTCGCTCACCATAGCAGGCGACAAATCAACGAAAGGATAAACATGGCAGCTGCACAGCCGCTTAAGATTCGCATGGTTGCCGGGCTTGGCAACCCTGGCGAGGAATATGCCGAGACCCGCCACAACGCCGGCTTTAAGGCGATCGACGAGCTGGCCCGTCAAGCCGGTGTCACGTACTGGAAAAACCAGGCAGGCGCCGAGGTCGCGCTCATCAACATCAACGATCCCGAGGAAGAGGGCGGTAAGCGCCAGATTGTGCTGGTCAAGCCGCAGTCGTATATGAATACCTCGGGTGGCCCCATCTCCAAGCTCTGCCGCGAGTACAAGATCAAGGCCGAGGAGCTGCTCGTGATCCACGATGAGCTCGACATTCCCGCCGGCGACGTACGCGTCAAGGTGGGCGGCGGCCACGCCGGTCACAACGGCCTGCGCTCCATCATCGACAAGATGGGCAGCCGCGACTTCAGCCGCATCCGCACCGGCATCGGCAACCCTCCCGGCAAGATGGCCGTCGCCGACTACGTTCTTAAGCAGCTGCGCGCCCGCGAGGCCGAGGATTTCCAGGACACCTGCGCCCGCGCGGCCGACGCCGCCGGCCTGGCGATCGTGCACGGCGTGGTCTATGCCCGCGACCACGTCAACGGTGCCGCCTCCGCCAACGGCAAGCACTAAAACCTACCATTTAGGGACAGGTTTATTTTGGCAGGTTTTATCTGCGTAAACGCCGCAGTCGGCACATCGCAATAAACACGCTGCAACCATACATGCATAGCACCCCAAAGGGGGCCGGCCTCATCACAACCCGAGGCCGGCCCCCTTTGCCGTTTTACCTGATAAAACCGACCAAAATAAGCCTCTCCCCCTTTGGTAGGCCAAAGTGGATAAACCCTGCTCCCAACCGCCGAAGACACACGTAAGTGACATGTCCATGAGGGTATAATTTGCACCGTATGTCTGCACAACGCCTGTGCACGTACGGTTTTATTCGGGCTACCGTCCATTTCCGTGGAGGCACGGTTCGGCGGCCCTAACAAGAGAGGGGTTCTATGTATAAGATCCTGGAGAAGACGCAGTTCTCGGAGAAGGTGTTCAAGTTCCGCATCGAGGCGCCTGCAATCGCCAAGCATGCGCACGCTGGACAGTTCCTCATGGTTCGCGCCAACGAGACGGGTGAGCGCGTCCCGTTTACCCTGGCCGGCTGGAACGGTGACGAGGGCTGGGTCGAGTTCATCTTCATGGTGATCGGCAAGACCACCGAGATGCTTTCCACCTACGAGGCCGGCGAGTCACTGCGCGACGTCGTGGGCCCGCTGGGCGTTCCCACCGAGATGGCTGAGGGCCCCTGCGCCGTCATTGGCGGCGGCGTCGGCCTGGCAATTGCCTTCCCGGTCGCCAAGCACCTGGTCGAGACCGGCCACGAGGTGCACGCCATCATGGGCGCCCGCACCAAGGACCTCCTGCTCATGGAGGACCAGTTCCGCGAGCTCCTCGACGAGGACCACATCCACATCACCACTGACGACGGTTCCTACGGCGAGCAGGGCGTTGTCACCGCTCCGCTGGAGCGCCTGCTGCAGGACAAGGCCGTGAGCCAGGTCTTCTGCGTCGGCCCCGTTCCGATGATGAAGTTCTCGACCCTCACCGCCCAGAAGTACGACACCCCCATCACCGCGTCGCTCAACCCCATCATGGTTGACGGCACCGGTATGTGCGGCTGCTGCCGCGTCGAGGTGGGCGGCGTGACCAAGTTCGCTTGCGTCGACGGCCCCGACTTCGATGCCACCCTGGTCGACTGGGATGACCTTCGTGCCCGCCAGGCCGCTTACCGTTCCGAAGAGGGCGAGTCCCTCAAGGCCTATGAGGAAAAGAGCTGCGCATGCCACTAGTTAACGGTCGTTTCGTTGCCGATATGAAGTCGCCCCGCACCCCCGATAACGAGGAGCCGGCTGCCGAGCGCGCCTGCGACTTCCGCCCCGTCGACAAGGGCTTCACCGAGGAGATGGCGCTGGCCGAGGCCGAGCGCTGCCTCAACTGCAAGAAACCGTTCTGTGTTGAGGGCTGCCCCGTCAACATCAACATCCCCCGCTTTATCGAGCAAATCCGCGCGAAGGACTTCGGCGGCGCTCTCGATACCATCCGCGAGGACTCCATGCTTCCCGCCATCTGCGGTCGCGTCTGCCCGCAGGAGAACCAGTGCGAGGGCAAGTGCATCCGTGGTAAGAAGTCCGAGCCCGTGGCCATCGGCCAGCTCGAGCGCTTCCTGGGTGATCGCCCCGAGCTCGCCTCCACGCCCAAGATGGCTCCCAAGAACGGCAAGAAGGTCGCCGTCGTCGGCTCCGGCCCGTCCGGCATCACCTGCGCCGGCGAGCTCGCCCGCAACGGCTTTGACGTCACCGTCTTTGAGGCCTTCTTCACCGGCGGCGGCGTGCTGGTCTACGGCATCCCCGAGTTCCGTCTGCCCAAGGCAGTCGTCAAGCGCGAGATCGACGGCTTGGAGGACATGGGCGTCAAGTTTGAGTACAACTCCGTCGTGGGCAACATGGCCACGGCCGAGGAGCTGTTTGAGCAGGGCTTCGACGCCATCTACGTGGCGACCGGCGCTGGCCTGCCCAAGTTCCTCAACGTCCCCGGCGAGAACCTGCCCAACGTCTTCTTCGCCAACGAGTACCTCACCCGCGTAAACCTGATGAAGGCCAACAAGTTCCCCGAGTACGACACCCCCACCAAGCACGGCAAGAACGTCGTCGTCTTTGGTGGCGGCAACGTGGCTATGGACGCCGTCCGTACCGCCAAGCGTCTGGGCGCCGAGCACGCCATCATCGCCTACCGCCGCACCGAGGACGAGATGCCCTGCCGTCGCGCCGAGCTGCACCATGCCAAGGCCGAGGGCGTCGAGGTTCTGCCGCTCGTCTCCCCGCTCGAGTTTGTCGCTGGCGAGGACGGCTCCGTGTGCGCCGTCAAGGTCCAGAAGATGGAGCTCGGCGAGCCCGACGAGTCCGGCCGCCGTCGCCCGGTGCCCATCGAGGGCGCCATCGAGGAGATCCCTTGCGACGTCGCGATCTCGGCTATCGGCACCAACGCCAACCCCTTCGCAAAGAAAATCGGCGGCAAGATGGAGCTCAACAAGTGGGGCTACATCGTCGCCGACGAGGAGACTGGCCAGACCACCGATCCCCGCATCTGGGCCGGCGGCGACATCGTCACCGGTGCCGCTACGGTCATTCTGGCGATGGGCGCCGGCAAGAAGGCCGCCGCTTCCATCACCAAGAGCCTGCTGGGCGAGTAATCACCTACAGCGCTAGCCACCAAACGGCAAAGTCCCCGTCGAGCACACGCCCGGCGGGGACTTTTTCTATGCCGACCACCCAACCACCACGATGGGGACAGGCACCTTTGTGATGGTTTTGGTCGGTTAGCCTTCGAGCTGCGCCACCTTGTAGCGGTAGGCAGCGGCGATAACGTCTTTACAACCCTCGCGGCCCAGCTTGGCGCGGTTGACGACGATGTCCTTGCCGCTCGTCATCTTCCACTTTCCGGCACTGTAGCGCTTATAGAACGCCTCGCGCGCCTTCTGCTGCTGCTTGACCAGCTTGGCACCCTTCTTTTTGTTGAGACCGCGCTTCTTGCGCACGATCTCGACGCGATCCTCAAAGGGAGCGGTCACCAACACGGCAATGTGGTTGGGGTTGTTACGCAACAGGTAATCGGACAGGCGGCCTTCGATAATGCAGCTCTCGGTCTCACCCAGATCCAAAATCACCTGGCTCATCTTTTGGAACAACTTGTCCGAGTACGAACGGGCATCGTAACGGTCGGGTAGAAACGCCATATTCTCCACGGCCAGGCGCTCGTCGTAGGCGGCCATCTTGTCGAGCGACTCGCCCGCGCGCAGTGACGCACGCACCAGCAGCTCGTTATCGTACAGCGGAATCCCCAGCTCATTGGCGAGGATACGGCCAATCTCGTGGCCCTCGGCGCCAAAGTCGCGCGCGATGGTAATGACCACAGGACTCTTCTTATTCACCAGATCGCTCATCGCGATTCCTTTCTCTATGTGACAAAGGGGCTGTCCCTTTGCCACATTCTACGCTGCCACCATTCGCCTCTGATACGCTCGGACCAGCAGCGAGATACCAAAGTTGAGCACAAAGTACATCGCAAACACCAGGCCGTAGAGCATAAGCACCTGCGACAGGTCGATCGCGTGGGCCATCACGACGTTTGCCGTGTACATGAGCTCGGCCACGTTAATGCCCGAAAGATACGAGCTGTCCTTAATGACGGTCGTGCACTGGCTAAACAGCGCCGGAATGATCGTCTTAAACGTCTGCGGCAGAATGATGTAGCGCATGGTGGCAAAGAAGCCAAAGCCCTGGCTCTGCGCTGCCTCAAACTGGCCGCGCGGAATCGAGTTGAGGCCGCCGCGCACAATCTCGGCCATAACAGCGCTGGTAAACAGTGTAAAGGCGATGGTCGAAATCACAATGTCCAAACCCTGCACCGTAAAGTAGATAAACAGAATCCACAGCAGGTTCGGCGTGCAACGGAACAGCTCGATGTAGGCGCTCACCAAAATACGGAACGGGCGGGGCGCATAGCTTTTAACGAGCGCCAGCACCGTGCCAAAGATAAGCGAGAAAAAGATCGACAGCGCCGAGATCTCGATTGTCTTAACAAAGCCGCCCCAAATGTAGAGCAGGTTGGTCGCGTTGAAGATTTCCATGCGCTAGGCCTCCTCTACGTTGTCGAGCCCCAGCTCGGCCAGGCTCACGCCGCGCGGACGCTCCTTGGAGCGGCGCTCGAGCCACTGCACCAGCATGGCGAGCGGAAAGCAGATGATGAAGTACATAAGGCAGCAGACGATGTATCCCTGCAGGTAACCGTACAGACTCACAAAGTTGTCGGAACGGTACATAAGGTCGCCGCCGGCCACAAGCGCCAGCACCGACGTGTTCTTGACCAGGTTGAGCGCCTGGTTACACAGCGGCGGCAGAATGATCTTGAACGTCTGGGGCAGCACGATGTACCAGTAGGCCTGCGCACGGGTGAAGCCCTGGCTCTGGGCCGCCTCCATCTGACCGCGCGGAACCGCCTCGATACCAGTGCGGATGACCTCCGAAATGTAGGCCGCATGATACAGACCCACGCCCAAGAAGCCCAGCACGAACGGCGCGATGCGCACCGGCTGGTCGGCACCGGTTATGGCCTGTAAAAACTGCGGACCGGCCATGTACATAAAGAGCACCTGTACGGGCAACGGGGTGTTCTGGTAAAACTCCACGTACACGCGGCTTATGGCGCGCAGCACGCGCGAGCGAGTGGTAGAGAACACGCCCAGCAGCGTGCCCAGCACCAGCGACAGCAGCAGACCGGCAACGACCACCTGTAGCGTCACGCCAAAGCCCTCCCAGAAGGGCCCCATGTTTTGAAATGTCGTCGACCAACGGTCGGCGTCAAATAATCCTTCGAGCATTTGATTCCTTCCTTGGACGATGCGCCTATACAAGACCCCAGGTCTTGACCTCTTGGTCGAGCCAGCCGTCGGCCAGGCGATCGCAAATCACCTGATCGACCACGGCCGAAAGGTCGCAGCCCTTCTTGGTCGCCACGCCGTAGCCCTGCTCGCCAAACTTGACCTCGGGCTGCAGCAACTCAACGGTCTCGTTCATGTAACCGGCCAGCGTGGAGCGATCCATGGCAAAGACGTCGATATTGCCGGCGTCGAGCGAACTCTTGATGATGGGGTAGCCGCTAAAGGCCCTAAACTCGGGCTTGCAGCTAAAGCCGTTGTCCTTGATCATCTGCTCGATCAGGCCCTGCGTGGTGGCACCCTGGCTCACACCAATGACCTTGCCATCCAGATCCTCAATCGAGGTAAAGCCCGAACGCTTCTTGACCATGAGTCCCACATAGTCGGTGCGGTACGGCGTCGAGAAATCCCAGCTCTTCTTGCGCTCGTCGGTGATGGTGTAGGTCGCCGCGACCACGTCAAGTTGGCCGTTATCGATCAGCGGTCCGCGCGTCTTGGGCGTTACGTCGGTAAACTCGACAAGTTCCTGGGCACGGGCCTCCTTGTAGCTCACGCCAAAGACGGCGGCGGCGATCTGGTAGCACAGGTCGACCTCCATGCCCTCAAAGCGGCCCTTGGCGGTGTCGTAATAGCCGTAACCGGGAACGTCCTTCTTAACGCCGGCATTCAGATGGCCACGCGACTTGATGGCCGCAAGCTTGGACCCCTTGTCGGAGCCCTCGCCACTGGTGGAGTTGCCGCAACCGGTAAGCGCGGTCCCCGTCAGCGCAAGCATGCCGGCGCCCGCCAGCTGCAAAAAGTGACGGCGCGACACGGCCGCCCTCGTCATATCCGTCATGTCCATCACCGCGCCTAGTGCAGAATCTTGGACAGGAACTCGCGGCAGCGCGGGTTCTCGGGGTTATCGAAGAAGTGCTCGGGCGTGCCCTCCTCCAGAATGCGGCCGTCCTCCATAAAGATGACGCGGTCGGCCACCTGGCGCGCAAAGCCCATCTCATGCGTCACGCAGATCATGGTGATATCCTCCTGCGCGAGCTCAATCATAACGTCCAGAACCTCCTGGACCATCTCGGGGTCGAGCGCCGAGGTCGGCTCGTCAAACAGGATGATGGGCTGCTTGGTGCACAGGGCACGGGCGATGGCGATGCGTTGCTGCTGGCCGCCCGAGAGATTCTGCGGATACTCGCCGGCCTTATGCGCCATGCCAACACGCTTGAGCGCGGCGATGGCGATCTCGGTCGCCTCCTCCTTGCTCTTCTTTTGTAGCTTGATGGGCGCGAGCGTCAGGTTGCCCAGCACCGTCATGTTGGGATACAGGTTGAACTGCTGAAACACCATGGAACTATACTTGCGAGCCATCTCCAGGTGATTCTTTTTGGTGAGCGGCGTACCGTCGATGACGACCTCGCCCGACGTGGGCTCCTCAAGATAATCGACACAGCGGATGAGCGTCGACTTACCCGAACCGGAAGGCCCGATCATTACGAGCTTCTCGCCGCGCTTGACGGTGAGATTGATATCTTTGAGCACATGCAGGTCGCCAAAGTACTTGTTGAGATGCTTGATCTCGATCATGTCTGCCATGAATGTCCCTTCCCTGCGTTTACACGAGTTGAACTATTGTACGGAAAGAACCGCGTTTCCGCAGCCCACACTATATTCCCGTAAAGAACCCGCAACCTTCCACCCACTCATTGGGGACGGGCTTAAATGAGTACCTGCTCATTGGGCACTCATTTAAGTCTGTCCCCAATGAGCGCCCGCGGGGGACGCCCTTCCTCCAACCGCCCTTGTTGAGCATAAGTCAGCGAAAACCCGTACACGCGAGCAGGGTGACGTGAAATGAAAGGGCGCAGACCCTATGGTCGCGCCCTTGAAATTGAACGTCAGATTGCCGTGTGTACGGGTTTGCAGCGTCGAGCCGTTACGCGGTTTGGTAAAACCGCGTAACAAATTACGCAAGCTTTGCTCCGACGATCTTTGCCGCGGCCGGCTTGTCGAAGTTGCCGCCGGTGGCCTTGCCCAGGGCGCCCATGACCTGGCCCATCTGCTTCTTGGACGTGGCACCCAACTCGGCGATGACCTGCTCGATCAGAGCCTCGAGCTCCTCGCCCGAAACCTGCGCGGGCAGCAGGCTCTCTAGAATCTTGACCTGCTCGGTCAGGTTGTCGGTACGCTCCTGGTCGGTGCCGGCCTTGATGGACATCTCCAGCGTCTCACTCGTCTGCTTAATCAGACGCTTGATCATGTTGTTGACGTCTTCCTCGGTCACATCGCGACGCTCGTTAACCTCGATATTCTTCACCTCGGCCTTAACCTGGCGAATGATGGACAGGCGAACCTTGTCCTTGGCCTTCATGGCCGCAATCATTTCCTTCTGCAGCTCTTCGTTGGTCATCTGCAAATCCTCCTCAATAGTGCGGACGGCACTCGCACGAGCGCCGCCCCATGATTACTCAGTCGTCGACGAATCGTCGGTCGAACTCTTGGTGACGCCCTTCAGGCTGACGTTGTACGGCACGTCCTTGGGCATGGGGTTAACGGTGATGTCGGCGTCCTTCTTGTACTGCTCCAGCCACTCGCTGTACGCAGTGCTTGCCGCCTGCGTCTTCACCACGTTGGAGACGTACTTCTTGATGTCCTTGGGCACCTGCTTAATGTCATCGACCTGATTATCGACATGGAAGTAGTCGGTGCACTTGATGATGTGATAACCATAGGTCGACTCGACGACTTCGCTCACGTCGCCCTTGTTGAGCCCCTCGAGCGCCGTCTGGTAGCTGTCAACAAAGGTGGTGAGCTTATCCCAGCCCACATCGCCCTTCTTCTCCTTGGAACCGGTGTCCTCGGAGTACTGCTCAACGGCGTCCTCAAAGCTCAGCTCACCGGAGTTGATCTTGTCCAGGCACTCCTGCGCCTTGGCCTTGGCGGCAGCCTTGTCCTCGTCGGAAGCGTCAGAATCAACCTTGATCAGGATGTTCGACGAGCGGCGGGCGTCGTTGTAGCTGGACAGGTTTTCGTTGATGTAATCGACAATCTCGCTGTCCTTGGGCTTGCTCGTGGGCGCGACGGCATCCTTGAGTTTCTGCTGCGCCAGACTCTCCTTGAGTGAGTCCTTGTAGGTGTCCTCGGTATAGCCGTAGGTCTTGAGGGTCTTCTTAAAGGCCTTGGCGCCGCCCGCGCTCTTGCACGCGTCCTTCCAAGCCTTCTCGACCTCCTCGTCAGACACCGTCACGCCGTTCTCCTTCTGTGCCTGTTGAAGCAGAATCTGCTGCGTGTAGGAGTCGATGAGTTGCTTGCGGTACTTCTTGGGCGTGAGGTCGTTGTCAACCAGATACTGCGCCCAATCCTTATCCTTGGTGTAGCCGTAGGACGTGCGCATGCTCATGATCTGCTTGGTCACGGTGTCCTCGGTGAGGTTGGTGCCGTTGATAGTTGCAGCAACACCGCCGGTCAGCTTGTAGCCCGAGGCGTCCTCGGCCTGCGACATAAGGCCGGAGCACGCCATCGCCGAGACGGAAAGCAGCATCGCCAGCACGCCGATGACCACCAGGACGATCTTGACGGTCTTAGACACGTACGTCTTGCGCTGCTTCTTGCGAGAGCTGGAGGCAGCGCGAGCCTGCTGCTCGGGCGTCGGCTCGGGCGCAGGGTTCTTTTTCTTATTTGCCATAGTTGGCCTTTCGCATAACGAATCGAACAAACGCCATTGTGTCACAACGCGGCCCCCGCGGCACGCTTGGTGCATTGGGGGCAGGTTAATCTGCACCATTTTGGTGCAAAGGGGACAGATGTGGCACTTGGGGACGTTCTTTATATGCCGGCACTTGGGGACCGTCCCTTACTGCCGGCAGAAAAGGAACGTCCCCAAGTGCCGACTCAGCCCCACCTTAGAAGTGACGGCGGATGGCGTCGACCATACCCTGGGACGTGGTCTGGCCGAGCACGTCGGCTGCGGCATCGGCGTCCATAAAGATGTTCATGAGCGCCTGCAGGGCCTCGACCTGGCCGCCCGGCTCGGCGATGCCCAGATTGATGACGATCTGCGCCGGCACCGGAGCGCCCATGCCAGCCATAGCGTTGAATGTCACGGGCGCGGCGGGCTTCACCACCGCGATATAGGGCTTGGCCACAAACCCCGGATCGGTATGCGGAATGGCAATGTTTGCCGCCGGCATGGCAAGACCCGTGGGATAGGCATCCTCGCGCGTGCGAACGGCGTCGAGCCAACCGGATGCAATGTAGCCACGTGGTGCAAGCTCGCCCTCAAGCCGCGCGAACACCTCATCCGGCGTCGCACACTCCCAATCAAAAAACACCAGCTCAGGCGTAAACAGTGCTTCGTTATCCGCCATGCGCTCACCTCTCTCATCTAGTCACCTGCGACGTTCTTGAATGACCAGTCGTTAAAGACCGTTCCCGATGACTACCCAAAACAAAAGGTGGCCACGCGCGCCTTGGCGCCAATGACCACCCTGACTACTCGGCTAAATTGTACTGTGCGCCGCTAGCCGCGAGGCGCGTCAATTGCGACCTTGCCGCTCTCCAGCACGTGGACGCGACCGTCGGCGAGCATCTGCACGACCTCGGGATACAGCACGTGCTCAATCGCGTGGATGTGCTCCTCGAGTTTGTCGACATCCCAGCCCTCCTCAACAGCCAGCGCGCGCTGGGCGATGATGGGCCCGTTGTCGTAAATCTCGTTGGCAAAATGCACGGTCACGCCGGTCACCTTGACGCCGCGCGCAAAGGCATCGTCAATCGCATGGGCGCCGGTAAAGCTCGGCAGCAGCGCCGGGTGTAGGTTGACCACGCGATTGGGGAACGCCGCCAGCAGCGGCGTGTGCACCATGCGCATGTAGCCGGCCATGACCACATATTCGCAGCCGCGCTCGAGCAGCTCATGCGCGATGATCTCGTCGGCGGCGATGGGGTCGGCATAGACATCCTTGGACAGCGTGAGTGTCTGGATGCCCGCACGCTCGGCGCGCTGCAAGCCCTTGGCCGAAGGACGGCTCGACACCACAAGCTCAATCGAGGCGTTGAGCTTGCCGGCGGCGATCAGGTCGATCAGCGCCTGCAGGTTGGTACCCGAACCGCTGATGAGCACACCGATCTTAAGCGGCTCGGCCGTATCGGTGCCGGTCGGACGGGTGTAGGGTACAAAGCCCAGGCCCTCGGCAGCAGCCATCTGCTCGTTAGCGCTCATCGGAGTACACGACCTTACCGGAACCCTCGACGCACTCGCCCACGCGGAACGGCTTCTCGCCTAGAGCGACCAGTGCCTCGGTCACGGCAGCCTCGTCCTCGGGGGCGACGATCAGGCACAGGCCGACGCCCATGTTGAAGGTCTTGCATGCCTCGTTGGGCGCGAGCTCGGCCTGACGCGACACGTAGGTGATGACGGGCGGAACGTCCCAGCCCATCTCGGCGCCGTTGCGGGTGACCACGGCGTCGACGTCGTCGGCAAGCGCGCGGTTGAGGTTCTCGGTGATACCGCCGCCGGTGATGTGGGCGATGGCATGAACGTTGGCGCCACCGCGGAGCAGCTCCAGAATCGGCTTGACGTAGATGCGCGTGGGGGCCAGCAGAGCGTCGGCCAGCGAAGCGCCGCCGAGCTCCTCGAGCGGACGGCTCAGCTCCTCGGCCTTAGCGGCGGCCTCGGGCGTACCCGGCTTGATACCGTCGACACCGATAACTTTGCGCACGAGCGAGTATCCGTTGGAGTGCACACCAGTGGAGGGCAGGCCCAGAACTACATCGCCGGGGCGAACGTTCGCGGGGTCGAGCATCTTGGGACGGTCGACGACGCCCACGGTAAAGCCGGCGAGGTCGTAGTCGGCGGGGGCCATGACACCCGGGTGCTCGGCCATCTCGCCGCCCACGAGCGCGCAGCCCGCGAGCTTACAGCCGTCGGCCACGCCCTTGATGATCTTTGCCATGTGCTCGGCCTCAATGTGACCGATGGCAACGTAATCCAGGAAGAACAGCGGCTCGGCGCCCGAAGCCAAAATGTCGTTGACGCACATGGCGACCAGGTCCTGGCCCACCGTCTCGTGACGGTCCATGATCTGGGCGAGCACGAGCTTGGTGCCCACGCCGTCGGTGCCACTGATCAGGATCGGGTCTTCCATATCCTTAAGCGCGGCGGCCGAGAACAGGCCACCAAAGCCGCCGATGCCGCCGATAACCTCGGGGCGGTTGGTGTCCTTGACCATCTGCTTAATAGCGTCGACGGCGCGGCCACCCTCGGCGGTATCGACGCCGGCGTCCTCGTACGTCACATGCTTGCTGTCGCTCATCTGAGCCTTCCTCTCCCACTACCGTGGCGCCGCACGGGCGCCAAACGGTGCTCATAGTTGCGTTCATTTCGGCGCGCGCCATAACAGCACGCGCCGTCATATCAACAAAACAGCAGGTAAAACCTACCAAAATAAACCTGTCCCCACATGGCAGGTTTTAGGCCTCGCCGTGCTCCTCTTCCCAGCTGCGGTCGTCGTATTTCTCGACCACGGCGTCGTCGTCAAAGTGCAGCGGCTTGTCCAGGTTGCGGGGCTTAAAGCCCTCCATGAACTTGTCGCGGCCAAAGCTCTCGGGAATCGCCACGGGATAACGGCCGGTAAAGCACGCATCGCAGTAACCGCCCTTGGGCATGACCTTCAGCAGGCCCTCGACCGAAAGGAAGGCCAGCGAATCGGCGCCAATGTACTCGCAAATCTCGTCGACCGTCTTGTTGGCGCTGATAAGCTGCGACTGCACGTCGGTATCGATACCGTAGAAGCACGGCCAGATGACCTCGGGCGAGTTGATGCGGATATGAATCTCCTTGGCGCCGGCGTTGCGCAGCATCTTGACGAGCTGCACCATGGTGGTGCCGCGGACGATGGAGTCATCGATGACGACCAGGCGCTTGCCCTCGATGTTGTCACGCAGCGGGTTGAGCTTCATGCGCACGCCCATGGCACGCAGCTCCTGCGTGGGCTCGATAAACGTGCGTCCCACGTAGCGGTTCTTGATGAGGCCCTCGCCAAAGGGAATGCCGCTCTCGTGCGAATAGCCCTCCGCGGGCGGCAGGCCGGAGTCGGGCACGCCGATGACTAGGTCGGCCTCGACGGGCTCCTCATGTGCCAGCTGACGACCCATGTCATAACGGCAGGCGTAGACGCTCTTGCCGTTCATGATGGAATCGGGGCGGGCGAAGTAGACCTGCTCAAAGATGCAGTTAGCAGGCTCTTCGGCGGCAGGCACGCCCTGCTCGGACACAAGGCCCTCGGCGCTGATACGCAAAATCTCACCGGGACGGACGTCGCGGACGTACTCGGCGCCCACAATGTCGAGCGCACAAGTCTCGGAGGCGACGACCCAGCCGCCGGCGCGGGTGACATGGGTGGTGGCGTCGACCGTCGCGGCGCCGTCCTGCGACGGCAGCTGCGAAACGGATGCGGCATCGGCCTGGTCCAAGCCCTCGTCCACCAGCTTGCCCAGCACCAACGGGCGAATGCCGTGCGGATCGCGGAATGCGTAGAGCGCCTGCTCGTTGATGAGCGTCATGGCGTAGCCGCCGCGCACGAGCTCCATGGTCTTGCGAATGCCCTCGCGCAGGTGGCCCGTACGCTGGGTAAAGTAGCCGATGAGTTTGGTCGCGACCTCGGAATCCGAGTTGGAGAGGAACGGCACGCCCAGCTCGATCAGCTGGCGGCGCAGCTCGTCGGTGTTGACGAGGGTGCCGTTGTGCGCGAGCGCGATAATGACGCTATTGATGGTAGAGAGGTGCGGCTGAGAGGCTTCCCAGCTCTTGGCGCCGGCGGTGCCGTAGCGCACGTGACCCACGGCCAGCTGACCGGAGAGCGTCGACAAGTCGGCATTGGAGAACACGCGGTCGAGCAGGCCCAGATCCTTGCGGACCATAACCGTACCGCCGTCGCCCACGGCGATTCCCGCCGATTCTTGGCCACGGTGCTGCAGTGCACGCAGGCCAAAGTACGTCAGTCGAGCCACGTCGCGATCGGGCGCCCAGACACCAAAAACGCCGCATTCCTCATGCAGCTGGTCGGAGTCCGGATCATACGTCGACATGGTGTTCACCTGTCCCGCGGCGCGCTCGGCCGCGCGGATGGTTTCTTGAGACATGGCATCCCCTCAGAGCCTCGTTATTTGGCGTTACCTGCCCTATTATACGCACGGCAAGACAAGCACTCCCGCGCATGAACAGCGCTTTTTAAAAGCCCACCGAGCTTATAATCCGTTTTGCAGCCAAACATTTTATTGGGCAGGCGCCTCGGGGCCGACGATCCCGCATACTTCCGTTGCGACGCGTCTCGCCCGCCGTTGGGGCTTGCATTGTTGCAATTGGGACGTTCGTCCTGTCTTTTGGCAGGTCGGCGGCGTATCCTTGTACCTACAGCAAAACGAGAAAGGTTATGTATGGATCGAAACGAACTCGACCCCAGCGTCCCCAGCGCCACGGAGGCCAAGAAGATCCCCCTTATCATCAAGGTCTACGCAGTCCTGTGCATCCTGTCCGGCGTGGGCACACTCCCGTCGGTCGCCGTCTTTATGTGGCAGGTCATCACCGCACTCATTAACGGCAACGCCGCCGCTAAGCTCGGTGATAACACCCTGGTCGCGGTTGGCCTTATCGTCGCCGGCATTATGCTCTCGGCGGCAAGCGCGATCATCTTGATCGTCTTTGGCCTGGACCTCATCAAGGACCAGCGGCGCAATGCCGCCCGCCTGTCTTACGTCCTCATCGCATTTACCGTCGTGGAGCTTTTAGTTGACGTGATGCTCCAGGGTATCGGACCCTTCCTGCTGCGCCCCGCCATTCAGCTCGGTATCCTCATTGCGCTGTCGGCCACCGTCGACCCCACGCTACGCCAGGAGCGCGAACTGCAGCGCCGTCTGCAAGAGATGCTCGACCGCGATGCCGCCGCCGAGGGGATGCTCGGCCGCGACGAAACCGGCGAGGGCTACATCAAGCTCAACTACTTCAACCTGTTCTGGGTATTCTTCGTCTGCAGCGTGTTAGGTCTCATTCTCGAGGAAGTCTGGCATATGGTCGTCGTCGATCCCGGCGTCTATCAGGACCGGGCCGGTATGCTATTTGGCCCCTTTAGCCCCATCTACGGATTTGGCGCGGTGCTCATGACCATGGCGCTCAACCGCTTCTATAAAAAGAATCCTCTGATCATTTTCCTGGTAAGTGCCCTGATCGGCGGCGCTTTCGAGGTGTTTGTAGGCTGGTTTATGCAGACCTCATTTGGCGTGGTGTCGTGGAGCTACTCGCACATGAAACTGTTCGGCATGCCCGACCCACTCGCCGTCCTTACGGGCGGACGCACCTGCACGGGCTTTGCCTGCCTGTGGGGCCTGGGTGGCCTTATCTGGATCAAGCTGCTGCTGCCGAGGCTGCTCAAGCTCATCAACATGATTCCGTGGAAGAGTCGCTACTCGGCTACCGTCATCTTTACCGTCATTATGCTGGTCGACGGCGTCATGACGCTGCAGTCACTCGACTACTGGTACCAGCGCGTCAACGGCACGGAGCCAGATATTCCCGTCGCGCAGTTCTATGGCAAGTATTTCGATAACGACTACATGGAGAACCGCTTCCAGAGCATGACCATGAGCCCCAAGGATGCGACGCGCGTGTAGCGCCCACCGCGCCCAAAACGCAAAATGCCCGCCGGTATCACACGTACCGGCGGGCATTTTTATAAACGACCCTTCTATCGACACAAGCCCCTACGCCTCGCGCTCGACCTCGCTCACGCACTCATTTTTGATGGTACCGACGAGCGTCTGCAGCGCATCGACCACATGTGGGCGAATGTCTCCGCCAATGAGTACGAGCATGATGTCGTCGCCCACGGTAAGCTCACCGCTCGCCAGCCACACGCGCACATAGCCGATACCCGGCATCGCGCGCGTTGCCTCGATAGCAGCCTGCACCTTTTCGGCATCGAAGCCAAACACCATGCCGCCCACCTTATGTCCAGGCGCCACACCATCTGTCTCGACCCCACGCACCTCGGACTTAGGCGTCGCACGCACCACGCCATTGTGTGTCAGGTACATCCCACAATCAGCCGCCGAAACATCGGCCTTGGCTTCGCGCAGCCAGGCATCAACCGAAGGCATCGATTTGCCGTTCTCAAGCATCATTTCTCCTTTTTACCGTCGTAGAGTAGCTAATTTGGGACGGGGCTCCCGGATACTTTATTCCTCGACTGGCGTGAGCACCATGACTGCGCGCGTATTGCTAAATGACAGCGAGCGGCAGGTCACAAGCGTTACGACCTTGGTTGCCGAAGCGGCACGATCGGTGGCGTCACTCGCCACGGCAGAAGCACCGTCGAGCATCTCGGACAGGTAATTCTTCAGTCCGTCGTCGCCTTCAAAGTTGGGCGTGCGCGCCTTGGCATACGTGTCCTCGACTACCTTGGTCGCCAGCGGGCGCAACTTATACGTCGCATCGCGCGTGATGTAGTACACGTATTCCATGCTGGCGAACGTCGCCTGATCGGTCGTATCCGAAATCACGTTGAACATCGAGCCGTCGTTCATGTGATGACCGTAAATCGTGGTCTGCTGATCCACCATGCCCGGCGCGGTGTCGTCGCTATCCAAGAAGATGGCTCCCGAGGCATTGGCGGTACCGTCAAACAGCGTGTTGAGGTACTTGGAGTTGTTGTTGGTCTGCACCACGGGGTAGTTGATGTTGGTGCCGGGTGCGTAAATCCAACCCACAACCTCGGGATTTGTCTGGGCAAGCGCGTTGAAGTCGATAACCGGCACGCCGCTGGCGTCCTTGTCGCTCACATATTGCTTTTCGATTTTTTGATATGACTCGCTCGCCTGCTTGTAGCCAATCCGTGCGTTGATAAAGATGGCGGCCGCGGCAACGATCAGGCCAATGCCGATAATGATGAGCAGAATGGGAATGACGGAGCGGCGCTTTTTGCGCGGCGGCTCGGTATAGCTCGATGGCGCGGCATGCGCCGAAGAGCGAGGTGACTTCTTGGCCGTGCTGCATGACGAAGGGCGATATGCAGTAGGTGCATCCTGACGACGATGCTTCGCCGGCGTCACGGGACGCGGCGCGCGTGGCTGCTGAGGAGAGGATATCCGACCCTGCTGCGGCACGCGGGCTGCTCCCGACTTGGCTGGATCGGGAATCCGAGAAGCCGAAAAACGCTTTCCCTGATAGTCGGACATGGCTCTCCTTATGCTGCAAATGGACTGGCAGAGCGCTTAGGCGTCAGCCATCTCCTGCTTCATCTTCTCGATAACCTTGCGGTACTCGGGGTCGCATGCGCCCAGGATCTGCGTGGCGTAGATGGCAGCGTTCTTGGCACCGTTGATGGCCACACAGGCAACGGGCACGCCCGAAGGCATCTGCACCATCGACAGCAGCGAGTCCATACCACCCAGATCGCTCGTCTTCATAGGCACGCCGATGACCGGCAGCGGCGTAAACGCAGCCACGACACCGCCCAGGTGAGCAGCCTTGCCGGCGGCAGCGATAATCACCTTGATGCCGCGGTCGGCAGCGGTCGAGGCCCACTCATGGACCTTCGCCGGCGTGCGGTGCGCGCTTGCAATCACGAGCTCATAGGGCACGCCCAGTGCCTCGAGCGCGGCGGTGCAGCCTTCCATAACGCCCAGATCGGACTTGGAGCCCATAATGATCCCGACAACCGGCTTCTGATCTGCCATAAACAAAGACCTCCTGTTGAGAGCGGTGACGCGGCGAATCCGCGACCCTTAACTACTGAGAGTAGTATAGCTGCTCCCGTCCCTGCGGTCTTTGTGGTGGCGGCTGAGCCTTTCCCTCGGGAACTGGGCTTCGCGAAGTTTCCCGAGGGAAAGGCTCAGCCGCCACCCTGCGACCTACCGGATATTGCTATGACTTACGTTGGCTGAAATAAAAATGTGGGCTCTGTCGTTCAAATGAACGACAGAGCCCACACTCATTTTTTATTCAGCCCTAGTCATCGCGCAAAGCCCCTTCCGCAGCACACGGTGCAACCAAGTCACCGCAGGCCGGGGCGGGAGGCGGTCCTTTCTCTCGGAAAACTTCGCGAAGCCCAGTTTCCGAGAGAAAGTGTCCGGCTCCCACCCCGGCCGGCCAGGTCAACTACACCGTGTACTGCGGCAGGTCCTGCAGGGCGATGACGTCCATACCCATGTCGTTGGCGCTGCCGTGACCCTGCTGGTCCTCGCGCACGGCCTCGATGGCACTCACGTACGTGTTGGCCGCAGACATCGCGGTCACACAGGTCACGCCGCGGCGCACGGCCTCGGTGCGCAACAGATAGCCGTCGCCACGCGAGCCCGGACCGTACGGCGTGTTGATGATTACCGCAATCTTGCCATCGGCGATGAGGTCGCCGATGTTGGGACGCTCGCCGTCGTGCGGACCGCTGATCTTCTTCACGACCTCGCACGTCACGTTGCCGCCGCGCAGCACGCGCGCCGTACCCTCGGTGGAGCAGATGTCAAAGCCCAGGTAGCGCAGGATACGGGCGACCGAAAGGATATGGCGCTTGTCGCGATCGCACACGCTGATGAACACCTTGCCGCTGCTCGGGTCAGGCAGCTTGTAGTCGATCGCCAGCTGCGTCTTGGCGTATGCCTCGGGATAGCTCTTGGCGATACCCATGACCTCGCCCGTCGACTTCATCTCGGGCCCCAAGATAACGTCGGCACCGGGGAAACGACCCCAGGGCATAACGGCTTCCTTCATGCAGAACCAATCGAGCTGACGCTCGTCGCTCGGCAGGCCCAGGCTGGCGATGGAATCGCCCGCCATGATACGTGCGGCACACTTGGCGAGCGGCACACCGGTGGCCTTGGAGATAAACGGCACGGTGCGGCTGGCACGCGGGTTGGCCTCGATCACGTAGACGGTCTCGCCCTTGATGGCGTACTGCACGTTGACCAGGCCGCGTACGCCCAGCGCCATCGCGATGCGGCGCGTGGTCTCGCGGAGCTTTGCCTGCAGGCTCTCGCTAAAGCTGAACGGCGGGATGCAAGTCGCAGAGTCGCCGGAGTGAATACCGGCCTCCTCGATATGCTCCAGAATGCCGCCGATGTAGACCTCCTCGCCGTCGCACAGGGCGTCGACGTCGGACTCGATCGCACCCTCCAGGAAGCGGTCCAGGTACACCGGGTAGTCGGGGCTAATGCGCGCAGCCTCGGCCATGTAATCGCGCAGATGCTCGGCATCGTAGGCGATCATCATGCCGCGGCCGCCCAGCACGTAGCTCGGACGCACCAGCAGCGGGTAGCCGATGTGCGCGGCCACGGCCTCGGCCTCCTCAAACGAGGTGGCTTGGCCCGCCGGCGGATACATGATACCCAGCTTGTCGAGCAGGGCGGCGAAGCGCTCGCGGTCCTCGGCAAAGTCGATGGCGTCGGGCTTGGTGCCCATAATGTTCACGCCGCTCTCCTCGAGCATGCGCGCCAGCTTAAGCGGGGTCTGGCCGCCGAGCGTCACCACGACGCCGTCGGGACGCTCAACATCGATGACGTCCATAACGTCCTCGTAGGTGAGCGGCTCAAAGTACAGGCGGTCGGAGGTATCGTAGTCGGTCGAGACGGTCTCGGGGTTGCAGTTGACCATGATGGTCTCGAAGCCGCGGGCGGCTAGCGCGTAGCTCGCGTGCACGCAGCAGTAATCGAACTCGATACCCTGGCCAATGCGGTTGGGGCCGGCGCCCAGAATCATCGCCTTGGGCTTGTCCGCCGGCGTGGTCTCGTCGGGAGCCACGCACTTCTTGGCATCCGGGCTCGTGCGGTAGATGTTCTCGTACGTCTTGTAGTGGTACTCCGTGGCGCTCGAGAACTCCGCAGCGCAGGTATCGACCGTCTTCATGCTGGGAACCACGCCCAGACCCTTGCGATAGGCGCGCACAAAGCGCTCGTCCGAGCCGGTCAGCGCGGCGATCTCGGCGTCGCTCGTGCCGTACTGCTTGAGCAAGCGCATCGCGTCGGCGTCGATATCCTCCACACGCAGGCCGCGGACGCTCTCCTGGACCTGCACCATGTCATTGATGCGGTTGAGGTACCACGGGTCGATGCCACAGGTGGCATGGATGCGAGCGATGTCCCAGCCACGGCGTAGGGCCTCGACCACAAAGAAGATGCGGTGCTCGGTCGGCGTGGCCACGGCTTGAGCGAGATCATCGTCGCTCAGCTTATCGGCACCCTCCTTGCCACCGGCGCAGATACCCTGGTGACCGTCCTCCAGCGAGCGCATGGCTTTGCCGAAGGCCTCCTCAAAGGTGCGGCCAATCGCCATGATCTCGCCCACGGCCTTCATGCGCGTGGTGAGCGTGGGGTCGGTACCCTTGAACTTCTCGAAGGCAAAGCGCGGCACCTTAACGACGCAGTAGTCGATCGTGGGCTCAAAGCAGGCGGGCGTTGCCTTGGTGATGTCGTTGACGATTTCGTCGAGCGTGTAGCCCACGGCCAGGCGCGCGGCGGCCTTGGCGATGGGGAAACCCGTGGCCTTGGAGGCCAGCGCGGACGAACGGCTCACGCGCGGGTTCATCTCGATGACGATCAGGCGGCCGGTCTGGGGGTTCACGGCAAACTGCACGTTGGAGCCACCGGTCTCGACGCCGATCTTCTCCAGAATGGCGAGCGAGGCCACGCGCATGCGCTGATACTCAAGGTCGGAGAGAGTCTGCGCCGGCGCCACGGTGATGGAGTCGCCGGTGTGCACGCCCATGGGGTCGAGATTCTCGATGGAGCACACAATGATGCCGTTGCCGGCGTGGTCACGCATGACCTCCATCTCATACTCTTTCCAGCCCTCGATGGACTCCTCGACCAGCACCTCGTGGGCAGGCGAGAGCTCCAGGCCCTGGCTCACGATGGAGATGAGCTCCTCGTGGGTATGCGCGATGCCGCCGCCGGCACCGCCCAAGGTAAAGCTCGGGCGCAGTACGCAGGGATAGCCCACGCGCTCGGCGATAGCCTCGGCGTCGGCCACGCTATAGGCATAGCCCGAGCGCGCGACCTCCAGGCCGATCTCGGCCATGGCCTCGTTAAAGAGTTTGCGATCCTCGCCGCGCTCGATGGCGGCCAGGTCGCAGCCGATCATCTCGACGCCATACTTGTCGAGCGTGCCGTCCTTTGCCAGCTCGACGGCGGCGTTCAGACCGGTCTGGCCGCCCAGCGTGGGCAGCAGCGCGTCCGGGCGCTCTTTCTTGATTACGCGCTCGATAAACTCGGCGGTGATGGGCTCGACATAGGTGCGGTCGGCAAGACCCGGGTCGGTCATGATGGTCGCCGGGTTGGAGTTGACCAGGATGACCTCAAAGCCATCCTCCTTGAGCACCTTGCAGGCCTGGGCGCCGGAGTAGTCGAACTCACAGGCCTGGCCAATAACGATGGGGCCCGAACCAATGACGAGGATGCGCTTGATGTCAGTACGTTTCGGCATGTTATTTCTCCTCGGTCTCGGTCGCGGCGGTCTCGGCGAAATTCCAGCCCTGCAGACGGTCCTTCGCGGTGTCGATGTCCAGGTAGTTCTCCTCGCCGTCCATGAGTCGCGTAAAGGCGGTAAAGAGGTAGTGGGCATCGGTGGGGCCGGGCGAGGCCTCGGGGTGGTACTGGACCGAGAAGCACGGGGCGTCGAGCAGCTGGATGCCCTCGGCGGTGCCGTCGTTGAGGTTCACGTGCGTCAGGCGAATGCGGCCGAAGCGCTCGTTCATCACGACTGGCGCGATGCCGCGACGTACCCAGGCGCGCAGGTCGCCATCGGCCGCATGCTCGGTCTCGCCGCCGGAAAGCTCCGGGATCAGTTTGCCCAGACTGGGGAACAGCAGGCCAAAGCCGTGGTTTTGCGCGGTGATCTCCACGCGACGGCTCACCAGGTTCATAACCGGCTGGTTACCGCCACGGTGACCGAATTTAAGCTTTTCCATTTGGGCGCCGCACGCCAAGCTGATCATCTGGTGACCAAGGCAAATGCCAAAGACCGGCACCTTGCCGATCAGCTGCTGCACCTGCTCGTAGGTCTCCACCACGGCATCGGGGTCGCCGGGGCCGTTGGATAAAAAGACGCCGTCGGGATTCATGTCGAGGACCTGCTGGGCGGGCGTATCCCACGGCACGACAGTAAGGTCACAGCCGGCGCGGACGAGGCCCTCCAGAATGCCGCGCTTCACGCCGCAGTCGTAGGCGACCACTTTGTGGCGGGCAGGAACGGCAGGGACAAGCGCAAAGTCATGCGTAGCGGGCAGGTCGCACGCGGCAAAAGCGTGGGGCTCAGGGCAGCTCACGGTCTTGACCAGGTTCTCGCCCACCAGCGTCGGCGCTGCGGCCAGACGCTCGGCAAGCTCGGCGACGTCAAAGACTTCCGTCGAGATAATACCCATCTTGGAGCCGTTGTCGCGCAGGTGGCGCACAAGAGCGCGGGTATCGACGCCCTCGATAGCGACGATGCCGTGGGCACGCAGGTACTCCGGCACGCTGACGGCCGAGCGCCAGTTGGAAGGCGTGGCGCACATGTCGCGGACGATCATGCCGCGCATGGCGGGAGCGCTCGCGGGGCGAGCGGTATCGCCGGGGAAGGCCGACTGGACGTCGGTCTCGTCGATGCCATAGTTGCCGATCTGCGGATAGGTCATGGTTACGATTTGGCCGGCATAGCTCGGATCGGTCATGACCTCAAAGTAGCCCTCAAGCGAGGTGTTGAAGCAGACCTCGCCGGTCGCGGTACCCTCGGCACCGCATGCACGGCCATAAAAAATGGTCCCATCCTCAAGGTACAGGATGCAGGGACCGCAGGTGCCCTTGCTGGTTTTGACCAGCATGCGCTGGCAAAGCTCGCTGGGCGCGAAGGTGCGGGCAGCGGTGCCCGCAGTATGGTTGTTCGCCATAATTCTCCTTCCCGGTCTCTCCGGACCGGCTTAAAGGTTGGTAGTTAGGCCTTGCGGTATTTTAACCGCAAGTATGCGCCATGGCGTTAATTTCATCGAAATGTTTACGAAATGATAATTATGACTTTCTATGCATAACGATTTTTCTGGGACGGTGATTTAAAAATCATTTTGTCATGTATGCAGTTGGCGACAAAGCCCCGTTCTCAGAATGATTATTTAATCCCCGTCCCAGAAAAATCATCCCGCGCGGCGCTTGGCTCACGCGGGATGATGGCGTCTTATTTATCCTGCTCCAGCAGATCGGACGGCGTGCGGTCGGGCTTGCCACCGCGGAAGATCTCGCGACCGTGTAGGAGATGCTCCAGGTCACGTTCGGCCTTTTCCTCGTCAATCTTGGTCTGGCTCACCGACGGATCCTCAATCAGCGACGACACCGAGTTCACCTGCTTTTGGATGCGCTCGGCAATCGTGTCGTCCATGCTCACGATACGCATCTTCCAGTCGATGCTCGTGGCATTTGACGAGCTCTTGGTCCACACGAACGTCAGAATGGCGCTCTGATGGCCCCGTGCGGGAAACATGCCAAAGAAAGAGTCGTGCTGGATCTTGCTGTCCTCGTCGATATAGGCGTGCACGTTATACACCACGCGGTCGATCTTATCGTTGAGCAGCGCGTTGGTCGCAAGCGCCGCAGCCTGAATCTGCCCGTTGGACAGCAGCTCGAGCTCGTTGGCAGACGACGTGTCCAACACCGTCACCTCTACCGTACCCGTGCGCTCGTCTGCCTCGTCGACGCTAAAGTCGAGCGGGAACTGCGTAAAGCCGTTGCCCCACTCAAGGCCGCCCTTGAGCGCGGTCGAAACGGTATCGACCGAAACACTCTCGGACAGATTGGCGGTATTCAGACGGCGCATCACGCCGTAGCCAATCTGCATGCCCACGATCAGCACCAAGATGCCGATAACCACGACCATGGCAGTCTTCGTAATGGTATGGCTCACCTGCGAGCCCGAAGGATCGTCCTCGGACAGCGGGTCGATATGTTTTGCCTGGCTCGCGCGATCCTCGCTGCGCAGCCGCGCCAGCGTCGCCTTGTCACCGCGCTTGACGGCAGCCTCTTTCTCGCGCATGCGCTCGGTACGCTTTTTGGCGAGCGTCGGATCCAAGACGCCGGATGCATCGATTTCGGAGAATAACTCCGTCACTTCTTCCGGAGTCAAAGGGTTCTTGTCAGCCATAAACTTCCTGTCATATCAATCAGTCGAGCTCGTGCGCACGCGCACCTTCGAACTGCATTCGATAGTAACGGGCATAGGTGCCGCCACGGGCGAGAAGCTGCTCGTGCGTACCACGTTCCACAACGCGACCATGCTCGACGGTCGCAATCTCGTCGGCATGCTTAATGGTCGAGAGACGGTGGGCGATGATGATCGTGGTGCGACCGCGCGCCAGGCGCTCGAGCGACTCCTGCACCGCCTCCTCGCTCTCGTTATCCAAGGCGCTCGTCGCCTCGTCCAGGATCAGAATCTTGGGGTTCTTGAGAAACACGCGTGCAATGGCTACGCGCTGCTTCTGACCGCCCGAAAGACGGCTGCCGCGCTCGCCCACGACCGTGTCGTAGCCCTGCGGCAGGGACTCAATGAAGGCATCAATATTGGCGCGGCGGGCGGCCTCGGCGACCTCTTCTGCCGTGGCGCCTGGCTTGCCGTAGGCGATGTTCTCGCCAATCGTACCGTCAAACAAATAGACATCCTGTTGCACCAGGCCAATAGCACGGCGCAAACTCTGTTGCGTCACGTCGCGCACGTCCTGCCCGTCGATGCTGATGGACCCGTCAGCCACGTCGTAAAAGCGCGGCAGCAGCGAACACGTTGTGGACTTGCCACCGCCCGAGGGGCCAACCAGGGCAATGGTCTGTCCGGGCTTGATGGACAGATCCATGTGGTCGATAACAGGGCGTCCGTCGGCGCCGCCCTCGCCCAACTCAACATCCTCGTAGCTAAAGCACACGTCGCGATATTCAACCGCGCCAGCCGTCACCTGCAGGTCCGCGGCATCCGGCTTATCCTGGATATCCGGGGCGGTCGAAAGCACCTCGTCCATACGCTTAAAGCCGGCGATGGCCTTCTGATACGTCTCAGCCGAGTTCACAAGCGTCTCGAGCGGGGTGCAGAACAGCGAAATATAGAGTGCAAAGGTCGCCATATCGACCGCCTGCAGTTGGCCTTGCGCCACCAGCCAACCACCCAGCAGCACCACGATCACGTACAACACGCCCGAGAGCAGGCCATACGTCGCAGTGTAAACGCCCATGGCGTGATACATATTCTCCTTGGACGAAAGATAGCGGTCGTTAGAGGCGCGGAACTTGGAGCGCTCAGCTTCCTCGTTCGCAAAACTCTTGACCACGCGCATGCCTGCCAGCGAATCCTGCAGCTGAGCATTAATACCGCTGATCTTTTTGCGGTTGTCGCTAAAGACCTCGCGCATGCGCATGTTCTGCCAAAACATGATGGCCGCAAACACCGCCGTCACCACGGCCATGGCAAGCGCCAGCAGCGGGGCGATAGCAAAGAGAATCACAAACGAACCGACGATCTCGATGCCGCAGATGATAATCCACTCGGGCACATGGTGTGCCGCCTCGCAGATATCGAACAGGTCGTTGACCACGCGGCTCATCATGTCACCCGAGCTGTTGCGATCGAAATACGCAAAGCTAAAGCGCTCGTACTGATCGAACAAGTCCTCGCGCATCTTGGACTCCATGCGCGCGCCCATCACGTGGCCCCAGTAACTCACAAAGTAGCGACAGGCGCAACGGATGGCATACATCAGCACCAGGCCAACCGCGATCATACCGAGCGCCTGCATAATAGCAGCCTGACCCTGGGTAAAGAGCCCGCCGGTCAGATTGCGCAGGACAATGGGAAACGCCAGGTCAATGGCGGCAAGCACCAGAGCACAAACAGTATCAGCAACAAAAAGCCCCATCTGGGGCTCGTAATACGAAAGAAACCTCTTAAACATGCAGTCCTCGAAGAGAAATAAATAGCGTGATAAATCCGGTTGAGCCGGTCGGGCTGAAAACAAAGCGTCCCAACAAACATAACGCCGATGTTCTAGCAACGTCAGCGAAAACGTCCCTAAGCGAGCAAGGTGTCTTGAAAGAGGAGCGACGCGTACTTCGGTACGCGAGCGACGATTGAAAGGCAGATTGCCGCTTAGGGGCGTTTGCAGCGTCGACTCGTTACGCGGTTTGGTAAAACCGCGTAACCTAGAGCTCCGTGCCCCCAAGGCGGTGTGCGATGCTGTCGCAGGCCAAGGCGCCCACGACGGTCTTGGCATCTTCGATCTTACCGTCGAGCACGGCGTCGATCAGCTCGTGCAGCGGCACCAGATCCACGTTGACGAACTCGTCATCATCGGGGTTGGGTGCGTCGAACTCGAGCTTGGTGGCCAGGTAGATGTGAATGATCTCGTCGCAGAAGCCGCAGGACGTGACGATCGACGTCAAAAAGCGAATGCGACCGGCCCTAAAGCCCGTCTCCTCATGCAGCTCGCGCTTGGCGCAATCGAGCGGGTCCTCGCCTGGATCGAGCTTGCCGGCGGGAATCTCGACCGTCACGCGGTCGATGGCGGTGCGGTACTGACGCACCAGTACGATCTTGCCGCTCTCGGTCAGTGCCACAACGGCCGCCGCACCCGGATGGCGAACGATATCGCGGGCGCTACGGCGACCGTTGGGCAGTTCAACCTCAAGACGGTGGACGTCGAGGATCTTGCCCTTCCAGGCGCACTCCTCCGAAAGAATCTTCTCGTGCAGCTCGGCATCGTGCGGGTCGTCGTCGCCCAGCACCAGCGCCGGCTCGTCAGCGACCTCGCCACCAGGCTCGCCCTCGGCATGCCCATACATGCGGCTGTCCTCTTCGACGATTTGCGCATCCACGAGCTCTTCGTTCTTCTCGTCCATCCGTCTCATCCCTCTCGGACTTTAGGCATCCCAGGCGTCGCGGCCACGCAGCGCGCGCAGACCGATGTCATGACGCAAGGTCTTGCCCTCAAAATCAATCTTTTCACAGGCCTCGTAGGCAAGGTTGCGGGCGTTCTCAAACGTATCGCCCAGCGCGGTCACGGCAAGCACACGGCCGCCGTTGGTCACGAGTTGACCGTCCACCACGGCGGTGCCGGCATGGTACACGGTCACGTTCTCCATAGCCTCGGCGTCGGCGATGCCGGTGATGACTTTGCCCTTCTCGTAGCTGCCGGGGTAGCCCGCGCTCGTCAGGACAACAGCCACGGCCCACTCGTCACGCCAATCGAGCTCAATCTGATCGAGCTCGCAGTTGGCGCAGGCGAGCATAACCTCGACCAGGTCGTTCTTGAGGCGCGGCAGCACGACCTGCGTCTCGGGGTCGCCAAAGCGGGCGTTGAACTCCAGCACCTTGGGGCCGGCGGGGGTGAGCATAAAGCCGCCATACAGGCAGCCGCGGTAGTCGATGCCCTCGGCAGCAAGCTCGGCCACGGTCTGCTCCATGACCTTCACCATCGTGGCGTGCTCCTCGTCGGTCACGATGGGCACCGGGCTGTAGACGCCCATGCCACCGGTGTTGGGGCCAAGGTCGCCCTCGAGTGCACGCTTGTGGTCCTGCGAAGTGGCCATAGGACGCACGGTCTTGCCGTCGGTAAAGGCCAGCAGCGAGCACTCGGGGCCGGTCAGCATCTCCTCGATGACCACGGTATTACCGGCATCGCCAAAGGTGCCGCCAAAGCACTCGCGCACGGCCTCCTCGGCCTGCTCGAGCTCGGTCGCCACGATAACGCCCTTGCCTGCAGCCAGGCCGTCAGCCTTCACGACCAGTGGGGCGCCCTGCTCGCGCACATAGGCAAGAGCCGAAGCCTCGTCAGTAAACGAGCCGTAGGCGGCCGTCGGAATGCCGGCACGCTCCATGAGTTGCTTGGAAAAAAGCTTGGAGCCCTCCATCTGAGCGCCCTCGGCACCCGGGCCAAAGCAGGGAATGTCCGCCGCACGCACGGCGTCGGCAACGCCCACCACGAGCGGAGCCTCGGGGCCAATCACCACGAGTCCGCATCCGTGGCTCTGGGCAAACGCCGCCACGGCCGCAGGATCGCAATCGTCGAGAACCACGTTCTCGCCGCAGCTCGCGGTGCCGCCGTTACCCGGCGCAATGTAGAGCTTGCCGGCGCGCGGTGATGCTGCGAGCTTTGCTGCCAGAGCATGCTCGCGGCCGCCGCTGCCCAACAACAGGATGTCGATGGTTTGAGTGTCCGCCTTCAAGGGTGCCTCCTCTATGGATGAACGGCCCGCTCCGCGCGAGCCCTTTGCAAGCAAATATACCCCTCGGCCGCCCGTCCGGGCTGCAAAGGGGTATATCGCAGTAACCGAATAGTGCCGATTACTTCCAGAATCGGTTGATGATCTGCTCGCGACCGGCGCCGACGCCAATGAACGTCACGCGGGTGTGTGCCAGATCCTCGATAAATGCCACGTAGTCCTGAGCCTCCTGCGGCAGCTCCTCAAAGCTGCGGCAACCGGTGATGTCGCACTTCCAGCCCGGGAGCTCCTCGTAGATGGGCTTGGCATGCTCAAAGCGCACCTGATGCTCGGGCACACTCGTGTAACGCTCGCCGTCGACGTCGTAGGCAACGCACACCTTGATGGTATCGAAGGCCGAAAGCACGTCGAGCTTGGTCATGGCGATATCGGTGAGGCCGTTGACACGCGAGGCGTAGTTGGCGATGGGGCCATCGAACCAACCGCAGCGACGGCGACGGCCGGTGGTCACGCCATACTCATAGCCCTCCTCGGTCAGCGTATGGCCGGCCTCGGACTCATAGGAAAGCTCGGTGGGCATGGGGCCCGAACCGACGCGGGTGATATAGGCCTTCATGACGCCCAGCACGCGGTCGACATTCTTCATACCGACGCCGGAGCCGGTGATGGCGCCGCCGGCGGTGCAGTTGGAAGACGTCACGTACGGATAGGTGCCGTGGTCAATGTCGAGCAGCGTTGCCTGGGCGCCCTCGAACAGCAGGTCCTTGCCCTCGTCAATCATGTTGTTGAGCAGCAGGCTCGTCTCGGTGATGTAGGGGCGCAGGCGCTCGGCCATGGGCAGGTACTCGTCGCAGATCTGGTCCACGGTGTAGGTGGGCAGGTGGTAGATGAGCTCGAGCTCGGGATTTACGCGGGCAAGAGCGGTCTCCAGCTTGTCGCGGAACAGCGCCTCGTCCAGCATGTCCTGCATGCGCAGGCCGATGCGGGCCATCTTGTCCTGGTAGCACGGACCGATGCCGCGCTTGGTGGTACCAATGTTCTTCTTGCCGAGCTTCTGCTCAAAAGCACCATCCAGATCGATGTGGTACGGCATGATGATGTGCGCGTTGCCACTGATCTTGAGGTTCTTGGTGGTGATACCGTCGGCCTCGAACATGTCGATCTCCTCAAGGACAACCTTGGGGTTGACGACGCAGCCGTTACCGATCACCGACATATGGTCGGAATACATGATGCCGGAGGGCACCTGGTGCAGGCCGTACTTCTTGCCGTTGACGACGATGGTGTGGCCGGCGTTATTACCGCCCGAATAGCGCACGACGGCATCGAAGTCGCCGGCGACCAGGTCGCAGATCTTACCCTTGCCCTCATCGCCCCACTGGGCACCGACCAAAACGGTTGACGGCATGTTTACTCCTTACATTCATGGACTGTCTACGCGCCACACTGGCACGCAGAAGCACAAAACATTCCCAGTATACCCGTGCAACGGGCGCCTGTCCTACTCCTCGGTATGCGCCCCATCAAGCTCATAGAACTTGGTGGATGCCGGCAGGAACATCAGGTCGACGTCACCGATCGGGCCCGAACGGTTCTTGGCCACGACGATGCGCGTAACGCCCTCGTCGGGTCGATCGTCACGCGAGGCCTCGGCCTCATCGGCGGAGCGGTCCAAGAACATAACGATGTCGGCGTCCTGCTCGATGGAGCCCGATTCACGCAGGTCGGACAGCTGCGGGCGCTTGCCGGTACGGGACTCGACCTGACGCGACAGCTGCGACAGCGCGATCAAAGGAATCTTGAGCTCCTTGGCCATGATCTTTAAACCACGCGACATCTCGGAGACCTCGACGGTACGGCTCTCGGAGCGACGTCCCGGCGGAGGACTCACCAGCTGCAGGTAGTCCAGGATAATGATGGCCTTCTCCTTGTTGTGGAGCATGCGGCGGCTCTTGGCGCGAATCTCGGTCACCGTGGTGCCTGGCGTATCGTCAATCAGGATGTCGAGCTTAGACAAGGTCTGCGTGGCCTCGTTGATATTGGCCCACTGTTCGGGACTAATGCGGCCCGTACGGAAGTCGCTGATTGAAATCATGGCGTAGGCGCAAATCAGGCGCTGGGCAATTTCCTTGCCCGACATCTCCAACGAAAAGAAGCCGACGGTATAGCCCGCAGCGGCGGCATTCAGCGCCAAGTTCAGAGCGAACGACGTCTTACCCACGGCAGGGCGGGCGCCGATAATGATGAGCTGGCCCTCGCGGAAACCCATAAGCATGCGGTCGAGCGACGGGAAGCCGGTGGGCACGCCCGCGGCCTGTCCACCGGCCTTACACACTTCCTCGGCCTCGTTATAGGCCTCGACCATAAACTCGGTCAGTGTCTTATAGCTCGACTTGACCTCGCGCGCCGTGACCTTGAGCAGCTTGCTCTCGGCCAACTCCACGACCTCCTTGGTGTCGGTGGGGGCGTTATAGGCCAGCGCGTTGATCTCGTTGGTGGCACCGATCAGCTCGCGCAGCATCGAGTCGCGACGGACGATGGCGGCATGGTGCTGCCAGTTCACGAGCGACAGGGTCTGACCCATCAGCTCCAAAATGTAGGCCTCGCCGCCCACGGCATCAAGCTTGTTGATACTGCGCAGGTAATCGATCAGCGAGATAGAGTCGATGGGAATGCGGCTGTTGTACATATCGACCATCGCGGTGTAGATGGTCTTATGAATGGGCCGGTAGAAGTCATCGGGCTGCAGCTCGACCTGGGCCTCCTCGACCACCTCGGGCGACAGCAGCATGGCGGCCAGTACATTGGCCTCTGCATCTTGGTTTTGAGGAAGACCCAACTTGGAACCGCGGTCCTCAACCGTCAGCCCCGTCTCCCTTTCGTCATATGCCATGAGCATCCTCATTCATATCGCTTGCGAGCATCCATAGTATCAGCCACAGTCCCAAAACGGGCCGCGCCCCGGCAATCATCACCGAACGAAACGGATGAACGGTCCCGTGTATAGGACTTCGACGCAACGCCTGCCATGACGCTCGCTGAGCGTAGAAAACAAAAGGGCGCCCTGGTCTCCCAGAGCGCCCTTCTTAGAACAAGATTGTTGCGTTGCAGCAAATGCTACTCGGCAGCAGCCTCAGTCTCGACCTCGGCGGTCTCGGCCTCGGCGACCTCAGCGGCCTCCTCGACCTCAGCCTCGGCAGCGAGCTCCTCGGCGGTAACGCCGACGAGAACGACAACCTCGGCCTTGATCTCGCGGTACAGCGAGATGGCAACGGTGTGGGCACCGGCAACCTTGATGGGCTTACCGAGCTCGACGCGCTTGCGGTCGATGTCCATACCGAGCTGAGCCTTGATGGCGTCAGCGATCATAGCGGCGGTAACGGAGCCAAAGAGGATGCCCTCGTCGCCGACCTTGACGTCAACGGTGACCGTCTTGCCCTCGAAGGCAGCCTTGGTCTCGTTGGCGGTAGCCAGACGGACGGCCTCGCGCTTGGCGATGTTGTTGCGACGCTCGTCAAGCTGCTTGAGGTTGCCCTTGGTGGCGGCAACAGCGAGCTTCTTGGGGAACAGGAAGTTCTCAGCGTAACCCTGAGCGACCTCTACGACGTCACCCTCGCCGCCCTTGCCCTTGATCTCATCGAGAAGAATAACCTTCATGATGCGTCTCCCTTCTTAGCCGCGGTCGCGGTTGCCACGAGAGGAAACCACGGGGACGGTGTACGGCAGGAGAGCCATCTCGCGGGCGCGCTTGATGGCGTTGGCGATGTCATGCTGATGCTGCGTGCAAGCGCCAGTGACGCGACGGGGCTTGATCTTGCCACGGTCGGTCATGTACTTACGGAGAAGCTGAGTGTCCTTATAGTCGATGAACTCAGTGTTCTCCTTGCAGAACTGGCAGTACTTACGACGCGGCTGACGTGCAGAAAAATCATTAGCCATGTCAAAATACCTTTCGTTTGGCAACTTCGGCGAACCGAAGCCGCCTCTCACTCAAAAATAGGTGAACAACCCTTAGAACGGGATGTCCTCATCGTAGACGTCGACCGCGGGCGGCGTAGCCACCGGTGCGGCAGGACGTGCTGCGGGCGCGGGAGCTGCGGGGGCGTAACCGCCCTGATCGTAGCCACCCTGGCCACCACGGGAGCTCATAAACTCGATCTCATCGACGATGACCTCAAGCTTGCTCCGGCGCTGGCCGTCGCGCTCCCAAGAGCTGTAGCGCAGCTTGCCCTCGATCGCGACCTTGTTTCCCTTTGCCAGGAAACGGCTCACGGCCTCGGCGCGGGTGCCAAACATGGTGCAGTCGACAAAGTTGGGATAGTCCTCCCACTCGCCAGTCTGCGCGTTGCGGCGACGATCGTTCACGGCGACGCCAAAGGACAGAACCTGGGTTCCGCCGGCGGTGGCGCGCAGCTCGGGATCGCGGGTGAGGTTACCGGTGATGTTCACTCGATTGATGCTCATAACTCACTACTTCCTCTTGGGGCACAAGCCCAGTCCAAAACGACAGTCTTACTCCTGGTCGTCGCGGCGGACGATCATGTGGCGAACCACAGCGTCGGTGATGCGCAGGACGCGATCAAGCTCGGCGATCTGGGTAGGATCTGCGTGGAAGTTGATGAGGGTGTAGTCACCATCGGTGAGATCGTTGATCTCGTAGGCGAGCTTGCGCTTGCCCCACTCGTCAACGGAGTCGACCTTGCCAGCGCCCTCAGCGATCGTGGTATCGATACGCTTCATAACAGCGAGACGAGTCTCGGGGTCGAGCGACGGGTCAACAAAGAACAGCAGTTCATAAGCCTTCATATTGTCACCTCCTCTGGGCAAATGTGGCTTCAGGTCGTGAAGGTGCGCCTGAAGCAGGAAAAGACTTGGTAATAATATCTTTCAACCTCCTAGGCTGCAATAATTTGCAGCTACAACCTCATGACCTCCACATATGCCCATACTCGCACGACGTTTCATGCGCATTCCAACCAAATGCTGACCAAAAGCTTGACGAATCTGTGGACAAGATACGGTGCCGTGGAGACAAGCTGAGCCAAGCCACAGGTCAACGGGCACAAGGCTGTGGTCGCAAAATGCATACCGGTGGTCCACAGCACCACCCAAAGATTTTTATATTCATTGCCAAGTCGCTTATGAATACCCCTTTTGAACAATTGAGTTGATCAACCACACTGGTCGGAAGCCGTTTTTTGGCACCTCAAACCCCACTGCAACGCCAAGCGCGGCCAAGCGTGGTTGATTTCCGATCTCAGCCGAACACATTGAGTGAATAGGCCGTTCCCGCAGCT
>CATYUU010000001.1:0-140122 GCA_958413455.1 uncultured Collinsella sp. | reverse complement strand
CATCGACCTGCGCCGATGCCCCCAACGTGGACACACATTTTGTCCTATAAGCCACGGACGCTGCGCGTCCGCTTAACGCTCGCCCCCTCGCGGGTTCGAGCCCCACCGGCGTGTAAAAGAAACGAGCCCGCATCCCTGGGGAACACGGGCTCGCAAGCAATCACATGGTAGGGGCGGTGGGACTCGAACCCACAATCCTTGCGGCGAGAGATTTTAAGTCTCCTGCGTATGCCAATTCCGCCACGCCCCCGTGAGACTAGAAGTCTAGCACAAGCCGTCCGTTACGCGTTGACGGCCATCGAGTGTTGGCCCGACTTCTCCAGGAACTCTTGGAACTTTGCCTCGTCGCCCTTGTTTTGATACTGCAGGGCCAGCAGGTACTCCAGTCGGCAGCGCTTGACCGGGTCGTCGCCGACATCCTCGAGCATGCGCTCCAGCTCGGGAATGTCGTTGTGGCGCTTGAGGATCATCGTGTCGTACATCAGTTGGCATTCGTGCGCGACTGCCTCGGCCTGACCGCCCTCAAAGCCCTTGATCTCGTGCAACAGCTCTTTGGACTTTTTGCGGTCCTCCTGGCCAACATAGTAGTTAAAGGCTTTGATCACCAGGTCGACGCGCTGCATCTTGGGGAGGTTGAGCCCCAGCAGCAGGTCGAACATCTCGCTGGCACGCTCGTGGTCCTCGCGCAGCAGATAGGAGTTCAGGCGCAGGTAGTCGCGGTTGTAGCGTGGGTACAGCATGCTGGTGAGTTTGCCGTCGAGCAAACGATCGAACTCGTCCCACTGCTTGGCGGCCATCAACTGCTGCAGGCGCTTGAACGTGGTGCGTTTTTTGACGCTAAAGAACACCGACACGGCGATGCAGATGATAACGACGGTGGTCCAGAGGGTGCGGGAATCGGGCATTTCAGAGTCCTTAGTCGCTCGTAAAGCGAGCGGTATGGCAACACGTACTAGATGTATTATACGCAGCGCGCAAGCAAACTAGCATAAAAGCTCATCGAGGCTGAGTGCCATCGCTCGCTGCGGTACACTTACCTAAAGTAAACCATGAAGGGAGACATTACCTATGAAGAAGATTGTTTTGGCTTGCGGTGCTGGCGCTGCTACTTCCACGCTCGTTGCCCAGAAGGTCGCCACCATGCTCGACGCCAACGGTTACGCCGGCAAGTATGAGATCGTGCAGTGCGCCATCTCCGAGGCCAAGGACGCTTGCGACGAGGGCGCCGACCTGCTGATCGCCACCACCGTTGCCCCCGAGGGCCTCACCTGCCCGTACGTGAGCGGCGTGCCCTTCATGACCGGCATGAACCGCGTTGCTGCCGAGAAGGCCGTTCTCGACGTTATGGCTCAGTAGGCGCTGCCTGTATGAATGAGCAGAACGCCAATCCGGTCGAGCTCTTTGGCATGCGCGTTGCCCATGTGGGCATTAACGCCACCGACCCGGCAGATGCCTTGGAGATCGCGGAGCTGTTCTCGACGATGATGGGCCTGCCCGTTATTGAGACCCCGGTTTCGTACTTTAACGATTCGCTGGTCGAGATCATGAAGCAGAACGGTCGTGGCGCCAAGGGCCACATTGGCTTTGCCGTCAACGACATCGATGCGGCCGAGAAGTGGTTTGCCGAGCGCGGACTCGAAGTCAACGAGGAGTCGCGCGTGCTGCTGCCTGACGGCGGCACCAAGCTCGTGTACTTTAAGCGCGAGTTCGCCGGCTTCGCCGTGCACCTGTGCCGCGAGTAGTGCACAAGCTGCCATAGCTAGCAAAAAGGGATAGGGCCGCGTGGCCCTATCCCTTTATTTATGCCGAGGGGCTTCCTGCCGCGGCAGGCGAATCGTAAAGCGGCTGCCGACCCCTTCGACCGAGGTCACACCGATGACGCCGCCGTGGCTGTCGACGATCCACTTGGCGATCGCAAGCCCCAGACCCGAACCCTGTGCGCCGGCATCGCGCGCGTTGTCGGCACGGTAGAACCGCTCGAACGCGTGAGCTGCGGATTCCTGGTTCATGCCGATGCCCTCGTCCTCAACACTTATGTCGATCGTGCCCGCGCCCGCATCCGGCGTTATGCCAAATGTGACGGTCGTTCCCGCATCCGAGTACTTGGCGGCGTTTTGCACGATCACGCGCAGAGCCTGCTTCACGAGCGCCACGTCGACGGGCGCGTCGCAGCGCGGGTCGCTGGCAAGCGCAGCGTCAGAAGCCAGCCGATACGTGTGCTCGGTATCGATCATCTGCGATTCTTCGCATACCTCGCTGACCAGTGCAGCCAAGTTGGTATGCGCGCGCCGCAGGACCGTGCGCCCGGCATCGCCGCGCGCCAAAAACAGCAGCTGCTCCACAAGCTCTTGCATGTGCTCGCTTTCGGCTTTAAGGGACGCGATGGATTCCGTCAGCACGTCCGGGTCGTCCTTACCCCAGCGGCCGAGCATGTTCACGTAGCCCTGAATCACCGCGATGGGCGTGCGCAGCTCGTGGCTCGCGTCGTTGACAAAGCGCATCTGCTGCAGCTTGGCCTCTTGCATCTGGCGCAGCAGGCGGTTGAGTGCGACCTCGATGCTTGCCAGGTCGGCGTCGCCGGTGGTGACGCTCGGCGAGTCGACGCTTGCGCGCTCGATGGCCTGCTCCAGTGTTTCCATTTTGCCGCCGGCGAGTTGCATGCGGCCGAGTTCGTCCACGCGCAGGGCCAGATCGTTGAGCGGCGCCATGGTGCGGCGCACGCGGCGGGCGCCGCCGAGCATGTTGAGCACGCTGATGACCTGCCAACCCACAACGACAAGGTAGAGAGGCCATAGCGTGACGAGGTCCTGCGCGAGGGGGAAAGTCTTGGTGGTACGCGCGAGCTCGACGGTATAGGTGAGCGTTGTCAGGTCCCAGCCGCGCGCGGGCGTCAGCGTCATGCCGCGAACGGTGGCGCTGGGGATCCATCCTGCGGTAAACGCGCCGTTGGGCAGCGTCTGGTTGTATCCATAGACAAGGATCGCCGCCACAATCACTACTAGCAGCAGGTCGAGCCAAACGTAGCTCATCAGGCGGCGCCACATATAGCTCCAGTTGATGGCGCGGGCGATGGAGGTGACGCGCTTGGCCTCGGCGTTACGCGCGGCAGACATAGCCCACCCCGCGCACGGTCTGGATGATGCGGGCGCCGCCGGCGTCCTCGATCTTGGCGCGTAGATGCGCGATGTACACGTCGACGTTGTTGGTGTCGCCCATGTATTCGTAGCCCAGCGCTTCGTGCGCGATGCGTTCGCGCGTGAGCACGGTCTCGGCATGCGCCATAAGCAGGGCGAGGACATCGAACTCGCGGGCCGTGAGCGCAATGGGCGAGCCGCCGACCGTGACTTCGCGGCGGTCGGGGTCGAGCGCAACCGAGCCCACGGCGAGCGTGGCGGGGGAGAGCGAGGCGGAAACCTGGGTCGAGTCACTGACCGGGGGCATCGCAGTGGCGCCGACACCCGTGCCGCCTGCCGCGCCCGTCCCGATGCCGCCAACGCCCGAAGCCGCCCGCACGGCCTCCGAGCGCTTCAACGCCACGCGGATCCGTGCGAACAGCTCCTCAATCGCAAACGGCTTGGTCAGGTAATCGTCGGCGCCGGCATCGAGCCCGGCCACCTTGTCCATCACGGCATCGCGCGCGGTGACCATAATCACCGGCACATCCTTGTGCTTGCGGACGCGTCGCAGCACCTCCATGCCGCTGAGCTGAGGCAACAGCACATCGAGCAGAATCAGATCCTAGTCGCGCTCCAGCGCCAGGTCCACGGCGGTGCGGCCGTCGGCGGCATGTTCCACCTGGTAGCCCTCGTGCTCCAGCTCGAGCGTCACAAAGCGGGCGATTTTCTCCTCGTCCTCTACGATCAGGATTCGTGCCATGCGTGCCCCCGTCTGCGATTACTTGTCGTCGTTGAGATTTTGCTTGATGTCGTCCGCGGCGTCGGCGGCGTGATTCATAAGATTGTTGATGCTGCCGGGCACGTCTCCGTCGCTGTCGATACGGTAACGCATGCCAAAGAACAGGCCAATCAGCATCAGCCATATCGTGGCGCCCCAGGCAAACAGTGCAACGATGGGAATCAGGATGGGAATGTTGAGGATGATCGCATCGCGGCGCGTGGCGATAAACTTGGTGTCCAGGCTCAGGCGGAAGAGCTTTTTGAGGTACTCCCACACGCTGTCCATCTTCTTGGAGAAGTCGGTCTTCTCACTCGACTTCTCGTAGGCGGCCTGCGCGGCGACCATCTCGGCCGAGGGCTCGTCGACCGGCTCGGACTCGGTGGCGGCGTGCGCCGACGTAGTCTGGGTCTTGCCCTGCGATTCGAGCCAAATGATGGCATCCAAAACGTTGCCGTCGGCAGCGTCGAGCGCCGCCTTGGCATCGGTGTAGCTCACATTGCACTTGGTGCGGATGGTTTCAACTTTTTCGAGGTCGTCCATGACCTGTCCTTTCGTTCGATGGGCGCGACGCCGGGCGATCTGCCCGGGCGCGAGCGTTGCGTTCGGCGGCCTGCGTTGCGCGGCGCCGCCCCGCCCTTGGTCGAACTCTATAGTGCAGGTTATAGATTAAGCGATTCTTGAGCCAAGATTAACGTTGGATGAGTTTTTGGGTAGCGGTGGGAAAAGTATTAGACCTCGATAGCGGGGGATGGTGGGCCGGTACAAAACGGCGCCAAGGGTTGGTCGAGCGGGCGGTTTCTCCATTGATGTCCGCACGACATGTGACACTTACCCTGCCGCCCTGCTCTGCCGCGGCGGCATGTACCCAAACAACGGTCCTCTAAGGAGTTCGATATTGATGAGTGACAACGCAAAGCATCTCGCAAAGAAGTGCGTCAAGGACGCGGGGCCGTGCCTCGCGCTGTGCCTTGCCGGCGCAGCGGTCGCGCTGCTGGCTGTTCTGGGGCCGTTCGACGTGCTCCGAAGTGCCGTCTCTCTGCACGTTTGCATGGCCCTTGTCGGCGCCATGATGACCGGCGGCGTGCTCGATCTGGTTTTTTGGGTGCTTGACCCGTTTGGATGGAAGAACGAGGGGTAAGCCCTAAGGGATGGAAGGGCTGGAACGGTTAGCTTAGTGATCGTGCAAAATGCGGGCTAGCGACTTACAGGGAAGTGGTAATCCGATGACGGTCTATGTGACGGGCGACATTCACGGCGGCGTCGACATGCAAAAGCTGCGCGACTGGGAGCTTGGGGATAGTCTGACGGGCGACGACTATCTGATTGTTGCGGGCGACTTTGGCTTTCCGTGGGATTTCTCTGCCGAGGAATGCGTCGATATCGCCTGGCTGGAGTCGCGCCCCTATACCGTGCTGTTCGTCGACGGCAACCACGAGCGTTTTGATCACTGGGCGGAGCGACCCATGGAGCTGTGGCACGGTGGGCTGACGCAGAGCCTGTCGGATACCTCTCCCATACGGCGCCTGACGCGCGGCGAGTTTTTTGAGCTTGACGGCTCAACGATCTTTACCATGGGCGGCGCCACGAGTGTGGACAAGGAATACCGCATTCCCTATTCCAGCTGGTGGCCGCAGGAGCTGCCGGACGAGCGCAACTTTGAGGAGGCACGGACAAAGCTCGACAGCGTGGGCTGGAAGGTCGACTACGTAATCACCCACACCTGCTCTACGCGCATGCTTTCGCCCACGCTTTATCCGGCACCCGGCTGGAATTGCCCCACGGTTGATCGACTTACGGCATTTTTCGATGAGCTGGAAGATCGCATAGACTACAAACGCTGGTACTACGGGCATTTTCATCGTGACGCCAACCCAGCCGAGTGCCACACCGTGCTCTACGACTGTATTGTCCGCCTGGGCGACGAACTTCAGCCCTGGGATGTCGCGTAGGGGCGGGGTGGCTGGCTACTCGACCGTTACAGTGATGTTTTCCCGATGCGTACGGATAACATCCCAGCTAAAGTGCTCGACCAGCTGCTCGGCAGAGCGCGGTGTGGCGTCCGGCGCGATGCCTGTTTGCCCGGCGAGCCAGCCCAGTAGTGCCTCGGGCGCGCCAAAGCGGGTGCGGAGCTCGCCCAGGTCCAGGTCGCGGTCGCGCTTGGAAAGGCGGCGGCCGTCCGGTGCCATGAGCAGTGGAATGTGCGCGTAGTGCGGCGTGGGAAGTTCCAGCAAATGCTGCAGGTAGATTTGGCGCGGCGTGGAGCCCAACAGATCGCATCCGCGCACGACCTCGGTGACGCCCATGGCAGCGTCGTCGACCACCACGGCTAGCTGGTAGGCAAAAACGCCGTCGCTGCGGCGCACCAAAAAGTCACCGCACTCGGTGGCGAGTGCTTCGCATTGGGCTCCGTACGTGCGGTCCACGAATTCGATCACGTCGCTGGCGAGGTCGTCGACGGTGGGCACGCGCAGGCGCGTGGCCGGAGCACGCAGGGCACTGCGGCGGGTGATTTCTTCAGCAGAAAGACCTCTGCAGGCGCCGCGGTAGATGGGCGTGCCGTCGCTCGCGTGCGGCGCGCTCGCGGCGTGGAGTTCGGCACGCGTGCAAAAACAGGGATAGGTGAGGCCGGCGTCTTGCAGCTGACGCAGGGCGTCCTCGTACAGATCCAGGCGATCGTGCTGGTAGTAGGGGCCTTCGTCCCACTCCAGTCCCAGCCAGGCCAGGTCGTCAATCAATTGAGTGGCAAGTTCCGGGCGCTTGCAGCGATCGTCCAGGTCCTCGATGCGCAGCACGATGCTGCCGCCTTGGCTGCGGGTCGAAAGCCACGAGCACAGGCAGCTGAACACGTTGCCCAAGTGCATGCGGCCCGAGGGCGACGGGGCAAAGCGGCCCACGACGGGCGCGGGGGCGGAGGCGGGTGGCGTCGCTGGCGCGTCCGCGGCGGGCGTTGCTATGTTGCGTGTTTTGATATCCATGCGGACGAGTATAGCGCGGGGCTTGGCAGGGAAGGCGTTGCCGCGCTCACAAGTTGGCGGCGGTGCGCATTGCGCACGGTGGGTTTGCGGCTCAAGCTCTCGATCGCTGCGTACCGACTTAGCCTCACAAACGACAGAAACCCCGGCAGCTCTTCGCAACTGCCGGGGTTTCCGCGGAAAAGGGGGACATGATCCTCGAGCGAACGGCAAAGGGGCAAACCGTTTTCGCTCAACTGCTTTATGCCCCTCGGCTGGCGGCTCAATCAGCGCGTGCCGCGCCCACACAAAGCCGCTACACCTGTGACGGAGCTATGAAGTGGTATCTATTGCTGGCGCAGGCCATGCCAAGGAGTGTCCCAGATTGCCGGCAGATAAGGAACGTCCCTAGGTGCCGGTCGCGGGCGTGACTTTCGTCCCGTTTGATACTCCGCTGGCCTAGATGTTTGTCATGTGCGCCCGTAAACGTGGGACAATGGCGTTGCTGGTATCACAGACAAAGGATGTGCCTATGAACGCCCCCGTTGCCAAAACCTGTCGGCAGCGCCGCCCGTTTGCGCGATTTGCTTCCGTCTGCGCACTCGTCGCGCTTGCATTGCTGCTACTGCCCGCCGCCGCACACGCCGACGGTTATTCCATGACCCAGACCTATATCAGTGCCACGGTTGAGGCCGATGGATCGCTGACCGTTGTCGAGGGACGCCAGTTTGATTTCGACGACGACATCAACGGCGTGTTTTGGGAGATCAATACGGGCGCCAACCAGCAGGGCGGCACGGCGGGCGTCGATGTGCTGAGTGTCGAGGAAGAGGACACCGCGTTTAACAAAGTCGATAGCGCGAACAAGGGCGACTCTGGCGTCTATACGGTCGAGCAGACCGGTGACGGCGTAAGGATTAAGGTGTTCAGCCCTCACGAGAGCGGCGACAGCGCGACCTATTACGTGAGCTATACCATGACCGGTGCGGTTATGAACTGGGCCGATACCGCCGAGCTCTACTGGAAGTTTGTGGGCGACGGCTGGTCTGCGGATTCCGATGACGTCGAGATGGAAGTGCGCTTCGCAAATGCCACTGCCGGGACGGCGGCCGTCAAAGGCGATAACTTCCGCGCATGGGGCCACGGTCCGCTGACGGGCGACGTGTCGCTCGATGCGGACGAACCCATGGTCACCTATACCATTCCCTGCGTGCATCAGGGCGAATTCGCCGAGGCACGCATCGCCTTCCCTAGCGACTGGGTGCCGCAGCTTGCCGCTTCGGGCGAAGAGCGCATGTCAACGATCCTGAGCGAAGAGAAGGAATGGGCCGACGAAGCTAACGCCCGCCGCGCTCACGCTCGCATGATTGCCAATGCACTTGCCGTGCTAAGTGTTGTTGCGGCGGTGGCCTTTACCGGCACAATCGTTATGCTCAAGCTGCGCAAGCGCAAGCCCAAGCCGTTTTTCCAGGACGAATATTTCCGCGATGTGCCTTCGGCCGACCATCCCGCCGTGCTTTCGGCCCTCATGAGCTGGAACGAGGTGCCCGATCAGGCATATATCGCCACGCTCATGAAGCTCACTGACGACCGTGTGATCAAGCTGGAGCAGGCGACCGTGAGCAAGGCCAAGAAGGGTCTGTTGGGGCGTGAAAAAGAAGAGCAGACGTATCGCGTGACGGTGAGTGATGCGGGCTGGAAGTCGGCCAAGGGCATTGACCACATGGTGCTCAAGGTCTTCTTTGCCGGTGCTAAGCCTGACGAGAACGGCGATCGCTCGCGCACGTTCGACGAGCTGCAGCACTACGTCAAGCAGCACGCTACACCCGTGGGCGACAAGCTCGAGGACTATCAGAACACCGTTAAGGGCAAGCTGGCCGATAGCGAGTACGTTGCCTCGGACGGCATTGTTGCAATGGTGTTTTGCCTGGTTCTTGGTATCCTGATTGCCTTTGTTCCCGTGGGATCCATCTTCTTTACCGATGGCGCGCAGGCGAACATTACCGCCGCGGTTATCTCGGTGCCGATTGTGCTGGTGGGTATCGGCGTGGGCCTTACGTTCCGCCGCTTTACGCCGGAGGGCGCCGAGGTGGCGGCTCGCTGCAAGGCACTTAAGCATTGGCTCGAGGACTTCACGCGTCTAAAGGAAGCCGTCCCCGGCGATCTGGTGCTGTGGAACAAGCTGCTGGTGATGGGCGTGGCGCTGGGTGTTTCCAAGGAAGTGCTGCGTCAGCTTGCCGAGGCCGTGCCTGCGGACCTGCGCAACAGCGACGATTTCTACGACAACTACCCCTGCTACTGGTGGTACTACCATCATTACGGTATCGAGTCTCCGCTCGATTCGTTCGATGACGTGTATCACGAGAGCATCCGTGAGCTGGTGTCGAGCTCCGACAGCTCGGGCGGCGGCGGAGGCGGCGGCTTCTCTGGCGGCGGAGGCGGCGGCGTCGGCGGAGGCGGCGGCGGAACGTTCTAGCGCGCTCTGATTTTTGGGATGGATCTTCTCCGGCGACTGCCGACGGATCCATCCCATTTTTATGCGCTACCTACGAAGACTGTCCCCAACGACTAGTCACTGGGAACGTTCCTAAATGACTAGGTATGGCTGCCGGGTTTAGGCTGTTAGGTCGAGTTCGTAGAGGAAGCTTTCGCGCGGCATGGCGTGACGGCGCTCTTCGCGGTTGGCGCGGTGCGTGGCCGTGCGCTTAAAGCCGTGCAGCTCGTAGAACTTCCACGAGCAGTTGGAGTCGGTGTACAGGTGCGCCCTCGTCGCTCCAAGCGAGGACAGGTGCGAGACTGCGGCATCGAGCAGGACCGTGCCAACGCCCAGGCCGTGGACATCGCGGTCCACGGCAAGCAGCGTGACCTCGTTGTCGTGCGGCAACGGGCTGCTCTCGAGCAGGCGGTTGTTGGTCCGGATGGTTGCGCGCACAAACGAGAGGTACTCGGCGCAGGCATCGGGCTCCAGCTCACGCATCTGCGATAGCAGCGCGCGTTCGGTATCCATCCAATGTTCTTTAACGGTGGCGCCGGAGCTCTGTCCCGCGCGTGCGAGCGAAATGCCACGCGCCTGACCGTCAATCACCGCAACCTGCGAAAACGTCGACGACGAAAGGCAATAGGCAAGGTCGCACGCGGCCTCGAGGCGGTTGTACTCATCGTTATCCGAGTTGTTATGCCAAAGCTGCTGCAGAATCAGCGCGATGGCGTCGAAGTCTTCGGTATCAAACGGTCGGTAGAGAACCCGCGAGACCATGGTGTCTCTTTCTTTCGCGGATGCATATCGAGCACAGTTCTACCACGCCATTGGCATCTAATTATGGTGCCCCTGTGTTCCATGAACTCACCGTGCCCGGTGCCGTGCCCATCCCCTCTGCTCGCAAACTTTTTCTGCACATGCGCCCGTTGCGGGGTGCATCGATGCGCTCGATGCGCTACATTTAATCAGTATTTTCAATGCCGCTGCGCGAGCGCTGCAGATCGACGTATCACCGACTCACAGAGCACGGCGGCGTACCAGACAGGAGGACTGCATGGGATCTGATGTGAAGATCGCACGCGCGTTGATCTCGGTTACCGATAAGACGGGCGTCGTCGATTTCGCACGGACGCTGGTTGACGACTTTGGCGTCGAGATCATCTCTACGGGCGGCACGGCTCGTGCCATCGAGGACGCGGGCGTTCCCGTAACCCCCATCGAGGAGTTCACGGGCTATCCCGAGATGATGGACGGCCGCGTCAAGACGCTGCACCCCAAGGTCCACGGCGCGCTGCTGGCCCGCCGCGATTCCGAGCAGCACATGCAGGAGGCCGCTCAGCACGGCATTAAGTTGATCGACCTGGTCGTCGTCAACCTGTACGAGTTCGAGAAGACCGTTGCCAGCCCCGAGGTCACCTTCGCGGACGCTATCGAGCACATCGACATCGGTGGCCCCTCCATGCTGCGCTCTGCTGCCAAGAACGCTGCGAGCGTTACCGTCATCTCCGACCCGGCCGACTATGATGCCGTCCTGGCCGAGATGCACGAGACCGGTGGCTGCACCACGCTTTCCACCCGTCGTCGCCTGCAGGTGAAGGTCTACCAGACCACCGCCGCCTACGATACGGCCATCTCCCGCTGGCTTGCCGCCCAGGCAAGCGACGTGGCGGACACCTCTGCCAAGCTCGAGATCTCGCTGGAGAAGGTCGACGACCTGCGCTATGGCGAGAACCCGCAGCAGAAGGCCACGGTCTATCGCTTTGCCGAGGGCTGCGAGAACACCGCGAGCTCGCAGTTCCCGCTCGTGGGCTCCGAGCAGATCCAGGGCAAGCCGCTCAGCTACAACAACTATCTGGATGCCGACGCCGCCTGGAACCTGGTCCGCGAGTTCGACGAGCCGGCCTGCGTGATCCTCAAGCACCAAAACCCCTGCGGTTCCGCCGTTGCCGAGGACATCACGGCCGCCTACGATCGCGCCTTCGCCTGCGATCCCAAGAGCGCCTTTGGCGGCATCATCGCCTGCAACCGCGAGGTTCCCTTTGAGCTGGTTGAGCACTTTGCCGATCAGAACAAGCAGTTCGTCGAGGTCATCATCGCCCCGAGCTACACCGACGAGGCGCTCGAGCGCATGGCCAAGCGCCCCAACCTGCGCGTGTTGGCTACCGGCGGCGTGGACCACGGCGCCCAGGTGGAGCTGCGCTCCGTCGACGGCGGCATGCTGGTGCAGGAAGTCGACCACGTGACCGAGGACCCCGCGACCTTTACGTTCCCCACCGACCGCAAGCCCACCGACGCCGAGATGGCCGAGCTCGAGTTTGCCTGGAAGGTCTGCAAGGGCGTCAAGTCCAACGCCATCCTGGTCTCCAAGGGCAAGGCCGGCATTGGCATGGGTCCGGGTCAGCCCAACCGCGTTGACTCCGCACTGCTGGCCTGCGAGCGCGCCGAGGACTTCTGCGAGCGCGAGGGCGTGGAGAAGGGCGGCTTTGCCTGTGCAAGCGACGCGTTCTTCCCGTTCCGCGACAACGTCGACGTGCTTGCCGCGCACGGCGTGACCTGCATCATTCAGCCCGGCGGCTCCAAGCGCGACGACGAGAGCATCCAGGCCTGCAATGAGCATGGCATCGCGATGGTGTTCACCGGAGCCAGGCATTTCCGTCACTAAGTTCCGCCCTGGGACAAAATAATCTCTGCAAAAGACGGCTGCTCCGTTTGGAGGGCCGTCTTTTTGGTATAAGAGGACGGAATGACTAACACGAAAGGTACAACCATGCCCCAGATTGATGATGCCGAGCTGTTTGGCAATGCCGAGGATCAGCGTGCGTACGAGGACTTTTGCGCCAATCAGGAGGCGGTCGAGAAGTTCACGCTCGACAAGCCCGCGCTTGTCTGCCGTTGGCGCATGTCCAACAAAAAGGTGCCCATGCTCAACCGCCACATTCGCGCACTGTCCGAGCGCCTGGTGCAGGGCGAGCCGCTTACCCATAACATGCTCAGCTGGGCTAAACAGCACGTTGAGTGGTCGCTTGCCGAGGGCGATTACACGGCACGCGACGGCGTACTCATGCTGGTGATCGACGTCAATGGCAACGCCGCCATGACGGTGGGCGAGTACGAGCCGCTGGCCGATACGTCGGCTAAGGCGCTACGTGCCCGCTCCGCCGAGGCCCGCTCCGAGGCCGACGAAACCGGCGTGGCGCCCGAGCTGCTCGCCGCCGTCGATAACGGCGAGCTGGCCTTTGTGGCGCCGGCGGACGAGTGCCTGTGCGGCACGGCGACGCTCATCGATCAGCTGGCCCAGACCAAGGGCATCCCGGTCACGCGCGTAGACATTCCCGCGCAGCTCAAGGGTGCGCTGTTTCTGGTGAGCGACGAGCACGGTGTGGTTGCCGCCGCCGACTCCGACGCCGCCGACTCCGACGCCGCCACGGTCGCCTTCTTCGCCGAAGGCTACGAAAAGCTCCGTGCCCGCCGCTCCTAATCTCAAGGCGGGGTGGGCTTACTGAAGCGAGCGAGCGCGTTCGATGGCGTAGGCGAGCGACAGCTGCTCCATCTCCGGGGCACATTTGTAGTTCAGTCCGGTGAGAGCTGTCACCTTATCGAGGCGATATCGAATCGTGTTCGGGTGCTGGTTAGTCTGCTTGGCGGTTTGCTCGATACGTCGGTCGTTCTCGATGAATGCGGCGAGCGTGGATTCCAGCTCGCTGCCATGCTCACTGTCGTGCTCGCGTATCGGCGAGAGAATCGCCTCCGAGAACGATCGCATCTCCGGGGTTTCCGCAAAAGGCATCACGGTTTTCAGGATGCCGAGCTGCGTATAGCGGACGGGACCCTCGGCTCGTTGACAAGATAGGCGCTGTGCGTAAATCGCCTGCGAGATCGCCTGCGCCACCGCCTCGTCTCCAAACAGAATATCGCTGATGCCGAGCCCTTCCGCTCCGCCATCGATGCCGCTAGCCTCGATGAGCTCCGTGAGCGCCTGCACGATTCGCTCCACATCGAGCGTCTGCTCCGAGTCGCTTGTCGCTACGAATAGCAAACCTCCGTCATAGGGTGCCAGCATATTGTGGCATCCGGCGAGGGTCGATTTTGCACAGAGACGTTCGATTTGCAAAAACGTACGCGGGTCGAGGGGATCTGCAAACGATGCGAACAGGGCGACCGCTTCGTCCAGAAATGACGGGTTGAGGCTTCGGATGCGTCGGCAGATGGACTCGGGCGATACGTCTGTCCTCAGGGCATCGATCTCGCGCTGTGCGAAGTCGATGGACGCGAGCTGCTCGATATGCCGTTTGACCTCATAGATGACGCTGTCAAAGAACAGTGAGTCGTCGGTCGTGAGAAAGACCGGGTAGTGCCGCGCGTTGGCGTAGCGGATGGCTTGGTCGGGAATCGGGATGTGCAGGACGTTTTTGATGATGAGACCGCTCGTTCCCTTGGCGACGAGGTATTTCACGGCTTCAGTGATGAGGTACGGGTCGTCCTTCGCATAGAGGAAAGTGCTGAGGACGATCTCGTCTGAGCTGAAGTTGACGCGCTGGTACTTGCTCTTGAGGCCGGGCATGAGTTCATAATCGAGGATCCCGACGCCAGAGACGGCACGCGAGACGCCATCGCTGCCGGCGATTAGACGGACCGACCCCTCATATTCCCGTGAGAAGTCCGAGATGGTGTATAGCATTAGCATCACCTTGTAAATCATTACAATAAGTACCTGTACAAATAGGATAATCGCACATCCGTATGCCTTTGATGCGATAAATAGTTCAAATACCTGCTGATAGAACGAAAAATCAGATCGAGAATCGTTGTAGATTCCAACAAGAAATGATCCTTGGCGGCATCGTTACTAAACCGTACAGTGAAGCAACGTAAAGCTTTCGCTGAGAGGAGCGATGATGGGGCAGATGGTGGTGCTTTCGGCCGAGGAAGTTTCCAAGGTGCTGACGATCGAGGATGCAATCGCTGCCGTGGAGGAGGCATATCGCCAGAAGGCAACGGGCAAGGGTGTAGCGTGGCCGATGGTATATGAGCAGTTCGAGCCCGGTGTGGCCGATATGGATATCCGCTCGGGCGAGTTGGCGGGAAGCGGCCTCTTCGGTCTCAAGCTCACTGCCTGGTTCTCTCAGAATCCCAAAAAGGGGTTGCCCGAGATCTTTGGCACCACGCTGCTGTGCGACAACGCGACGGGAGAGCCGTTGGCGCTGCTCAATGCCTCCGCCATCACTGGACTTCGCACCGGTGCCGCCGCTGCGCTCGGTGCCAAGTGGCTGGCTCGGGCGGATGCATCCAAACTGCTTGTTGCGGGCGCCGGCCATATGAGCACCTATATGGCGGCGGGCGTGCTTGCCGCCTGTCCCAAAGTGAGCGAGGTCAAGGTGTGGGAGCCGGTTTCCGATGCCGCGCCCGAGGCCCGCGTCGAGCGCATGCGAGACGAGGTCGCCCATATCTTGGGCGCCTGCGAGCATGCTCGCGAGGCATCCACCTATTCCATCGAGGCGACGGCTGACGGCCAAGGTGCCGCGGCGGAGGCCGACATCATCGTGACGATCACGCCGGCGACCAAGCCCATCATCCCCGATGCATGGGTGCGTCCTGGTACGCATATCTCCTGCGTCGGTGCCGACATGCCCGGCAAGCAGGAGCTCGCCTCGGCACTTGTTGCCCGTGCCGCTGTTTACGTCGACGACCGCGAGCAATCGGTCGCATCCGGTGAGCTGGAGATTCCAGTTGCCGAGGGTGCCATCACGCCCGAGGACATCAGAGCGGAGCTCGGCGAAGTCATCGCCGGCACGGCTACGGGGCGTTCGGATGACGAGCAGGTGACGGTGTTCGATACGTCGGGCATCGCCGTTCAGGACCTTTCGGCATCGAAAATCGCCTACGACCGCGCCATCGAGGCGGGGCTGGGCACCGTGGTGGAACTGTAAGAAAGTCAAGGAAAGGAAACGACAATGCAGATCAAGGATTTCGCCGTCGAGCAGTGGATGAACGAGTGGGAGACCAAGTGCACCCACAACGTTGCGGAGACGTGCGTCTACTCCCTCACGCTCGACCAGCTGTTCGAGCTTACGAACACCGACAAGAAGGCGTGGCTCGATAGCCTGTGCTCGCGCCGATTCACCTACGGAGACATCGAGGGGCAGCCCGGCTTCCTCGAGGGGGTCGCGCGTCTCTATAAGACGGTCGAGCCCGGGCATATCATGCCCACGCACGGCGCGACCGGTGCCAACTCCCTGGTTATTTCCACGCTCGTCGAACCGGGCGATCACGTAGTCTCCGTCAAGCCCACCTACCAGCAGCTTTACTCGATTCCCGAGATGTGCGGCGCGAAGGTCGATATCCTTCAGCTCGATCGCAAGAACGGCTACCACGTCGACGTCGACGCGCTCGATGCTCTGGTGACCGACGATACCAAGCTCATCTGCATCAATAACCCGGACAACCCCACGGGCGCCCTGCTCGACACCGATACGCTCAAGGCGATTGTCGAGGTCGCACGCAAACACGACGCGTGGGTGCTCTGCGACGAGGTCTACCGTCTGCTTACTCAGACGGATGAGTACTCCGAGTCCGTGATCGACCTGTACGACAAGGCCATCGTCACCGCATCCATGTCCAAGGTCTGGTCGTTCGCCGGCCTGCGTCTGGGCTGGGCGGTCACCAAGAGCCCGGAACTCCGTCGCGCGCTGCTCTCGCATCGTGACTACAACCTGATTTCCGCTGGCATATTCAGCGAGACGGTGGCGGAGCTGATTCTGGGCAACGCTTCCGTGATCCTTGAGCGCAGCCGTCGCATCGTCCGTCAGAACCTTGCTGTTCTGGAGAAGTGGGTCGAGAGCGAGCCGCACCTGTCGTTCGTCAAGCCCGAGGCGGGTACCACCGCACTCGTATATTACGACTACGACATCGACTCCAGGACGTTCTGCATCGACATGATTAAGAAGTCCGGCGCGCTCGTCACCCCGGGCGATTGCTTCGAGGAGCCCAAGAGCATGCGCATCGGCTATGCATACTCCGATAACACCGACGACCTGCAGAAGGGCCTGGATGCCATCTCTGCGTACATGCGTACGCTCGAGTAGAGGCTCGAGGCCGAAGTGATGGGGCCGATTGGTTTAGGACCGGTCGGCCCCTATTTTCTCTCAAGGCTACCGAACACTATTGTCACATTAGATGCCCACGGGGTCGCATCGCTGCGACGCCGTGGGCATAATGGTGTGGAAAGTGCAAGTTACGAGAAACGGGAGGACACATGGCGCTGATCTATGTCGTTGAGGACGACGAGCCCATTCGTCGTGAGCTTATCGACATCCTTGCCCGCGCCGGGTTTGAAATCGAGACATGCGAATCGTTTGAGCATGTCTCGCGCGATATTCTCGCCGCCGCGCCCGACCTGGTGCTGCTCGACCTCACGCTTCCCGTCAAGGACGGCCAGCATATCTGCCACGAGGTTCGCCGCGAATCCGAGGTTCCCATCATCGTCCTCACGTCGCGCACGACCGAGATCGACGAGGTCATGGCCATGACGCTCGGCGCGGACGACTTTGTTCCCAAGCCCTACAGCGCCCGTGTGCTCGTGGCGCGCATCAACGCCCTGCTGCGTCGCACCGCGGCGGCAGGCGAGCGCAGCACGCTCGTCCACAAGGGGCTGGAGCTCGACCTCGCCCGCTCCATGGTCACCAATACGGCAACCGGCGACAGTACCGAGCTCACCAAAAACGAGCTGCGTATCCTCTCGCTGCTCTTGGGTCGCGCGGGCAAGATCGTCTCGCGTCCGGCCATCATGCAGGACCTGTGGGACTCCGATGCCTTCGTGGACGACAATACACTCACCGTCAACATCAACCGCCTGCGCACCACGCTCGAAAAAATCGGCATCAAGGGGTATTTGACGACGCACCGCGGCCAAGGCTATTCGGTCTAGGGGTCGGCTATGTCGTTTGCCAAGTTCTTCAAAGACGCGCTGCTTCCCGTCGCCGTGTGGACGTGCGGCGTGCTGCTGAGCTGCTTTGTGCTGACGGTCGCCGGCGCACCCGTTTCTATCGTGGTCGTGGCGGTTGGCGTGTCCTTTATCTTCGGTATGCTCGGCATCGTGATCGAGTACGCGCGTCGTCGTCGTTTTCTGCGCCAGCTAGAGCGTGCGGCAGAGGAGCTCGAGAGTCCCGCATGGGTGCAGGAGATGGTGCAATGCCCGACCTATGCCGAGGGCGAGCTCGAGTACGAGGTCTTGCGCCGGGTGGGCAAAGCTGCCTGCGACGAGGCTGCCGAAGGCAGGCGCCAGACCGATGACTATCGCGACTATATCGAGAGTTGGGTCCACGAGGCCAAACTGCCCCTGGCGGCGGCCCATCTAATTTTGGAAAACCTGGACGGCAGCGAAGATGACCTGTCGCGCGTAGATGACCTCGGTCGCGAGCTTGCCCGCGTGGAGCGCTATATCGACCAGGCGCTCTACTATGCGCGCTCGGAGGTTGTGGAGCGCGATTACCTGATTCGTCGCTGGGACCTTAAGACCTTGGTGACGGGCGCGATTAAAGCCAATGCGCGTGAGCTCATCGCGGCACACGTGGCCCCGGTGTGCGAGAACCTCGACTTTGAGGTCTTTACCGACGAGAAGTGGCTCGAGTTTATTCTGGGTCAGCTCATTCAGAACAGCATTAAATATGCGCGTGAGGACGGCGCAAAGATTGTGTTTTCGGGTGCGTTGCTGGACGAGGGTCTGGCAAGCGAGCGCATCGAGCTTACCGTCGCGGACAACGGCTGCGGCGTGTGTGCGGCAGACCTACCGCGCGTGTTCGAGAAGGGCTTTACCGGCGACAACGGCCGCACCACCAAGCGCGCAACGGGCATCGGTCTCTATCTGGTGGCACGCCTGTGCTCCAAGATGGGCATCGACGTCACCGCGGCATCGGAGCCGGGCGAAGGCTTTGTCGTAACATTCGCTTTTTCAACGAACAAGTTCCAATACTTTGAGTAACGCACACGGCAGATGTCCGCCCAAACAAAACGTGCCGCCCCAAACGGGGCGGCACACCATTTTTCCATCAGCCAACTCGCTGAAGTACGGTGACGAAGGCGCAAGGCCGGGAGGGGTTATCTAAGCCGACATCCCGCAGCCGCGAAGCGGCGAGGACGTCGGCGTGATAACCCCGCAGGCCTTGCGCCGGCGGGAAGGAACCTACTTCACGACCAAGATGTCGCAGTCCGTATTGCGCAGCAGGAACGTCGAAATCGAACCCAGCAGCGCATACTTGATCGAGGACAGGCCGCGGGCGCCGCAGAGCACCAGGTCGGGCTTAACCACGTCGAGCATCTCGTCCTTGAGCGTCTCGCGAATACGGCCGGCGCGAATCATGACCTCGACCTCGGGAATATCGGGATTGGCCTTGGCCTCCTCGAGCTGCTTGGCAATGGAGTTCTTAAATGCCTCCTCTAGGCCGTTGACCAGATCGACCGGATAGGAGCCGGCGCTCTCGAGCGCCGTGGAATCGATAACGTGGCCGATGATTAGCTTGGCGCCGTTGTTCGCGGCGACCTTGATGGCGCGTGCGAGCACAAAATCCTGCTGCTCAGTACCGTCGAGTGAAACAAATACCTTGGTGTAGCCCTCGTTCATGGTTTCCTCCTTGGTCTATCGCACGGGCGCGGGGCTCGTGCATCGGGCGGGCGCGGGCGCGTTGGCCGCCGGACACTTTATCTTGTTGCAGTTATACCCAAGGATTTGGGTTTGACCGCTCGCAATTCTGTGAACGGGCGAGTTTTTTGGTAAGGGTAGGCGCAGGCGCGCCGCCAACGGTTGATAATGGGACATCGCCCGCACCGTCCGCAGAACATCTACCGGCGGGTGTCTAACGAGGGGGTCCCTTTGGATATTATCGAGCTTCTAAAATCTGCCTTCATGGGCCTGGTCGAGGGCATCACCGAATGGCTGCCTGTTTCGTCGACCGGTCACATGATCTTGGTGGACGAGTTCGTCAAGATGAACGTGAGCGAGACGTTCTGGAATATGTTCCTGGTCGTGATTCAGCTCGGCGCCATTCTGGCCGTCTGTGTGCTGTTCTTCCATGAGCTCAATCCGTTCTCGCCCAGCAAGGGCAAGGAGGGCCGTCGCGACACCTGGGTGCTGTGGGGCAAGATTGTGCTCGGCTGCATTCCCGCCGCGGCGATCGGCCTGCCGCTCAACGACTGGATGGAGGAGCATTTCTACAATGCTCCCGTCGTGGCGCTGGCGCTCATTGTGTACGGCGTGCTGTTTATCGTGATCGAGAACTGGCGCGCGAGCAAGCGCGAGGAAATGGCCGTTGCCGGTTCGTTTGGTTCGCGTGCTGTGGTGTCGGGTGGACGTCCCGCCGGTGCACACTTTGCGGCGCCCGCGGCAGATGTTGCCGAGGACGGGGACGATGACGAGGATCTGGACTTTGGTTCCATCACCACGCTCGAGGACCTAAGTTGGAAGACCTCACTGGGCATCGGATGCTTCCAGGTGCTCTCGCTGATTCCGGGCACGTCGCGCTCCGGTTCCACCATCATCGGCGGCCTGCTTTTGGGCTGCACGCGTTCGGTGGCGTCCAAGTTTACGTTCTTCCTGGCCATTCCCGTCATGTTTGGCGCGAGTGCGCTCAAGCTGGTCAAGTACTTCATCAAGGGCGGCACGTTCGGTGCCAACGAGGTCGCCATCTTGGGCGTGGGCTGCGTTGTGGCGTTTGTGGTTTCGCTCATCGCCATCAAGTGGCTTATGGGCTTCGTGCGCCGTCACGACTTCAAGTGCTTCGGCGTCTACCGCATCATTCTGGGCATCGTGGTGCTTGCGTACTTCTTCGTCTTGGAGCCGATGCTCGGCCTCTAACTTAGTCGACGCTGCGCGGCGGTCAGGGCGACAACTTGTCATTCAAAGGGGGTGGCATGACCAAAAGGTCTATGCCGCCCCCTTTTCATGCCAATTTGTTCGCCCTGACCGTCGCTCGCTGCTGCTGCCATGACATCGGCGGTTTCGTGATTGTCAATAGATTGGTGCAGACTAACCTGACCCCATTGCACCAAATCCGCTGGGGCGAGCCTGACGGTGACGCACGGAGTCGTGGTGTGATTTGCGTCGGTGTCCGCGCGGCTCGGTATACTGGTACGGCTCAAACTATGGCGCTGCCCGCAGGCACGCCGTCCGTCAGATGAGGAGTCGCCCATGACCCAGCCCTTGCCCTGGGAAAAGAATGTCGCGGTACCTGTGCCGCCCGCGCCGGAACCCGTGCCGCTCGATGCATACACCGCCCCTGCTGCGCCGGAGCCCGAGCTCGTTCCGCTCGACATCTACGACGCTCCCGCGCCGGCGCCCAAGCCCGCCAAGCCGCTCGTCGACATCGACAGCCTTAATCCCGCTCAGCGCGAGGCGGTCCTGACCACCGAGGGCCCGCTGCTGGTCCTTGCCGGCGCCGGCTCGGGCAAGACCCGCGTCTTGACCTTCCGTATCGCACATATGCTCGGCGACCTGGGCGTTAAGCCCTGGCAGATCCTTGCCATCACGTTTACCAACAAGGCCGCGGCCGAGATGCGCGAGCGTCTGGCGGCACTCATCCCCAGCGGTACCCGCGGCATGTGGGTGTGCACCTTCCATGCTATGTGCGTGCGCATGCTGCGCGAGGACGCTGACCTGCTGGGCTACACCGGTCAGTTCACCATCTACGATGACGACGATTCCAAGCGCATGGTGCGCGATATTATGCAGGCGCTCGGTATCGAGCAAAAGCAATTCCCCATCAATATGATCCGCAGCAAGATCAGTTCGGCCAAAAACGCCATGATCGGCCCCGAGGACATGCTCAAGAGTGCCGATAGCCCCAACGACAAAAAGGCCGCGCAGGTCTACCTGGAACTGGAGCGCCGCCTGCGCGCCGCCAATGCGATGGACTTCGACGACTTGCTCGTGCGCGCGCTCGAACTGCTGCGCACCCGCCCCGAGGTGCTCGATAAGTACCAAGAGCGTTTCCGCTACATTAGCGTCGACGAGTATCAGGACACCAACCACGTCCAGTACGAGATCGCCAACCTGCTGGCCGCCAAGTACCAAAACCTCATGGTCGTAGGCGACGATGACCAGTCCATTTATAGCTGGCGCGGCGCCGACATCACCAACATCCTGGACTTTGAGAAGGACTTTAAAAACTGCAAGACCGTTAAGCTGGAGCAGAACTACCGCTCCACGGGCCATATCCTGAGCGCCGCCAACGCCGTGGTGCGTCACAACTCGCAGCGCAAGGACAAGCGCCTGTTTACGGCCGAGGGCGACGGCGAGAAGATCCAGGCCTTCCAGGCAAGCGATGAGCGCGACGAGGGCCGCTGGATTGCCGGCGAGATCGAAAAGCTGCACTCCAAGGGCACGAGTTACGACGATATCGCCGTGTTCTACCGCACCAACGCCCAGTCGCGTATCCTCGAAGATATGTTCCTGCGCGCAGGCGTGCCCTACAAGATTGTGGGCGGCACGCGATTCTTCGACCGTGCCGAGATCCGCGACGTCATGGCCTACCTCAAGATGATCGTGAACCCGGCAGACGAGATGAGCGTCAAGCGCGTCATCAACACGCCGCGCCGCGGCATCGGCTCCACCTCGATCCAAAAGATTGAGCAGCTGGCGCGCGACAACCGTTGCTCGTTCTTCCAGGCTTGCGAGATCGCGTGCGCCGAAACCGGCATGTTTAGCGCCAAGGTGCGCAATGGCCTGTCGAGCTTTGTGTCGCTGGTGCGCGAGGGTCGCCGCATGGACGGCGAGCTCAAGGACGTCGTCGAGATGATCGTCGATAAGACGGGCCTGCTGCAGGCTTTCCGCGCCGAGGGCACCATGGAGTCCGAGAGCCGCGCCGAGAACATCCAGGAATTCCTGGGCGTCGCCGCCGAATTTGAGGAGACGCACGAGGATATCGAAGGTACGCTCGAGAGCTTGGAAGAGCTGCGCGCTGCCGGTGTTGCCGATGTGCCTGCTAGCGCCGAGTCCGAGCCTGTCGTGGTGAGCGCGCCTGCGCCCGAACCGGGGCCATCTGCCCCGGTATCCTCGTTTGAGGCGCTCGTTGGCGCGCGTGACGCCGCGGGCTCCAATCCGCTCGATAGCTTGGCCGCTCCGGCGCTGTCTCCGCAGGATGCCCTGGCCGCCGCCATCGCGGGCAACGCGTATGCCGTGCCAACAGAGTTGCCGGCGGGTGCCGTGCATGCCGACGAGATCGAGCGCACCTACGGTCCGCTCACCTGTAAGGCGCTGCCGGCGCTCATGGAGTGGCTGGCCCTGCGCTCCGACTTGGATTCCCTGGCCGGCGAGACGCATGCCATCACCATGATGACCATCCACTCCGCCAAGGGCCTGGAGTTCCCGGCGGTGTTCGTGGCCGGCATGGAGGAGGGTATCTTCCCGCACGTGCACGACTTTGGCGGCAGCGATGACCCGGGTAAGCTCGAGGAGGAGCGTCGCCTGGCCTACGTCGCCATCACGCGTGCCCGTAAGCGCCTGTTCCTGACCTATGCGGCCACGCGTCGCACCTACGGCTCGACCTCTGCCAACCCGCGCTCGCGCTTCCTCAACGAGATTCCGTTTGAGGATATCGAGTTTAGCGGCATCGGTTCTGCCGGTTTTGAGGGCACGGGCTGGGAGAAACGCGGCGACCGACACGGCACCTTTGGATCGGGTATGGGCTCGGACATGTATGGCGGCAAGGTGTTTGGTTCGCATACGCGCTCGACCGGCGGTTCCGGTTCGCGTGGCGGATCGAGCTTTGACGATTTCTTTGGTGGCAGCAGCTACGGGACCGAGCGCCATCGTGGGGTTTCGCCCGATGCCGGCCGTGTTGCCTCGACCTTTGGTTCGGGTGCGCCGCGAGCCAAAAAGCCGTCGTCCAAGGTGTCCCCGACGGTGGAGCGCAAGGTCGATCGTGCCAGCGCATCGCAGGACTTTGCCGCGGGCGATACCGTGAGCCACAAGACTTTTGGCACGGGTACCGTGCTCTCGGTCGTCGGAGACATGATCGAGGTCCAATTCGAAAAGACCGGCCAGACCAAAAAGCTTATGAAGGGCTTTGCTCCGATCGTCAAGCTGTCGTGATCCCGGCGGACCTGGGCGGGCGTATGGGGCAACATCGCCTGCTCGGGCAGTCCTGCGCAAGACGGAGGCCACATTAAGTGGCCTCCTTTGCGTGCGGAACTCGCGATCGACGTTGCCCCATACGCCCGCCCAGGTCCTTAGGTAACGTTGCTTGCGAACGTCGCCTTGCTCGTCCGCTTTTTGATCTGGAGAGCCGGGTGGGCTGATATATATGGATAAGGGGCTCCTCCGTTGGTGGACGGGGGAGCCCCTTGTTGCGTTTTGGTTGTTGCTGCGACCTAGAGGTGGCTGATGATCAGTTCCATCTTGCCTTCGAGGTCGATGGGGCTGACGGTGTTCGGGGCCAGCAGGTGGCTTCCCTTGTGGACGGGGTCGCCGCAGACGGTGCCTTCGCCGTCGATGACCGACAGGCACATGAAGGGCCAGCGCTGGTCGAGGATCTTGCTGCCGTCGACACGCACGCGATCGACGGTGTAGCAGGGGTTAGACTCGAGCTCGGTCACGCCGTCCACCTCGGGCGCGGTCACGGTACCATCGACCGGGGCCTGGACGTCAAAGTCGATGCAGTCGAGGCTCTGCTTAATGTGCAGCGGGCGCAGTTTGCCGTCGGTGCCCGGGCGATCATAGTCGTACAGACGATACGTCACGTCGCTCGACTGCTGCGTTTCCAAAATGAGCGTGCCGGCCTTGATGGCGTGAACGGTACCGGAATCAATCTGGAAAAAGTCGCCCTTGTGGATCGGTAGTACGTTGAGCATGTCGTCCCAGCGGCCGTCCTTGATCATCTGTGCGGCCTCAGTGCGGTCTTTAGCACGCTGGCCGACGATGATCGTGGCGCCGGGCTCGCAATCCAGCACGTACCAGCACTCGGTTTTACCCAGGCTGCCGTTCTCGTGCTCGGCGGCGTACTCGTCGTTGGGATGAATCTGGATCGAAAGGTCGTCCTTGGCGTCCAGAATCTTGATGAGCAGCGGGAACTCCTTGCCCTCGCAGTTGCCAAAGAGCTCGCGGTGCTCGGCCCACAGCCACGACAGCGTGTGGCCGGCGTACGGTCCCTCCGCAATCTGGCAGTCGCCGTTGGGATGGGCCGAGATGGCCCAGCACTCACCGATGGGACCCTCGGGAATGTCGTAGCCAAACACGGTCTCCAACTGGCGGCCACCCCAGATCTTCTCGTGGAAGATCGGCGTCAGTTTAATCAAATCGGACATATTCATACCCCCATTATGTTGCGCGGGCGTTGCACAAAACAGCTCAAAACGAGCGCCCGCGTGACTACAAAAACTTATGCCAACGTTACGTTGTGCAACTCAAAGCGGTCGCCAACGTTGCGCGAGACCGAATACTCAAAGGCGGCGCCGCTGTCCAAAAAGCCAATCTGGGTGAGCTCGAGCAGGGGAGAGCCAAGTTTGGTGTCCAGACGCTCGGCTTCTTCCTCGGTTGCTGCCACGGCGCGAATAGTACGGTGGAAGCTCGAAATCTTCAGCCCACATTGCTCGCGGATGAAGCGGTAGACCGATCCGTACAGGTCCTTCTTTTTAAGGCCTGGAATCAGCTCGAGGGGCATGTAGGTGTACTCGATAACGATGGGCTTCTCATCGGCCTGACGCACGCGCACGACGTGATAGGCAAAGTCATCCTCGGCAATTCCCAGCTGGGCTGCGATGTCCGCCGGTGGATTAACGATCGAGAAATCGTAGACCACCGAGGTCACCTTCTCCCCGCGATGCTCATACGAAAAACCCTGGGCACGGTCGTTTTTGCCCTGGAAAAACGCCTGGCCGGGAAGTCCCGCCGTGTCCTTAACGTAGGTACCCGATCCGCGTCGGCTGGTAATAAGACCTTCCTCGGTGATTTGTTCAATAGCTCGTTTGACGGTGATTTTTGAAACGCTATAGAGCTCGCAGAACTCAACGACGGTGGGAAGCTTGTCGCCCGGTTTAAGAGCGCCATCCTCAATACTTCGACGAATATCTGCAGCTATCGCCTCGTATTTGGGAATCAAGGAACCTCCTTTCCAACTTGATTGAGAATAAAAGAAAGTATAGTCAACACCTAAGTATCTCTATTGAGTTATTGAAAAGTTCGAGGAAGATAAAATTAAAAGTCGCCCCGCTTGAAAAATTAGAGCGTTTTAAATGATAAACATCTGAGTAGTGTCGTGTTGAGAAATGATCGGTCCGAGGACGGGGCCGAACCGATATAACACCCAGCGAACCGAATCTCGTGCTCTGCGCTTCCCCAGATAAAACCTGCCAAAACAAACCTGTCCTTTTTGGTAGGTTTTTGCCTTGGGAGCGGTACCATACAGGCAATGTTTAAACGAGAAAGGCGGGCTCCCATGGAACCTAAGCAGTATTACATCGGCATCGACGTCGGCGGCACCTCGGTCAAGGAGGGTCTGTTTGATGAGGACGGAAACCTGCTTGCCAAGGCTAGCGTGCCCACGCCTCCCATCGTTGACGCTGCGGGCTTTGCCGCGGTGACCGAGGCTATCGACCAGGTGGTCGCCAAGGCCCAGATTCCGCGTGCCTTTGTGTCGGGCATTGGCCTGGCCGTTCCGTGCCCCATCCCGGCATCGGGCGATGCCAAGGTCAAGGCGAACATCGCCATCAACCTGCCCGAGCTCAAGATCGCCATCCAGGAGCACTGCCCCGACGCGGTCGTTAAGTACGAGAACGACGCCAACGCTGCTGCTATGGGCGAGGCCTGGCTCGGCTCTGCCAAGGGCGTACAGAACGTGGTGATGGTCACCATTGGTACCGGCGTGGGCGGCGGCGTTATCGTTAACGGCGACGTGGTATCGGGCGTTGTGGGTGCTGGCGGCGAGATTGGCCACATGTGCCTGAACCCGGCCGAGGAGCGCACCTGCGGCTGCGGCGGCCATGGCCACCTGGAGCAGTATTCCAGCGCCACCGGCGTGGTGAGCAACTACCTTGCCGAGTGCAAGAAGGCGGGCGTCGAGCCCATCGAGCTGACCGGCCCCTCCGATTCCAAGGACGTGTTCCAGGCTTGTCGCGAGGGCGACAAGCTCGCGCTGGCCGCGGCCGATACCATGGCCGACTATCTCGGCCGCGCACTGGCGCTTATTGCCAACGTGGTTGATCCCGAGATGTTCCTCATCGGCGGCGGCGCCTCCGCCTCGGCCGATGTCTACCTCGACAAGGTTCGCGAGCACTTTAAGCAGTACGCGCTTTCCGCCTCGCGCGAGACGCCCATTAAGGTCGCTTCGCTCGGAAACGACGCCGGCATCATCGGTGCTGCCTACGTAGCCCTGCGCGCTGCCGGTAAATAGCTGGTGCAAGGGGGACAGGTTACATTGCACCAACATGGTGCAAAAGGGACAGCCTTGGCCCCCGTGCCTGCGCCCCAAAATATGCCGTGGCCCTTCCGTCTGCGAAGGCTCGGCATCGGCGTGCTACCATAGCTACGTCCAAGTACACATATCAAGTGGAGGATATCCATGGCAAACGTTCTTGTCTTTGGTCACCAGAACCCCGATAACGACGCCATCATGAGCGCCGTCGTCCTGTCCCAGCTGCTCAACCAGGTTGAGTATGCCGGCAACACCTACGAGGCCTGCGCCCTTGGTCAGCTTCCGGCCGAGTCCGCCAAGCTGCTCGCCGACGCCGGCATCGCCGAGCCCCGCGTGATCGAGTCCGTCGAGGCTGGTCAGCTCGTCGTCCTCACCGACCACAACGAGTCTGCCCAGTCCGTCGCCGGCCTTAAGGACGCCACGGTCTTTGGCGTTGTCGATCATCACCGCATCGGCGACTTCGAGACCGCCGGCCCGCTGCACTACATCTGCCTGCCCTGGGGCTCCAGCTGCACCATCGTCACCAAGCTCGCCGGCGTGCTCGGCGTTGAGCTTTCCGACGTCCAGGCCAAGCTGCTGCTCTCGGCCATGATGACCGACACGCTCATGCTCAAGAGCCCCACCACCACCGATGTCGACCGCGCCGTCGCCGCCAAGCTCGGCGAGCAGGTGGGCGTCGACCCGGTCAAGTTTGGCATGGAGGTCTTCCTCACCCGTCCGTCTGGCTCCTTCACCGCAGCCGAGATGGTCGGCAACGACATCAAGATGTTCGAGCCTGCCGGCAAGAAGCTGCTCATCGGCCAGTACGAGACTGTCGACAAGACTCGCGCACTCGGCATGATCGACGAGATTCGCGAGGCCATGCGCGCCTACGCCGCCGAGAAGGGTGCCGACGGCATCGTCCTGTGCATCACTGACATCATGGAGGAGGGCTCGCAGGTCCTGCTCGAGGGCGAGACCGAGGCTGCTCAGAAGGGCCTGGGCATTGCCGACGAGCACGACGGCGTCTGGATGCCGGGCGTCCTCTCCCGTAAGAAGCAGGTCGCTGCCCCCATCATGGCCGCCTGCTAGGTTTAGTTGACCAAACGCCACGACCGGATCGCGGAAGCCCCGCGCTCCGGTCGTTTTTTGTGCACGGCGCCGCGTCGTCTCTTGGATAGGCGCGCCCGTGCCGTTGAGCAAATAATGTTCAACCTGTGGTTCCGCTTTTCGGCCACGCCTGCGTGCCTGTCGTGCAGGGTAGGCTAGATGCAAGCGTAATACGTTAGAGCGCGGCACCGCCACTTGGGCGGGCCGTGCTTTTTTAAGACGGGAGCTTTCCCGTGAAAGGAGCCGCCCATGGCAGCACCCGAGCAGCTGTTTAACGTTCGTGAGCGCAAGCGTTTTGAGCGCCACGACATTTGGGAGCGCATCACCGAGAACGGCACGATTTCCGCCGCCGTCATGGTCTTCGCCGCCATCGCCGCCGTCATTTGCGCCAACACCGATGCCTACGAGGCCATCCATCACTTTTTGGAGACCCCGCTGTATGTGGGTCTGGGCAACCTTACGGCCGGTCTCACCGTTGAGCTTTTCGTCAACGACTTCCTCATGGCGATCTTCTTTTTGTTGGTGGGCATTGAGCTTAAGTACGAGATGACGGTCGGCGAGCTCAAGAACCCGCGCCAGGCTATGCTTCCCATGCTGGCGGCCGTGGGCGGCGTCGTCGTTCCCGCCTGCATCTATCTGATCTTTAACCATGCCGGCGCGCACAACGGCTGGGCCATTCCCATGGCAACCGATATTGCCTTTGCGCTGGGCGTGCTGTCGCTTTTGGGCAACCGCGTGCCCAACGGCGTGCGCGTGTTCTTCTCGACGCTCGCCATCGCCGACGACCTCATCTCCATCGCCGCCATCGCCATCTTCTACGGTCAGAGCCCCAATCCGTTTTGGTTGGGCGCCGCCGCGCTTGTGACCTGCGCGCTCGTGTGGCTCAACAAGACGCAGCATTACCGCCTTGCCCCGTACTCGGTGCTGGGCCTGCTGCTGTGGTTCTGCATGTTCAAGAGCGGCGTGCATGCTACGCTCGCCGGCGTCATCTTGGCCTTTACCATCCCGGCCAAGTGCGGCGTCAAGCTCGATAGCCTCACCGATTGGTTAGGCGAGTGCCTGCCGCTGCTCGATGACCGCTACGATGACGAGGCACACATCCTGGGCCAGCATGACTTTACCGTCTCGACCACCAAGGTCGAGCGCGTCATGCACCGCGTCACCCCGCCGCTCATCCGCATGGAGCGTCTGATCTCCACGCCGGTCAACTTTGTGATTCTGCCGATCTTTGCGTTCGTCAACGCACAGGTTCGCCTAGTGGGCGTGGACATGAGCACGCTGCTCACCGACCCGGTGACGCTCGGCGTGTACTTTGGCATGCTGCTGGGCAAGCCGATCGGTATCTTTGGCATGACGTTCGCCTTGGTCAAGCTCAAGGCCTGCGAGCTGCCGCGCAATGTCAACTGGCACATGATTGCCGGTGTGGGCATTCTGGGCGGCATCGGCTTTACCATGTCGATTCTCATCAGCGGCCTTGCCTTCCCGACGGCCCAGTTTGAGGTTCTGGCCGCCAAGGCCGCTATTCTCGCCGGCTCTGTCACCGCGGCCGTACTTGGCATGATCTACATGAGTGTGATCTGCAAGCACCCCGCGCCCAAGGACGAGTAAAAGTTCGAAAACAGACACCAGAACCGGTTTGGATGCGTTCGAAACTCGGATCCGGGTGCTACTGGCCCTCTGCCAGACACCCCCGTGGTCAAAAAACGCCGTTTGTGAGTACTGTCACAAACGGCGTTTCATTTTAGGTGTGGAAAATAATGAACAAAGTTATAAGAACTGTACGTTAATGAGTGAGCATCGACTTCCAATTCGGCGCTGGTTGACGGTGACTAGGGAGTTTCAAGTCCAGTTTTGCCGATTTCGACCAAAAATCGCTGCTACTAAAAAAGTAACAGTACTCATATTTGCCCTTTTTTGGCCACAAGCCCTAAAACAAGCCACGCCAGGGTCGGGAAACGGGCCAAATCGTCGGCCTCGAGGCTTATTCCACGGTGCCGTAGATGGCGCCCCAGCCGTGGGCGGCCAAGGCGGAGTTGAGCTGGTCGCAAAGTGACTGGCGGTCGTAGTAGCCGGGCGGCAAAAGGTTCACGATTTCCATGAGGTCGGGCGCCAGGTCCAAGATTTCTGCCTGTACGATTAGATCCAGGCGGTCGATGGCGTGGCGGTCGTAAAACAGCCCATCGACCAGGCGCTGTAGGTCGCCGAATTCCTCGGCTTGGAACGATCCGTACTCCATAGTGCCTCCTTGGGCGCTTCATGCCGGCATGCGCGGCGATTCGTAATTCATTGCGATGGACTTAATCTATCACGGCTTCATAACGTTGCGACGGTGGCGGTCTATACTTAGAAGAATTGCAACGTACCGCTTCGTGAAAGGTCGCACCCATGCAGACGATCTACCAGAAGATGGAAACCACCGAACTCGATGCCGCCATCGAGGCGCTCAAAGCCGAGGTCGCCGAGGTCAAGGCCAAGGGCCTGGCGCTCGACATGGCCCGCGGCAAGCCGTCGCCCTCCCAGGTGGACATCTCTCGACCCATGCTCGATATCCTCAATGCCGATGCCGATCTGCACGACGGCAATGTCGACTGCTCCAACTACGGCTGCTTTGAGGGCATTCCCTCGGCACGCAAGCTGGCGGGGGAGTTCCTGGGTTGCCCCGCCGAGCAGACGCTCGTGCTGGGTTCGTCGAGCTTGCTGATCGAGCACGATATTGCCGGTATGTTCTGGCGTTGCGGCTCGTGCGGCAGCGAGCCCTGGGAGGCTTATGAGGCCGCGCACGACGGCAAGAAGGTCAAGTTCCTGTGTCCCGTTCCCGGCTACGACCGCCACTTTGGCATCACCGCCGATCTGGGTATCGAGAACGTCCCCGTCGCGATGACCGACAACGGCCCCGACATGGACGAGGTCGAGCGCCTGGTTGCCGCCGACGACTCCATCAAGGGTATCTGGTGCGTGCCCAAGTATTCCAACCCCACGGGCATTACCTTTAGCGAGGACACCGTGCGTCGCCTGGTCGAGATGCCCACGGCCGCGCCCGATTTCCGCATCTTCTGGGACAACGCCTACTGCGTGCACGACCTGTACGACGAGACCGACGAGCTCGTCAATATCTTCGACCTCGCTCGCGCGGCGGGCACCGAGGATCGCGTGGTGGCCTTCGCCTCGACGTCCAAGATCACCTTCCCGGGCGCCGGTATCGGCTTTATCGGTGCGAGCCCCGCGGTCATCGCCGAGTTCTCCAAGCGCCTGAAGGCAGGCCTTATCAGCGCCGACAAGCTCAACCAGCTGCGCCACGTGCGTTTCCTTCCCACCATCGAGGCGGTCAGGGAGCACATGAAAAAGCACGCCGAGTTCTTGCGCCCGCGCTTTGAGGCCGTTGAGCGCAAGCTCACCGAGGGCCTGGGCGATACGGGTTGCGCCACTTGGACGCATCCCCGCGGCGGCTACTTTGTGAGCTTTGATGGTCCCGAGGGCTCGGCCCAAAAGGTCGCTGCGCTTTGTGCTGACCTGGGCGTCAAGCTCACGCCGGCCGGTGCTACCTGGCCCTATGGCAAGGACCCGCGCGATACCAACATCCGCATCGCGCCGAGCTATCCCACGGTCGAGGACCTGGAGGCCGCGCTCGATGTGCTGGTGCTGGCCGTTAAGCTTGTCGCTGCCGAGCTCGCGCGTGCCGAGCGCGCCTAACGCGCGGCTTCCCGTACTATCCGCACCTTCGATACGTAAAGGAGCATATACATGGATTTGGGTATTTCCACCAACCCCACGCCAGAGCTCTACACCATTAAGGTAACCGGCGAGATCGATATCTCTAACGCCGATAGCCTGCGCAATGCTATCGACCTGGCGCTCGAGCAGCCCACTGAGGCCGTTGAGCTCGATTTTGCCCAGGTGAGCTACATCGATTCGACGGGCATTGGCGTGCTCGTGGGCGCCGCGCACCACGCGGTCGACCACGGCAAGCGCTTTAGCTGCACCAATGTGCAGCCCCCGGTGATGCGCGTGGTCCAGCTGTTGGGTGTCGACCAGGAGATTTCGATTACCGCTGCATAATCTTTGCCCCCAAAAGGGCGTGCCGTTTGGCATATGTTTGTGATGCGCTCGGACGTTTTGGCGTCCGGGCGCTATACTTGACCGAATGAATAGACGAGTTCCGGCCGAATGGCGCGGTGCGGGCTCGACTCACATCGAGCCTTGGAGGTATGTGTGTTTGGTATTGGAGAGGGTGAGCTCGCGATCATCGTGGTCTTCGGCTTTTTGCTGTTTGGCCCGGATAAGCTCCCGCAGATGGGCCGCACAATCGGCCGTGCCATCCGTCAGTTCCGCGAGACGCAGGAAAAGATGACGGCCGTTGTTCAGTCCGAGATTATCGATCCGGTAAGTGAGGCCGCTTCGGCACCGGTCAAGCCCAAGAAGACTGCCGTCGATGACGATTCCGATGCGGACGAGGATGCCGCCGAGACGGCAGCGCCCGCAAAGAAGGAGACCTTTGCCGAGCGTCGCGCTCGTCTTGCTGCCGAGAAAGCCGCGAGCGAGGCTGCCGCCGAGGGCGAGGGTGCTGCTGAGGAGTCCGAGGCCGAGGGTGCCGAGCCTGCCGCTGCCGTCGAGCCTGTCGTCGAGCCCGAGCCTGCTGCAGAGCCGGAGCCCGAGCCCGAGCCGGCAGAGCCCACGACGGCTGACCTCTACGCCCGTCGTCCCCGCAAGCGCAAGGCCGTCGTCGACCAGCTCGCTCGCGAGCTCGAGGCCGAGGACGACGCCGCTGCCGCCGATGCCCCTAAGGGAGGCGATGAGTAATGCCTATCGGACCTGCGCGTATGCCGCTCTTCGATCACCTGGGAGAACTCCGTCGCCGCCTGACCATCGTGGTCGTCTCGGTGTTTGCCGCCGCTATCGTGCTGTATTTCGCCACGCCTGTGGTGCTCGACATCCTGGAAGACCCCATCCGCTCTTTTGTGCCGGACGGTAAGTTCTACATCACTACTACGCTCGGCGGCTTTGGTCTGCGCTTTTCGCTGGCCATCAAGATGGCTGTTGTCATGTGCACGCCCATGATCATCTGGCAGATTCTGGCGTTTTTCCTGCCGGCGCTTCGCCCCAACGAGCGCAAGTGGGTCGTGCCCACGGTGCTCGCCTCGACGGTGCTGTTCTTCCTGGGCGCCATCTTTTGCTACTTCATCATCATTCCTGCGGGCTTTGAGTGGCTCATCGGCGAGACCTCGGCCGTCGCTACGGCACTGCCCGATCTGGAGAACTACGTCAACATGGAGCTGCTCTTTATGATCGGCTTTGGCGTGGCGTTTGAGCTGCCGCTCATCATCTTCTATCTGTCCGTCTTCCACATCGTGTCCTACGCTGCTTTCCGCGGTGCCTGGCGTTATGTATACGTTGGCCTGCTCGTGGGTTCGGCCGTGATCACGCCCGACGGCTCGCCCGTCACCCTGGGCCTTATGTACGGTGCTCTGCTTTCGCTCTACGAGATCTCGCTCGCTATCGCCCGCGTGGTCATTACCGCGCGCGAGGGCAAAGAGGGCCTGTTCGTGAGCCGTCTGGACCTGTTCTCGGACGACGAGGACGACGAGGAGTAAAACGGTATGCACGAGGTTGGCATTGTCAACGGCATACTCGATACAGTGATTCGCGCGGCGCGTGGGGCGGGGGCCTCGCGCGCCGTTTTGGTGACGCTGCGTATCGGGGATATGACCGAGGTCGTGCGCGAGGCGCTCGACTTTGCCTGGGAGACGTTTCGCGACGAGGACCCGCTCACGCGCGGCTGCGAGCTTGCCGTGGAGGAGGTCCATCCACAAAGCGAGTGCCTGGACTGCGGCGAGGTCTTTGAGCACGACCGCTTCCATTGCCGCTGTCCCCAGTGTGGCGGCGCCAACGTGCGTCTGCTGCACGGCCGCGAGCTCGACATCGCCAGTATCGAAATCGAAACCCCCGACGATTAACCCGCCAGCCACCTGGGGACAGGGTACAAAGGGGCTAAAGTAAGGAGCGCTAAGTATGGCCGAGAAAACGATTGATATCGCGTCGCCGATCCTGTCGCGCAACGAGCGCCTGGCAGATCAGCTGCGTCAGCGATTTAATGAGACAAACACCTATGTGATCAATGTGCTGTCGAGCCCTGGCTCGGGCAAGACCACTACGATTCTGGGCACCAACGAGCGCCTGCGCGACAAGGCCGGCTTGCGCTGCGCCGTCATCGAGGGCGATATCGCCTCGGACGTCGACGCCATCACCATGAAGGAAGCCGGCATGCCCGCCATCCAAATCAACACGGGCGGCCTGTGCCACCTCGAGGGCAACATGATCATGGAGGCCGTTGACGCCTTCGACCAGGCTGTGGGTCTGGAAAACATCGACGTCATTTTTATCGAAAACGTGGGTAACCTGGTCTGCCCAGTCGACTTTGACCTGGGCGAAAACCTGTCCATCATGATTCTCTCGGTGCCCGAGGGCGACGACAAGCCCATCAAGTACCCGGGCATCTTCCAGCACGCCGGCGCACAGCTGCTCAACAAGGTCGATGTGGCCCCGGCTTTCGATTTTGACATGGATAGGTATACTAAGACACTCGATGACCTCAATCCGCAGGCGCCGCGGTTTGCCGTGAGCGCGCGCAAGGGCGAGGGCATGGATGCCTGGTGCGATTGGCTCATCGGGCAGATTGAGCAAGCAAGGGCGTAAGTCGGCCGCCATACGGGCGGGCGTAGCCGCAGAGATACGAGATAGGAGCCTCTTTTGAAGCTCATCATCGCCGAGAAAAACGACGCCGCGCGTCAGATCGCCGAGCGTCTGTCCACGGGTAAGCCCAAAAAGGACAAGGTGTACAACACCGCCATCTACCGTTTTGAGTGGAAGGGCGAGGAGTGCGTGACGATCGGCCTTGCCGGTCACATCCTCGCGCCCGATTTTTGTGACAGCGTGCTGTTCGATAAAAAGCTGGGCTGGTATTCGGTCACCGAGGACGGCGAGATGCTGCCGGCCGACATACCCGATGGCCTGGCACGTCCGCCCTACGACACCAAGCGCAAGCCGTTTCTTGCCGATGGCATCTCCATCAAGGGCTGGAAGCTCGAGAGCCTGCCCTATCTCACCTGGGCGCCCGTCATTAAGCTACCGGCCGAGAAGGAGCTCATTCGTTCGCTCAAGAACCTTGCCAAGAAGTCCGACAGCGTCATCATCGCTACGGACTTCGATCGCGAGGGCGAGCTGATCGGTTCGGACGCCCTCAACAAGGTGCGCGAGGTTGCGCCCGACTTGCCGGTTGCCCGCGCTCAGTATTCTTCGTTTACCAAGGCCGAGATTACGCAGGCCTTCGATAATCTCGTCTCGCTCGACCAGAACCTGGCCGACGCCGGCGAGAGCCGTCAGCACATCGACCTCATTTGGGGCGCGGTGCTCACGCGCTACCTGACGCTCGCCAAGTTTGGCGGCTTTGGCAACGTGCGTTCCGCCGGTCGCGTGCAGACACCGACGCTCGCCCTGGTGGTCGAGCGCGAGCGCGAGCGCATGGCGTTTGTGCCCGAGGACTATTGGCAGATTCGCGGCATGGGTGCCGCGCAGGGCGCAGCCGAGGACGATCGCTTTAAGATCGCGCACAAGACAGCGCGCTTTACCGACAAGGACGCTGCCGAGACGGCGTATGGTCACGTCGACGGCGCCAAGACGGCGACCGTCGCCGCGGTGACCAAGCGCTCGCGCAAGCAGCAGCCGCCCACGCCGTTTGCGACCACCTCGCTGCAGGCTGCCGCTGCAGCCGAGGGCATCTCGCCTGCGCGTACCATGCGCATCGCCGAGTCCCTCTACATGGCGGGCCTCATCAGCTACCCGCGTGTCGACAACACCGTGTACCCTGCGACGCTCGATTTGGGTGCCGTGGTGAGCGACCTGGCAAAGATCAACCCGGCGCTGGCGCCTGTGTGCAAAAAGGTGCTCGCCGGTCCCATGAAGCCCACGCGCGGCAAAGTCGAAACCACCGACCACCCGCCTATTTACCCCACGGGCGAGGGCGATCCGTCCACGCTCGACGGCGGCCAGCGCAAGCTCTACGACCTCATCGCCCGCCGCTTCCTGGCGACGCTTATGGGTCCTGCGACCATCGAGAACACCAAGCTCGAGCTCGATGTGAATGGCGAGCCGTTCGTGGCTTCGGGCGACGTGCTCGTGACCCCGGGTTTCCGCGAGGCATACCCGTATGGACTCAAGCGCGACGAGCAGATGCCGCCGCTGGAGCAGGGCGACACGGTCGACGTGTTCGACATAAAGCTCGAGGCCAAGCAGACCGAGCCGCCCGCGCGCTACAGCCAGGGCAAGCTCGTGCAGGAGATGGAAAAGCGCGGCCTGGGCACCAAGTCCACGCGCGCGAGCATCATCGAGCGCCTGTACGCCGTGCGTTACCTCAAAAACGATCCCGTGGAGCCGAGTCAGCTGGGTATCGCCATTATCGATGCGCTGTCGCAGTTTGCCCCGCGCATCACGAGCCCCGATATGACCAGTGAGCTCGACGGCGACATGACCCGCGTGGAGCGCGGCGAGGACACCGAAGAGCATGTCGTGACGCACTCGCGTGCGCTGCTGGCCGGCGTGCTCGACGAGCTGCTCAAGCATACGCAGGAGCTGGGTGACGCCATCAGCGACGCCGTCACGGCCGATGCGCGCGTGGGCGCCTGTCCCAAGTGCGGCAAGGACCTGGTTATGAAGACGAGCGCCAAGACCCGCGGCAGCTTCATTGGCTGCATGGGCTGGCCCGACTGTGACGTGACCTATCCGGTGCCGAGCGGCGTCAAGGTCAGCCCGCTCGAGGGCGAGGCGGCCGTGTGCCCCGAGTGCGGCGCGCCGCGCATTAAGTGTCAGCCGTTCCGCCAGAAGGCCTTCGAGATTTGCGTGAACCCAACGTGCCCCACCAACTACGAGCCCGATCTTAAGGTGGGCGAGTGCAAGGTGTGCGCCGAGGCCGGGCGTCACGGCGACCTGATCGCACACAAGAGCGAAAAGAGCGGCAAGCGCTTTATCCGCTGCACCAACTACGATGACTGCGGCGTGAGCTATCCGCTGCCGGCGCGCGGCAAGCTCGAGGCGACGGGCGAGACTTGCCCCGAGTGCGGCGCCCCCATCGTGGTGGTCAACACGGCGCGCGGTCCGTGGCGCATTTGCGTCAACATGGACTGCCCGACCAAGGAGAAGAAGCCCGCCCGTGGCCGCAAGACCACGACCAAGGCAAGCACGGCCAAGAAGGCGACGGCGGCCAAGAAGACGACGGCCAAGAAAGCAACTGCCGCCAAGAAGACGACCGCGAAGAAGTCGACTACCAAGAAAGCAGCCGCCGACAAGTAACGGCGCAGTCGAAACATTGCCCAAAAAAACGAGCGAGGACCCCACGATCCTCGCTCGTTTTTTGACCGGCAGTTAGGGGCGTTCCTTTTCTGCCGGCAGTTTAGGAACGTCCCTAACTGCCGGCTCGGGAACGACAAAGCGCTAGTTCACTTCGACGGGTTTGGCGCCGGGGTAGCGCTCCTCAAAGTCTAGGCGGTACTTATTGTCATTGGTGCCCGCCACGTTGTCGCGCGACAGCGGCGCCACGATCTCATTCTTGTGATCCGCAGGCTTGGTGTATTTCAGGCTGATCTCCCAGGCATCACAGATTGCGTCAATGCGGTGATCCAGGTCATCGTACAGGGCGATGATGTCCTTCCAGGAGCTGTAGTTCTTAGAGCTCGTCGGGACGTCCAGGTCCTCGACGATGTCGTAATACTGCTCGATGGTGTCCTCCGTGCGCTCGGCGACGTCGGCGAGATTTTGACGGGTGGTTCGATCCTCTTCCAGATAGCTGCCGTTGAAGTTCTGCGCGCAGCCACGGACGTAGTTGTCGAGGTCTTCTAGCAAGTCGTAGTATTCGCTCAGTCGGCGGTAGAGGTTCTGCTCGGAGAGTGTTGCTTCGCCGCCATCCTCGTCGTCATCGTCATCATCGTCGTACAGGCTGTTGGGATCGCCGAGAGGCTTTAGGTCATCGTTGTCGACGTCATGGTGCAGCTTAGCTACCTCGGCAGTCGTCTGCGTGTCGGCGTTGTCGAAAGGCTTGATCACAAAGAAAACGACCAGGGCGATGATGATCGCCACCAGCACAACGATAACGGCGATAAGCGGCCCGGTGCCGCTCTTTTTGGGAGCGGGGGTCTGTGGCGAAGCGGGCGCGTATGCGGGAGCCGGCTGCTGTTGGGGCGAGCCGCTCGCGACGGGTATGCACTGCGTGGTCTCGACGGCCGCGGGGCTTGCGGCGGGGTCGGGGCGATAGGCGAGGGGGTCGTCCGCCTTGGCTTGCGGCGTATCAAGGGGGCCGGTCTGCTCAAAAGCGGGCTGGCTATCGCTCGCGGTTGTTTGCTCAACGGGTGCACCGCACGAGGTGCAGAACTTGGCATTATCTGCAAGAAGCTTGCCGCACGAGGCGCAATACCGAGACATTGCCACTCCTTTCGCCACATTTCAATGCAATACGACGATTATACCCAGCACCCCAAATTCCCTTTCATAAGTTGCGGTGAAATAGGGACTGTTTGGCGGTCTCAGAGCTTCAATCAGTCCCTATTTCACCGCAACTTCGGGGATGCCTCGATGACTAGGTTGGATTTGGGACGCACCGAGCACTGGGGTATCATGGCTTGGTTGATATATCTGCATTTACGCGCCTTGTAGGAAGGGGCTGCGCCCATGGCTTTTGAGCCCGCTCAACATAGCTTTATCACGCTCGAGGGCGTCGATGGCGCCGGCAAGTCCACGCAGGCGCGCCTGCTTGCCCGCGCGCTCGAACTCGCTGGCTACCAGGTTGTGAGCCTGCGCGAGCCGGGCGGTACCGCCATCAGCGAAAAGATCCGTGCTCTGCTGCTCGACCCCGCCAATACGGCGATGGGAGACACCTGCGAGTTGTTGCTCTACGAGGCCGCGCGCGCCCAGCTGGTGCACGAGGTCATCGCGCCTGCCCTTGCTGACGGCAAGGTGGTCCTGTGCGACCGCTTCTACGATTCCACAACTTGCTATCAGGCGTTTGCCGATGGCCTCGATCGCCAGATAGTACGCGATGCCAACAACCTGGCCGTCGCGGGGACGCACCCGGCGCTCACGCTCGTCTATCACATCACGCCCGAGCAGGCGGCGCTGCGCATGGCAGCCCGTGGCGCGGCAGATCGCATGGAGGCCAAAGGCATGGCATTCCAGGAGCGTGTCTACCAGGGCTTTAGTGCCATTGCTGCCGAGGAACCCGCCCGCGTAAAGCTCATCGACGCTACCGCGACCATCGAGGAAGTTTTCGAGAAGACGGTCGAGCAGATTCGCGCGTACGGTCTCGACATTCCGCAAGACGCCGTCGTCGGCGCGCTTGCTAAGGAGGCCGAGTAACATGGCCCCCGCTCAGACAAGCCTGCTGGCCAAGCTCGACACCCAACAGCGCGTGCGCGATTTTTTGACCAACGCCGTCGCCAGCGGCCGCGCATCGCACGCCTACCTGTTTTTGGGCGCTCCCGGCGCCGGCAAGCTCGATGCCGCATGGGCGCTCGCCCAGGCCTTCTTGTGCGAGCAGGACGGCTGCGGCGCATGCGACAGCTGCGTGCGCGTTGCGCGGCACACGCACCCCGACGTGCACTATTACACGCCCGAGAGCGCCACGGGATACCTCATTGCCCAGACCCGCGAGCTGCTCGACGACGTTCCGCTGACGCCCATCCGCGCCAAGGCCAAGGTCTACATCATCGACCGTGCCGAGCAGCTGCGCGCCAACACCGCCAACGCACTGCTCAAGACACTCGAGGAGCCGCCCGAGGGCGTCATGTTCATCCTGCTGGGCACCTCGGCAGACGTGATGTTGCCCACCATCGTGAGCCGCTGCCAGTGCGTGCCGTTTCGGCTGGTATCGCCCGCCGTCGCCGCGCAGGCCGTGAGCCGCGCCACCGGTCAGGACCCCGCGCGTTGCCGCATGGCCGTCGCCGTGGCGGGAAGCCCCACGCGTGGCATCGAGTTCCTCAAGAGCGCCGAGCGCCAGGACGCCCGCCGTCAGATGGTTCGCGCCATCGATTCGCTCATCGCCGCCGACGAGGCCGACGTGCTCAGCCGTGCCAAGTCACTCATCGTCGCCGTTAAGGCGCCGCTCGCCGAGGTCAAGTCCACGCAGGAAAAGGTGCTCGAGCAAAACGCCGACTACCTGTCGCGTGGAGCATTGAAGCAGCTTGAGGACCGCAACAAGCGCGAACTCAACGCGCGCGAGCGTTCGGGTATCATGGAAGCGCTGGCGAGCGCGCGGACGCTCATGCGCGACGTGCTGCTGACACTTCAGGACGAGGCGGCAGATGTTGTGAACGAGGACGTGCGCGACACGATCAGTCGGCTTGCCGCCGCGACCAATGTTGCGGGTGCCACCCAGGCGCTCGAGGCAGTCGCGACCGCCGAGCGCAACATCGCCAGAAACGTTACTCCCCAGCTGGCCATCGAGGTCATGCTGTTCGATATCAGGAAGGCACTGAAATGCCGTTAGTCGTACCCGTTAAGTTTACCTACGCCTCGCGCGACCTGTGGTTCGACCCGCAGGATCTGGATATCCTCGAGGCCGATTATGCCATTTGCTCCACCGAGCGCGGAACCGAGATTGGCCTGGTCACGGCCGATCCCTTTGAGGTGCCGCAAGACGAGATCGGTCAGCCGCTCAAGCCCGTGCTGCGCGTGGCGAGCGACATCGACCTGCAGCTTGCCGATGACCTGGCCATCCAGGGCGACGAGGCCATGGTCGACTTCCGCCGCCTGGTCAAGGAGCTCGACCTCGAGATGAAGCCGGTGGGCGTCGAGTACCTGTTTGGCGGCGAGAAGGCCGTGTTCTACTTTGCGGCCGAGGAGCGCGTCGATTTTCGCCAGCTCGTCAAGGATCTGTCCTCGACGCTGCACATTCGCGTCGACATGCGCCAGATCGGCGTGCGCGACGAGACCCGCCTGGTGGGCGGCTATGCCCAGTGCGGACAGGAACTCTGCTGCACGCGCTTTGGCGGACAGTTTGAGCCCGTCTCGATTCGCATGGCAAAAGAGCAAGACCTGCCGCTCAATTCCTCCAAGATCAGCGGCGTGTGCGGTCGTCTGATGTGCTGCCTGCGCTACGAGTTCGAGGCCTACAAGGACTTTAAGAGCCGTGCGCCCAAAAAGAAGACGCTCATCGATACGCCGCTTGGCAAGGCGCGTATCCAGGAGTATGACACGCCGCGTGAGCAGCTGGTGCTGCGCCTGGAGAACGGCAAAGTCTTTAAGGTCAACCTGGCCGATATGACGTGCTCGGAGGGCTGCAAAAAGAAGGCCGCCGAGCAGGGCTGCAACTGCCGCCCCGACTGCGTGACGCGCGACGTGCTCGAGCGCATTGAGTCGCCCGAGATGCGTCTGGCGCTCATGGAGCTCGATCGCGAAAACGGCGTCGATGTGGGCGATGGCCTGTCGAGTGCCGACCGTCTGGCCGGCACGTCGATGCCCAAGCGCCGTCGTCGCGATGCCGAATCCGATGCTCGCGCCGGTCAGGGTCAGGGCGAGGGCCGTGGCCGCGGAAAGGGCCGCGGTAAGGCCGAGACACCCGAGGCCGAGGGGGCGGCCGATGGCCGTCGCCGTCGCAAGCGCGCGGGCTCGGGCGATGCTACCGAGGTTGCAGCCGCGGGCAAGAACGCCTCTCGCGAGCGCGAGGTTCAGCAGCCCCAGCAGCAGAATCGCGGCGGCGGCATGAACCCCACACGTCGCCGCCGCCGTCATCTGTCGAGCGAGGAGCGCGAGGACGCCTTCCGCGCCGCAGCTGCTCGCGAGGCCGGTGCCGCTTCCAAGGGCGCCTCGGCCTCCGATGCGCCTGTCGACAAGAGCGGCAAGTCACGTGGCGAGGAGGAGCGCGCGCCGCGTCCGCGCCGTCGCCATTCCTCGGGCGCGCAGCAGAAGCCCTCAGTGCCCTCCGTGGCCGATCAGGTCTCGGATGGCGAGGTAAAGGTCACGCGCCGTCGTCCCGGAGATGGCGGGGGAGCGGCTGCCAAGGCTTCGCGTGGCGCCGCTCGCGACGAGCGCGAGCCGCGCGAGGATCGCGGTGGCGAGGGCTCGGCCGACCAGGGTCAAAAGCGCCGTCGCCGTCGCCGTTCCCGCAAGCCGCGCCAGGATGGTGGCGAGGGCTCGACCCCGTCTTCGCCCGCACCACAACCGCCCGCCGGCGAATAACGCCCGCGAGCGGATTTAGCCCGCCTTGCCCCGAGCGCATCGGGGTATCATAGCGCCGAATCAACAGCCCTCCCTGCGACCGAGCGTAGGGAGGGTTGTGTCTTGAAGAGCCATCTGAACATATTGAGCCGTCTGCAGGGTGCCGGTGCCCTACCGTTTGCGGACGAATTGCTACCGTTTGCCGAGCGGGTGGCACACGAGGCGCTCGAGGCATTGTCGCCAACACGATGTGCCGGCTGCGAGCGCGCCGGTGCGCTTATTTGCCAAGACTGTCTGGCTGCGCTCACGCTCATCGACCCGTGTCATAGCTGCACCCGATGCGGCGCCCCGTTTGGGGATTTGCTGTGCACTGAGTGTTCGGTCGAGGGCACGTCCTCGGCAATGGCGGAGGCGCTCGACCGCTGCCTGGCGTGCGCCGTCTATGCGCATCCGCTGCCGCGCATCATTATAGCGTACAAGGATGCGGGCGAGCGACGTCTGGCTCCGTATCTGGCGGAGCTGCTCTACGACACCGCCCTGCATGCCCAGGTCGTAGCGCCCGATCGCTACGGAGGCGTGCTTTCCGGTGCGGATGCGGTGGTGTTTGTGCCTGCGACGGCGGCAGCGTTTCGGCGGCGTGGTTTTGATCATATGGAGGCTATTGCGCGCCCATTTTGCGAGCTGTCGGGTGTTCCTCTGCTCGATGCTCTCGTCAAGTACGGGCATGGCGACCAGCGCGAACTCGGTCGTGAGGAGCGCCGCGAGCGTGCCCGAGGTATGTACGAGACGGTTGAGGATGTGCACGGCCGCCGCCTGCTGCTTATCGATGACGTTATCACCACGGGTGCGACGATGGCAGCGGCTTCGGCGGAACTCAAGCGCGCCGGTGCCACGGCCGTTGATGGCCTCGCTGTCGCACGCGTTTGGTAGGGGTGATTCATGTGGCGGTAACAATCAGGTGGTGCAACAAACCGACAAAAGAGCAGCTAGCGGCTTCCGTAATCCTAACTGGCGCCTCGGCGCTACGCATGATGCGCGCCGAGCGCCGGCAGATGGGCTACATAAGCTGGAAGGACCTTAATCCCGATGAAGAGCGCCGTGTGCTGCGCGCGTCGTCGCCCTCGACCGAGGACATCTATCTTCCCGATTTGGTGCGGATTGGGGCCGCAAGCGGCGAGGTGCAAGAAGATCTGTGCTTGCTGGTGGGATCTGCGGCGCAGCGCCGCCGCATCCCTGGCGTGAGCTGGTCCGTGTGTTCCGGGTTGCCCGCCGGCTCGATTCTAGAGGTGGAACCGGGGGTGTACAGTCTATCTCCCGAGGCCCTTTGTGTTGCCATCGCGCGCGAGGTCGGCTGCATCCAGGCGTTTGCCCTGGCCCAGGAACTGTGCTCTAAGATTTCACTGAGCGACCGCGGGAAGTATCTGCCTCCCTACACCTCGCCTGTCGTGAACAAATTGGCAAAGGACAAAGACCAGCCGCCAGATGTCGGTTACTTTGAGGTCGAGTCCGTGCTGACACCCGATTGCCTGGTAGATTACCTCGCGGCATGCAAGGGGAATGTGGCCAAACAGCTGCTGCGCCTGTGTCCCTATCTGTCGGAAAACCTGCGTTCACCCATGGAGTGCATCATGCTTGCCATGTTTTCGCTTCCGTTTTCCTATGGCGGATTTGCCTGTGGTCCCTTTAAGACCGACTACAAGATCGAGTTCAACGACCGTGCACAGGCGATCTCGGGGATGCCGCATGCGGTTTGCGATGCGTATCAGGAAGCAGCCCGGTTTGACTTGGAATACAACGGTGAGCTGGGCCATTCCTCTCGGAGGGGACGTATCCATGATGAAAAGCGCAACACGGGCTTGATTACTATGGGAATCGAGGTCGCGACGGTCAACAACGAAATGCTCTGTGACATGGAAGCGATGGAAGCACTCGCATGGCGCATCCACCAGCGTATGGGTAAGCGATATCAGAATCGCGTAGAGGCTCGTCGAAAGAGGCAAGATGCTCTGCTGAATACGCTCCGAGCGTGCTTTGGGCTCAAACCAGCGTAAAACTATGGCTTTATAGGGGGCCTGTTTATATGCTCTGTGCAAAAAACGGCAAATATGAGTACTGTTACTAGATTAGTGACAGCAAAAACAAAGAAACTTGGGCCGATAATCTGGATTCAGCGAAGAGATAATAAACGAATGTGGAATATCTTGGCGCCAAGCAGGCTGTGCGGAACTCAAAAAGGGCTCGTGAGGCGGTAATACGCTGCTACTAAATTGGTAACAGTACTCATATTTGCCGTTTTTTGCACACGGCACCCTGAGACGGGTGCCCCGGAGCTCCCCGTGGGGGAGCTCCGGGCTTCATGGGGGCACGAATAGCCCGCTCCGACCTGCGAAATCTGTACTCGCGATGCGAATGACGCCCCTAACCTTAAACTTTAGCTTGAACTTAGCTATAATGCGCTACGTTCCTGCCAGGCTGTGGTTGCGGACGGACGAAATGCCCGTCCTAGTCCAAGACAGACGCGGTCAAAGGGATCCACGTAAGCGACCGCGTGCGCGCGGCGCGATCATGGCGCGTCCTAGATGTAAGCCGCACCGTTCGTTCTACTTTCTTTGGGGCAATACCGCCTCGCGGGCGAGCGGGCCAGTCGTGAAGGTGGCTGCGGCCTCCCGAGCAAACACCCCGGTGCGCAAGTGTGGGGTCAAATACCAGGTCAGCTGGTGGGAACAACCTGATATTCCGCGCAACGCACGGATCGTATACGACACAGAAGGCAGGGTAGTGGACATGGTGAGGGGCAGCTTGATGCACGCGGCTCGGTTAGGTGCTGGGACCGCAGCGGTCATCGCCGTTTTGGGCCTGAGCGGATGCGCGTTCAACCCGCTGTCTACGTTCACGACTCCCACGATCGACCAGATCGAGTACGAGACCGTCACGCCGGCGGTGTCGGATGATGCCCTGGTCACTCCCGGAACTCTGACAGTCGCCCTCGATACTTCCGATGCGCCGCAGGCCATGCAGGGCGCCGACGGCGAGCTCACGGGATATGCGGTCGACGCCGCCCGCGCCCTCGCAAGCCGCATGGGCCTTAAGGTCGCCTTTGTCGATGCGTCCTCGGCAGGTTCCGCGCTCGGCGACAAAAAGGCCGATATCTTTATCGGCGAGATCAACTCCACGGACGGGGATGTTAGCTCGCTCGGCACCTGCCTGTACGATGCCGCTTCCGTGTTCGGTAAAACCAGCGATGGTGGGTCGCTAAGCGTTTCCACCGATACCCTTAACACGTCTACCCTGGGTGTCCAGATGTCCTCGGCCTCGCAGGAGGCGCTTGCCAAGCAGAGCATCACCGCCAACCAAAAGACCTACTCCAACATCAACGAGTGCTTTGAGGCGCTCGAGTCCGGCGAGGTCGACTATGTGATCTGCGACTCCACGGCCGGCGGCTACCTTGCACGCCTGATGAGCGAGATCTCCTATGTCGGTGCGCTCGAGGCGCCCTCGACGCTTGGTGTTGTGGGCCTCTCGTCCAATGACGAACTATGCCGTGCCGTGAGCGATGCCCTCGACGGTATTACGGCCGACGGCACGCTCGAGGCGGTCCACTGCGTCTGGTATGGCAGGATGCCCTACGACCTCACCACTAAGACGGTTTCGGGCGCTAACGTGCAGCCGGGCGACTCTGAGTCCAGTGAGACCACGTCCTCCGGCAGCGAGTCCTCCGATTCCAACAATGAGACCGCATCCTCCGAGGACAAATCGTCCAGCCAGGAAGGCGCCATCACCGACGACGACATTAACAAACTCAATAGCTAGTTATTGCTAGGGGTGGTGTCTCCTATACGTTGGAAAGGACACTTCTTCACGGTTTCAACACGCACTGCCGGGCTTCCCCGATGGGGGAGTCCGGCTTTTTCATCCCAATAAAACTAGCAGGTCAAAGCCAATTTTTGGGACCAAATATAAAGCCGCCAGCTCCCTCCTATAGCGCACTTTGCCACAGAAAAGTACGAGACTTCGGTATGCGGTATCAAGCAATCGTTATTCGGGTCTTTAGGAATCCGCGTGATTAAATGCACGGCAATGGGTACATAGCCAGTACAGTAAGTCCCCGAGGCAGATTGGAGCCACGTATGGATATCAAGGTTTCTGGACGCAAGACGACGGTAACCGATGCTCTGCGTGCGCATGTGGATGAGAAGATCGGCGAGGCGCTCAAGGTTTTCGATATCGAGCCCATGACGGTCGACGTTGTACTTCGCTATGAGAAGAACCCCTCGAACCCCAACCCGGCAATCGTCGAGGTCACGGTTCGTGCCCGCGGTTCGGTGATTCGCGTTGCCGAGCACGGTGCAGATATGTACGCCGCCATCGACCTCTCCGCCGATAAGGTCACCCGCCAGCTGCGTAAGTTCAAGACCAAGGTCGTGGACAACCGCCAGGGCGGTGCCAGCGCCGCGGATGTTGCGCCGGTCGAGCGCGTCGAGGATCTGGCCGACCTGCTGCTGCCCGAGGAGGAGGACGACCTGCTCGTCCGCGAGAAGGTCATCGACGTCACCCCGATGACTGAGGAGCAGGCGCTGGTGCAGACCGATCTGCTCGGCCACGACTTCTACGTGTTCGAGAACGCGACGACCGGCCTTATCAATGTGGTGTATCACCGTAAGAATGGTGGATATGGCATCATCAAGCCCCGTATCGAAACACTTGACGAGTAAAATACGTTAACTTGCATGAGTTAACGGTTGGCGGCCATCCCATGCGGGTGGTCGCCTTTTTTACGTAAGGAGTCGCTTTGATGGACAAGGCTGCATCTACCGGCCATTCTGACCGCTGCCGCATCGTCGTCGATACCTGCTGCGACTTTAGCCCCGAGGTCGCCGCGAACCTCGATGTCGATATCCTGGGTTTCCCCTTCATTATCGATGGCGAAGAGCGCACGGATGACATCTGGTCGAGCATGAGCCCTAAGGAGTTCTACGACCGCATGCGCGCCGGTGCCCGCGTGTCCACCTCGGCTGTGTCGCTCGGTCGCTATATCGAGTTCTTTACCGAGTGCGCCAAAGAGGGTACGCCCACGGTCTACCTGTGCTTTACCTCGGCGCTGTCGTCGAGCTACAACTCCGCGTGCCAGGCGGCAGATGCCGTGCGCGCCGAGTATCCCAACTTTGAGCTCTACGTGGTCGACAACGCTCTGCCTTGCGCGACCGGCGCGCTCTTGGCGCTCGAGGCCGTGCGCCAGCGTTCGGCGGGACTGACCGCCAAACAGCTGGTCGATTGGGCAAACGAGGCAAAAACCTACGTGCACGGCTACTTTACGCTCGAGAGCTTCGACGCACTGGCTGCCGGCGGCCGCATTCCTCCCGCGGCGGCGCAGCTCACGGCAAAGCTCGACGTCAAGCCCGAGCTCTCCTACGACCTGGCCGGCTCGCTGTCGCTGATCGGCGTCAACCGCGGCCGCAAGAAGGCGCTCAAGTCCATCCTCAAGTCGTTCCGCGAGAACTACGTGCCCGATCGCACCATGCCCATCGCCATCATGACGGCCGATGCCGAAAAGGATGGTGACTGGCTCGAAGCCGCCATCCGCAAGGAGGAGGGTTGCGCCGACGTCACGATCATTCGCGGCTCCGTGGGTCCCACCATCGGCTCGCACGTGGGCCCCGGCATGGTGGGCTGCGCGTTTTGGGGCAAGAATCGCGCCGAGAAAGCCTCGCTTTCCGACCGTATCGCCCGCCGCGTGCGCGGTCAGTAGGCAAGCGCTGCGTCCGTAATCGCCCTCGACTCACAGCCCAAACGCTGGCACCGAGTATTCAACCTGGTAACAACACCCAACCCAAAAGGAAAGGTTTCATGGCAAACAAGCTCTCCGTCGCATTCATTGGCACCGGAATCATGGGTGCCCCCATCGCCGGCCACATTCTGGACGCCGGCTATCCCGTCACGGTCAACAACCGCACCAAGTCCAAGGCGGCGGCGCTTATCGAGCGCGGCGCCGTCTGGGCAGATACGCCGGCCGATGCCGCGGCGAACGCCGATGTCGTCTTTACCATGGTGGGCTATCCCTCCGAGGTCGAGGAACTCTACCTGGCGGGCGACGGCCTGCTCGCGTGCACCAAGCCGGGTGCGGTCTTGATCGACCTCACCACGAGCTCGCCCGAGCTTGCCCGTGACATTGCCGAGGCCGCCCAGGTTTCTGGTCGCATGGCGTTTGACTGCCCCGTCACCGGCGGCGAGTCGGGCGCTATCGCCGGTACGCTCACGGCTATCGTGGGCGCTACCGAGAACGACATCGCGCCGGTCCGCGACATCCTTGCCACCTTTGCGGCCAACATCTGCTGCTTCGATGGCGCCGGCAAGGGCCAGGCTGCCAAGCTCGCCAACCAGGTGTCGCTGGGCGCCTGCATGGTCGGCATGGCAGACGCCATGGCATTTGCCGAGTTGAGCGGCCTTGACCTGGAGAAGACCCGCCAGATGATCCTGGGCGGCACCGGCAAGTCTGGCGCCATGGAGAGCCTGGCTCCCAAGGCGCTCGACGGCGACTACAAGCCCGGCTTTATGGTCGAGCACTTTATCAAGGACCTGCGCTTGGCGCTCGCCTATGCCGACGACCGCGAGCTTGCGCTGCCCGGTGCCGACGTGGCCTTTACGCTCTACGACATGCTCGACGCCATCGGTGGTGCCAAGCTGGGTACCCAGGCCGTCACGGTCCTCTATAAGGAGGAGGCCGACGCCATCGCCGCCGGTCTGGACTGGTCGCAGTATCGTCCCGAGGAGCATGGCGCTCACGAGGAAGGCTGCGGTTGCGGCGAGCATGGCGACGATCACGAGTGCGGTTGTGGCCACCACCACGACGAGGGCCACGAGTGCTGCGGCGGCCACGGCCATGATGACGGCCACGAGTGCTGCTGCGGCCACCATCACGAGGAGTAACGCCCATGAGCTGGACGTTCGTGGTGCTTGCGCTGGCGCTCTTTCTCTTTGCGATCTACATCGGTTTTTTGTGCGGCCAGTGGGCGTGCGAAAAGCGCGTGATCACCAAGCGCGACTACTGGATTGCCAACTTTGCGGGTGCGGCGGCAGTCGTCCTGCTGACCTGGGTGTTCTCGCTGTTCCCGCTGGTGCAGTTTGCGCCGATCGGCTGGCTCGGCGGCTTTATCGCCGGCCTTAAGATGAGCTTTGGCGAGTCCGTCGGTCCGTGGCGCAAGCACGACGAGGTCTTTAACGTCAACAAGGCCCATCGCGCCGCCGCCGACGCGGGCGACGCCGAGGAGCGCCGCCGTGCGCGTCGCAATGGCGCGGCCGACCGACAGCTCATCTCGGTCACCGATGACAGCAAGGGTGCTGGCAAGCACGCTAAGAAATAGTAAGAAGAGGTAACTATGGCAGAAAACAAGGAAGAACAGCTTACCGACGAGGAGATGGCACAGCTTCAGCTGGCAGAGGAGAACGAGAACGCCGTCGACCGTCTGGTCAAGGAGCTCGGCTGCCCCACGCGCCGCATCCGCCAGTTTGCCGCCCGCGTGCTGCATCTGCTGGCCGAGCGCGATCCGCAACGCGTCGTGCCCTGCGTGCCCGCGCTGATCGAGGCGCTCGACCGCCCCGAGGCGCAGACCCGCTGGGAGGCCCTCGATGCCCTGACGTCGCTCGCCACCACCTGCCCCGAGCAGCTGGGCGATGCCTTTGAGGGCGCCGAGACCGCACTGTTCGACGAGATTTCCTCCACGCTGCGCTATGCCGCCTTCCGCCTGCTGTGCGTGTGGGGCGCCACGAGCGTCGAGCGTTCGCGCGAGGCTTGGCCCATCCTGGACGAGGCTATCCAGTGCTACCACGGCGACCTCGAGTATCGCGACATGCTCGGTTGCCTGTACGAGTTTGGCCAGGGCGAGATCGACGCCGAGGTCGCCGAGAAGCTTGCGCTGCGCCTTAAGTTCGATGCCGAGAACGGCAAGGGCAGCTATCTCAAAGCCCGTTCGAGCGAGATTTGCGAAATGCTTGTTAAACGCTTTGACCTTGATCTCTCCAAAAAGAAGAAGCGTGCTAGCGTTAAAAAATCTGACGACGCCGAAAACGAGGAGTAACAGATTATGGCGCACGATGTAGTCCTGATTCCCGGTGACGGTATCGGTCCCGAGATTACGCAGGCCATGCGCCGCGTGGTCGAGGCCACCGGTGTCCAGATCAATTGGAATGTCCAGGAGGCCGGTGCCGGCGTCATGGACGAGTTTGGCACGCCACTGCCCCAGCACGTGCTCGATGCGGTCGCCGAGACCAAGGTTGCCATCAAGGGCCCCATCACCACGCCGGTCGGCACGGGTTTCCGCAGCGTTAACGTGGCCCTGCGCAAGCACTTCGACCTGTACGCCTGCGTGCGCCCCTGCCTGTCGCAGCCGGGCGACGGCTCGCGCTTCCGCGACGTCGACCTGGTCATCGTGCGTGAGAACACCGAGGACCTCTACGCCGGGATCGAGTTCGATGAGGGCGCTGCCGAGGTCGAGGAGCTCTCGCAGCTCGTTGAGCGTTCGGGTCAGAAGACCTTCGCCGCGGATTCCGCGATTTCAATCAAGCCGATCTCCATCGCCAAGAGCCGCCGCATTGTGGAGTATGCCTTTGAGTATGCCCGCCGCTGCGGCCGCAAAAAGGTGACGGCCGTGCACAAGGCCAACATCATGAAGGCGACCGACGGCCTGTTCCTGCGCGTGGCGCGCGAGGTGGCCGCCAACTATCCCGATATCGAGTTCAACGACAAGATCGTCGACGCCACCTGCATGGGCCTGGTCCAAAACCCCAATGACTTCGATGTCCTGGTGCTGCCCAACCTGTACGGCGACATCGTGAGCGACCTGTGCGCCGGCCTGGTGGGCGGCTTAGGCATGGCCCCCGGCTCCAACATCGGTGCCGACTGCGCCATCTTCGAGGCTACGCACGGCTCCGCGCCCGATATCGCTGGCCAGGATATCGCCAACCCCACAGCCGAGATCCTCTCTGCTGCGATGATGCTCGATCACCTGGGCGAGAACGACGCTGCCAATCGCATTCGCGCCGCCGTCTCTGCCACGCTCGACGAGGGCGAGCAGGTTACCGGTGACGTGCGTCGTGCCCAGACCGGCTCCGTTGAGGGCGCGGTGGGCACGCAGGCCTTCGCCGATGCCGTTGTCGCGCACCTGGTCTAAGGTATGCACGCTGCAAACGCCTAAATAGTACTTAAGTGTTTGCGTATAACCTAAGAATCAATACGCCCGGCGCTCTGCCGGGCGTATTCTATTGGGGACTATGTTTCCTAACAAGGAGTAACTGATATGGGTCTGATTCAAAAGAAGGACGAGAAGGACGAGATCGACGGCATCCAGATCATCGAGCGCGGCGAAGGCCCCGACGGTGATGAGGACGAGAAGATCGACCTGGTCGCCGGCACGTCTGCCGAACATATTGCCGCCGGCACGACCGCCGAGGAGGAGGACGCTCGCCTGGAGGCAAAGATCGCCGCGGATGCAGCTGACGAGAACCTCATGCCCGAGGAGCAGGACGAGGACGACGACTCCGACGCGGACGGCCACGCTTGCAAGCGCAAGAAGACGATGATTGCCGCCTTTGTGGTCGCCGTCGTGATCGCTGCCGTGGTCGGCTTCTTTATCGGCAACGGCGGCTTTGGCGGCAAGGGCGTCGGTTCGGCGACCCTGACCGAGGACCAGCTCGATTCGACCGTGGCAAGCTATAGCTACAACGGCAAGAAGAACGACATCACCGCGCGTGAGGCCATCGAGAGCCAGTACAGCCTCGACACCGTCAAGGACGACGACGGCAACTACACCGCTCCGTCTGCCGACGTTATCCTGTCCTACGTGCGCAACCAGATTCTGCTGGACGCTGCCGAGGACGAGGGCATTACCGTCTCTTCCAAGGAAATGAAGCAGTACGCCGAGGATTCCATCGGCACCTCCGACTACAAGACCATGGCCACGCAGTATGGTGTGTCCAAGGACCAGGCCAAGCAGATCGTCCGCCAGTCCGCGACGCTGCAGAAGCTCTACAAAAAGAAGGTGGGCGACAGCTCCGCAAGCATGTCGACCGCCCCGACCGAGCCTGCTGACGGCAACGAGGAGACCGCGAGCAAGGACTACGCCGACTACATTATCAACCTTGCCGGCGATGAGTGGGATAGCGAGAAGGGTACCTGGAAGGATGCCGACAGCACCTATGCCAAGGCCTTTGCCGATGATGCCTTTACAGCCGATAGCGCTACCTATAAGCAGGCCATGACCGCCTACTACACTGCTTATCAGCAGTATTCCTCGCAGGCTTCGAGCGCCAGCTCCAAGTGGACCGAGTATGCTAACGGTCTCTACGCCAAGGCCAACATCAGCATCTACGGCTTGTTTGCGTAAGGTTTGCCTGCACTACTGCGCGCTAACCGATCTACCTGATTGAGCCCGCTAGAACGGACAACGTTCTAGCGGGCTTTTTGCGTTGAGGGCGTGATTGACGGCTTAATTATGGCTATTCATCTGTAAGCCCAAAAAGGCTATCGGCTTCATCGTCGGATATATATTCCAGTACATCGCCCGGTTGGCAGTCGAGTGCCCGGCATATCGCGTCAAGAGTTGAAAAACGTATGGCAGAAACCTTGCCCGTCTTAATGCGTGACATATTGACCTGGGAGATGCCCACGCGTCCCGCAAGCTCTTTGGATGAGATCTTGCGTTCGGCGAGCATGCGGTCAAGCCGCAGAATAATCATGGATTCCCCCTAGAGCAACTCGTCATCTTGTTTTTGCAGGATATACCCGTAGCGGAAGATACTGGCAATCAGGCAAATAATCAGGCCTGCAAAGAGCATGGAGGGCTCGAATAACTGGCCGACGAACGCATCCGTAAAGCTGCCGCCAAATCCTGAGAGTATCATTCCCGTGATTACGGCACCAAGAAGCCTCACGGCAACGCCGCCGATAAGGAATAAATGTCCTACTCGACGAAGTGTCTGGTTACATTCAAGGTCAAAGGGCCTGCCTTCCTTTTCAATGTTGAAGAAAAGCCTGCGCACGCTTATCGCGATGGTAAGCGCGAGGCATGTCATCAAGAGGCTCCCTATGGCAGTGTGGCCATCGTGTGCGACGAGCATAAGTGGGGCCTGCGCATCGGTACCGACGATAGCAAGGCACGGCCCTTCGCCGGCTTGAAGTTCTACGGATTGGAGACACGAGCCTTGGGAGAGGCCAGGCAATATGAGTAGAAGGTCAATCGCAATGACTGCGAGGAGTCCCAGAGCGAGCGCGGTGGTAATGCAGATTGTGGCCCATTTGCAGATGCGAGCGAGCTTCCTCAGTTTGGCTATCGTCTGTTCGCGGCTGATGGTTTCATTCGATATAGATGCGTTTCGATGGACTATAACCCCTCCAATCGGCGTTTGGGATGATACTTGTATCATATCAGAATTAACGATAAACGACAAATAATTACGGATACTGAGTAAGTAATGATTGAAAACGATTAGCGTGAGCTATTAACTCATTTTGGATGCCGGAGTTTGGCGCGTGGGGGATAAGGACAAATGCCAAAATTTCCTGCGCCCGCGCAAACGCTCCATCGCGTTTCCCTAATTCATCTGGGAAAACAACTGCAAACGATTGCAAGTAACCGGTGAACGGTCGAAAACTACCGTTCACCGATAATCTCAAAACTGGTTCTAACTGGTATTAAGTCAAAAAGACCAATTCACATATCTTCACAATGACCTGCAATTTTTCTACGCGCTATTTTTAGCCGCCCAGCGTTGTTTAGACACAGGAAAAGTTTCGATCTTTTGCCAAAGCATTTCGAAACGGTTTCAAAACCGCAGGTAGAAGTGTTAACGAGCGGTAAACGGTCGAAATATCACCGCGAGCGGTGCAAAAACGTTTTACCGTATAAATCAACGAAAGCGGCCTCTTCTGGGGTGATATAGTGACAACAACACGTCACGTGGTTACTACCAGTTTAGAAACCACTGGTCTTGAAAGAACGCTTTCCAAGAAGCTTTAAGGGCGAGCGCCCGCTGGCTTCCGAAAATCATCGGACTCAGATTGTACACACCTTCGGAAGGGAAATTTGAATGGTTGGCTTTATTCTTACCGGTCATGGACAGTTCGCACCCGGCCTTGCAAGCGCTATCGCTATGGTTGCCGGCGACCAGCCTGCTTTTACCGTCGTTCCTTTTGAGGGCGACCAGGCTGCATCCTACGGTGAGGATCTCCGCGCCGCTATTACCGCCATGCGCGAGGAGTGCGATGGCGTGCTCGTCTTTACCGACCTGCTTGGCGGCACCCCGTTCAACCAGTCGATGATGATTGCCCAGGATGTCGACAACGTCGAGGTTCTGACTGGCACCAACCTTCCCATGGTTATTGAGCTTCTGTTCCTCCGCGGCAATGCCACACTCGCCGAGCTTGGCGAGCAGGCCGTGACCGTTGGCCAGACGGGCGTCACCGCCCAGACGGTCGCATCCGTTGCCGACTCCGAGGAAGAGGATATCTTCGGCGACGAGGACGGCATCTAATGGCCGATTTCGGAGCCAACGTCCTGAGCTCCTCGGTCGCCCTTTTAGGCCTGCTTGTCATCATGGGCTTGATTTACACCATCTGGTCGCAAATCAACATGAAGAAGAAGCAGAAGTACTTCAAGGAGCTGCACACCGAGCTCAAGCCGGGTCAGGAGGTTCTTTTCGCCGGCGGTATCTACGGAACCGTCAAAGGCATCGAAGGCGAGAAGGTCCAGATCAAAGTCCGATCCGGAGCCGTCGTAGATGTTTCGCGTTACGCGATTCAGGAGATTAAGTAACTGTCGTCAGCAAATATCGAAAGGAAGCTGATCAACATGGCAGAACCCAACATTCTTCTTACCCGCATCGATAACCGACTGGTTCATGGTCAGGTTGCCACCCAGTGGAACTCCACTCTGGGCTCCAACCTCATCCTCGTCGCCAACGACGACGTGGCGTCCAACACCATGCGCCAGAACCTCATGAAGATGGCCGCTCCCGCCGGCGTCGCTACGCGTTTCTTCTCCCTGCAGAAGACCATCGACGTCATTGGCAAGGCGAGCCCGCGCCAGAAGATCTTCATCGTGGCCGAAACACCGGAAGACGTGCTTACGCTCGTCAAGGGCGGTGTGCCTATAAAGAAGGTAAACATCGGCAACATGCACATGTCGGAAGGAAAGCGCCAAGTCGCCACCTCCGTCGCAGTTAACGACGAGGATGTCGCTGCGTTTAAAGAGCTGCAGGAATTGGGGGTGGAGTTGGAGATCAGGCGCGTTCCGAGCACGCCTGTTGAGGACACGAGCAAGCTCTTCTCGTAATCCTCGTGATCCACGTTGTCAGGAGTGAAACCCTGACGTTCTGTACGTGATATCCAAAGTGCGTACATTCATTTTGAAAGGAGGAGCAAGATGGAATACTCGATCATCCAGATCGCTCTGGTCTTCGTTGTTACGTTCATCGCGGCAATCGACCAGTTTGATTTCCTCGAGTCTCTCTATCAGCCCATCGTCACCGGCGCCGTCATCGGTCTTATCCTTGGCGACCTCAACACCGGTCTTCTCGTGGGTGGTACCTATCAGCTCATGACGATCGGCAACATGCCGATCGGAGGCGCTCAGCCGCCTAACGCCGTCATCGGCGGCATCATGGCAGCCATTCTCGCTATCGCCACGGGCCTCGAGCCCAACGCGGCAGTCGGCCTCGCTATTCCGTTCGCTCTGCTTGGCCAGCTTGGCGTTACCCTGGTCTTCACGCTTATGTCCCCGCTTATGTCCACGGCCGATAACATGGCTCACAACGCGGACACCAAGGGCATCGAGCGCCTGAACTACTTCGCCATGGCTCTGCTCGGCCTGATCTTCGCTGTCGTCGTCACCCTGTTCTTCATCGCTGGCGCTACCATTGGTCAGACCATCGCTTCCGCCATCCCGACTTGGCTGCAGACCGGTCTGTCCGCTGCAGGCGGCATGATGCGCTTCGTCGGCTTCGCCGTCCTGCTCAAGGTTATGATGAACCGCGATATGTGGGGCTTCTTCCTCATGGGCTTTGGCCTCGCGCTCATCACCGTTGCCAACGATTCGCTGGCAACCCCTGCTCTGCTCATCCTCGCTCTCATCGGCTTCGGCATCGCTTTCTGGGACTTCCAGCAGCAGACCGAGCTGAAGGGTGCAGCTGTTTCTGACGGAGGTGACTTCGAAGATGGCATCTAATGAGTATGTGATCCCGGAGCACTACGAGGATCTCACTCCTGCTCCGCAGCTCGACCAGAAGACCCTCAACAAGATGGCTTGGCGCTCCTGCTTCCTGCAGGCCTCGTTCAACTACGAGCGTATGCAGGCCGCTGGCTGGCTCTACTCCATCATCCCCGGTCTGGAGAAGATCCACACCAACAAGAACGACCTCGCGGCTTCCATGAGCCACAACCTGGAGTTCTTCAACACTCACCCGTTCCTCGTCACCTTTGTTATGGGCATCGTGCTTTCGCTCGAGCAGAACAAGGTTGACATCCCCACGATCCGCGCCGTCCGCGTCGCCGCAATGGGCCCGCTCGGTGGTATCGGTGACGCCCTGTTCTGGCTGACGCTCGTGCCTATCACGGCCGGCATCACCTCCAACATGGCCATCAACGGCAACGCCGCTGCGCCGATCATCTTCCTGGTGATCTTCAACGCCGTTCAGTTCGCTCTGCGCTTCTGGCTCATGAACTGGTCCTACAAGCTTGGCACCAGCGCTATTGACGCTCTGACCGCCAACATGCAGGCCTTCACGCGTGCCGCTTCCATCATGGGCGTCTTCGTCGTCGGTTGCCTGGTCGTCACCATGGGTGGCACCCAGATCAACCTCCAGATCCCCAACGGCACCACCCGCGGCCTCTCCGCTACTACCGTGATTGTCTCCGAGAAGGAGGCCGAGAACTTCACCGGTATGGAGGGCATCGATACCGAGACCGCTGAGGCCGGTACCATCGCCATGACCGATAAGGACGGCAACGCCCTTACTGCTTCCGATGCCGACGGCAACGCTGTCGAGTGCGGCGTCACCGATCTGGGCAACGGCATGGAGTCCGTGACCTACGGCACCGTTACCGAGGATCCGGTCAACTTCTCTGTTGCCGACACCCTCAACACCATCGTCCCGAAGCTCGTCCCGCTTATGCTTACGCTGCTGCTTTACTACATGTTCGCTAAGCACAGCTGGACCCCGACCAAGGGCATTCTCCTGCTCTTCGTCCTTGGCATCCTGGGCGCTGGCCCGCTTGGTCTCTGGCCGAGCATCTGGTAAGGCTCTAGCTTGAGGGGTGTGTCCCTACGCGGCTCACACCCCGACCCCTTAAGCCATGTGTATGTTAAAAGCCGCGCGCTCTTTCGAGCACGCGGCTTTTGTTTTCAAGATGATTCGGGTGTTGCAGACTGATAATGCTTAACACCCTAGGTGGTTAGCCGAATTCGAGCAAAAGGGAGGATAGGATGGCGATCGGAGCGCATAAGCAACCGCTGTACGATCAGCTGGTCGATATTCTGACCGAAAAGATCGACCATGAATATCGCGCCGGTGACATGATTCCTTCCGAGCGCGAACTTTCGGAGCGCTATGGTCTCTCGCGCACTACGGTACGCCTGGCTCTGCAGGAACTGGAGCGTTTGGGACTGGTGGTTCGGCAGCACGGTCGCGGTACCTTTGTGACCGACCGTTCGGCAAAAGCAACCAATCTTATGCAGTCCTACAGCTTTACCGAGCAGATGCGCGCGATGGGTCGCGACCCCGAGACCACGATTCTCGAGTTTTGCGAGATGGAGGCCGATAAGAATCTGGCCGAGCATATGGGATTGCGTATCGGTGATCGCATTTTTAAGCTTAAGCGCCTTCGTTCTGCCGATAACATGCCCATGATGGTCGAACGCAGCTATCTACCGGTTCGTCAATTTCTGTCCCTAAAGCGACCACTGCTGGAGCGTAAGCCGCTTTACGATGTGATTGAGCAAGACTTTCAGCAAAAGATTCGCGTGGCCGAAGAGGAGTTCTATGCGAGCATAGCCCGTCCCACCGACGCCCACCTTTTGGGAATTGTCGAGGGCTCGCCTGTGCTCGATTTGGTCAGGACTACGTATAACGAGTCAAACGAGGTTGTGGAGTATACACTCTCGGTTGCTCGTGCCGATCAGTTTAAATACAAGGTTTACCACCAGCGTAGCAACTAGTGTCCGCATCGTTTCCATATGATGATTCTTTGCATTTAACTGGTTACTACCAGATAACCAACCGAAGTGTATAATTGCACGTCAGAGGATTACTTCTAGAGAGAGGTATTAGAAATGTTCGAGAAGAGTGTCGAGGAGCTCACCGAGCTCGGCGCCCAGATCACCACGGCCGAGATTGCTCAGCAGCCCGAGCTTTGGCGTGATACGCTCAACATCTATCGCGAGAACAAGGAGGCCATCGAGGCCTTCCTGGCCGAGGCTCGCGCTATGGGCGAGGGCCGTCTGTCCGTTGTCTTCACCGGTGCCGGTACGTCCGACTACGTTGGCGATACCTGCGCCCCGTACCTGCGTCACGCTGGCAACACTGATCTCTACGACTTTAAGCCCATCGCCACGACCGACATCGTGAGCGCTCCGCGCGACTTCCTGCGCGCCGAGGATCCCACGCTCGTGGTTTCCTTTGCCCGCTCTGGCAACAGCCCCGAGAGCCTTGCCGCCGTTGCCGTTGCCAAGGAGCTCGTCCACAACGTCAAGTTCCTCAACATCACCTGCGCTCCCGAGGGCAAGCTCGCCGTCGAGTCTGCCGATGATCCCAATGCGCTGACGCTGCTCATTCCGCGCGCCAACGACAAGGGCTTCGCCATGACCGGTTCTTATTCCTGCATGACCCTGCTCACCACCCTTATTTTCGACACTGCCTCTGACGAGCAGAAGGCCGAGTGGGTCGAGACCATCGCCAAGATGGGCGAGGAGGTTATCGCTCGCGAGTCCGAGGTCGCCGATTACCTCGCTGGCGACTTCAACCGCGTGACCTACCTGGGCTCCGGCTCCTTTGGCGGCCTTGCTCAGGAGAGCCAGCTTAAGATTCTCGAGCTTGCTCACGGCCTGGTTGCCACTTCTTACGACACTTCCATGGGCTATCGTCATGGACCCAAGTCCTTCGTCGACGATAAGACGCTCGTCTTCGTGTTCGTCAACAACGACGCCTACACCCGTCAGTACGACATCGACATCCTCAACGAGATCGGTGGCGACAAGATCGCTCAGCACACCGTCGCCGTTCAGCAGGAAGGTGCCACCGTCTATGAGGGTGAGTCCTTCACCTTTAAGGGCTACGAGGCACTTCCCGAGGGCTACCTTGCCCTGCCGTTCGTGATGTTTGCCCAGGCTATCAGCCTGCTCAACTCCGTGCGCGTGGGCAACACGCCCGATACGCCGAGCCCCACCGGCACGGTCAACCGCGTGGTTAAGGGCGTGACGATTCACCCCTTCACCGCTTAATCGCGTCCCCCTGTAAGGGCGCCCGTCCGCTCATAACGGCGGGCGGGCGCTTTTTGTTTTACGTGTGCTGGGTATAAGCATCACCACAGTCAACTGCTTTAGAAGCAAGGAGTGCATATGAGCACGTACGCAATTAAGGCTGACAAGTTCTTCTTGCCGGCAGGCCCGCAACTGGGCGGCTATCTTATGGTCGAGGATGGCGTCTTTGGCGCCTGGCAGGCCGACGAGCCCTCTTGCGAGATTAAGGACTACACGGGATCGTGGATCGCGCCGGGTATGGTCGATACTCACATCCACGGCTTCTACAACCACTCAACTACCGATAACGATCCCGAGGGCATCGATATCAGCTCGACCGAGCTCGCCCGTCGCGGTACCACCAGCTGGCTGCCCACGACGTTCACCGATGGCGTCGAGCAGATCAAGGACGCCTGCGCCGCTATCGCTCAGGCGGACGAGGGCCGCGGCCCCGACTTCTGTGGTGCACGCATTCAGGGCATCTACCTGGAGGGCCCCTTCTTTACCATGAAGCATGTGGGCGCGCAGAACCCCGCTTACCTGATCGATCCCTCCGAGGAGGTCTTCGACCAGTGGCAGGAGGCTGCGGGTGGTCGCATCGTCAAGAGCGCCATGGCGGCCGAGCGCGACGGTGCCGCTGCTTATGCGGCTGCTCTGAACGCCAAGGGCGTCGTGACCAGCATCGGTCACTCCGACGCCACCTACGATGAGTGCATCGCCGCCATCAACGCCGGTGCCAGCTGCTTTACGCATACCTATAACGGTCAGCGCGGGCTGCATCACCGTGAGCCCGGTGTCGTGGGTGCTGCCATGTCCACGCCCGAGACCTACGCCGAGATCATCTGTGATGGCAAGCACGTGAACCCTGCCGCCATCAAGGCGCTGCTGCAGGCAAAGGGCTGGCAGCACACGGTGCTCATCACCGACTGCCTTGGCTGCGGCGGCATGCCCGAGGGCAGCTACACCAGCGGCGGCATGGACGTCATCATGAAGGACAACCTGTGCTGGCTCGCCGACGGCAAGAGCATTGCCGGCTCGGTGCTCACGCTTGCCCAGGGCGTCAAGAACATCGTCGACTGGGGCATCGCCAGCGCCGATATCGCCATTCGCATGGCAACCGAGGTGCCGGCACGCTCCGCGCACATCGAGGATAAGTGCGGCAGCATCATGCCTGGTCGCGACGCCGACTTTGTCGTGTTCGACCATGAGCTCACCCTCGTCGAGACGTATGTTGGCGGCCAGAGCGTCGGCAACGCCTTTACCGAGTAACGATAGAAAAAGACGGCGGGCCCGAATCTGCTCGGACCCGCCGTATGGGTTAAACGCTCAAAAGCACCTTCACAGTTACAGCTTGTTAGCGATCTTCTTTGCCGTGCGCTTGACGCCGGCCACCAGTCCTCCTGCAGGATGCTCCTTCTCGTATGCTAGGCGCTTCTCGCGCTTGGCGTACTCTTCGATGATGATGTCGCCATACTCGTCTTCGATCTTGTCGAAGAAGTCGACGGCGCCCTTAATTTCCTCAGCGGTTGGGTGTCCCTTTTGGACACCGCCGGCGAGTTTGAACGGCCCCCACGTATCAAAGCCGGGGCAGCCGTAGACACCCATAAAGATGGCCTGCCTCATGCGGCAGATGCCATCGATATCCTTGCCGTACCACTTGTTTTTGCCACCGTAGGTCATAAGGCCAAACACCTTGTCCTGCGGCTGCAGCACGTTCGTGAGCACTCGTGCCATGTCCTTGTCGATCTCGGAGTAATAGATGCCCGTGGCGACACCGATTAGATGATATTCGTGCAGGTTGGGATACTCGTTTTTGCCAAGCGCCTTGACGTCGAGGGTATCGATTTCGGGGTGTGCCTCGACGATGGCGTCCACGAGCTTTTTCGTATTGCCGTGATGGCGCGAGGCATAAAGGATGATGGTTCGCATAAGAAGGCCTTTCAGCTGTAATTGCATCAATGTCTGTATGGTACCCCGTTGCATGGCTGGGATACCGGACGCATCGATGAATGTGCGGGTTTGTCCTTTGGTCAGGGCCGAGACGGGTTCTTGCGAGCAAAAAAGCAGTTGTTCGAAAGGATGGGCAATGGAATACGCTCTCTCCAACGATTCGATTTCTATTAAGGTGTCCACGGCTGGTGGTTCGTTTACCTCGATTGAGGCCGGAGGTCGCGAGTACTTGTGGCAGGGCGATCCCGCCGTGTGGTCCGGCCAAGCACCGATTTGCTTCCCGATTTGCGGAGGCTTGCGCGATAACAGCGCCATGACGTTCGCCGGGCATCATGTAAAGCTCGCTCGCCACGGATTTGCGCGCAAACAGGAGTGGAAGCTGCTGAGCCAAGGCGAGAACGAGCTGGCGATGTGCCTGGCTTCCGAGGATAACGCCGCGCTGCTGAGCGATTATCCGTATCCGTTTAAGCTTGTCGCTCGTTATACGCTTGAGGGAGATGCCGTTCGCGTCTCCTATGAGGTGACCAACGAGGGAACCGAGGACATGCCGTTCTTTATCGGCGGTCATCCCGGCTTTAGGTGTCCGCTCGATGAGGGCGAGGCCTATACGGACTACGAGTTGCGCTTTGAGAAGGACGAGGCTGCTGAGCTTTGCACTGCCGTCCCCTCGACTGGCTTGATTGACGTGACCAATCGCTCCAAGAACCCCATGGTGGGAAAGACGCTGCCTCTGTCACATGAGCTCTTCGATTTTGCGGAGACCATCTTTGACGTGCTCGAGAGCCGTCAGGTCACGCTTTCCAAAAAGGGCGAGGACAAGGGCGTCCGCCTGAGCTTTGAGGGCTTCCCATATCTCATTGTGTGGAGCAAGCCCGAGGGCGATTTTGTGGCAGTTGAACCCTGGGGCGGCCTTTCGACCTGCTCCGATGAGGACGACGTGCTTGAGCACAAGCGCGGCTGCCTTATCGCCAAGCCCAAGGAGACCGTCGTTCGCTCGTTCACGATTGAGATTCTGTAATTCCGTTTTGCCGACTCGTATCGCGAGGCACAAGGAGCCTGCGAGATAAGGAGCTAAAAATGATCCTCACCGTTACGATGAACCCGTCTGTCGATACGCGCTATCAGCTCGATGAGCTCGTCATCGACGACGTCAACCGTGTGACGCCCGAAAAGACCGCCGGCGGCAAGGGCCTTAACGTAGCCCGCGTCCTTGGTCAGTTGGGCGACGATGTTGTGGCAACCGGCCTGCTTGGTGGCCATATGGGCGCCTATATGGCCGAGCTCATGGACGCTAACGGCATTAAGAATGATTTTGTGCCCATCAAGGGCGAGACTCGCATTTGCCTCAACATCCTCCACGCCGGCAACCAGACCGAGCTGCTCGAGAGCGGCCCGACGATTGCCCCCGAGGAGCTCGATGCCTTTACCGCAAAGTTCGCCGAGCTTGCGAGCAAGGCCGACGTCGTCACCATCTCGGGTTCGTTGCCCCGCGGTGTCGAGGCAGACTACTATGCCAAGATCACGGGCATTGCCGAGAACGCCGGCGCCAAGGTGCTGCTCGATACCTCGGGTGCTTCGCTCGAGGCCGCCCTTAAGTCCGAAATTAAGCCCGAGCTGGTCAAGCCTAACCTGACCGAGATCAACGGCCTTTTGGGTACGAGCTTTACCACCGACGATGTGGACGAGCTCCGCGCCGCGCTCGCCTCTGATGCCCGCTTCTCCGATATCCCCTGGGTCGTCGTGTCCATGGGCGCTGCCGGCTCCGTTGGCTTCCACAATGGCCGTGCGTTCCGCGCAAAGACGCCCGATATCCCTGCCGTTAACGCCACGGGCTCTGGTGACTCCACTATCGCTGGCTTCGCGCATGCCATTGCTGCTGGCGCGGACGACGAGACGGTGCTGCGTACCGCCAACACCTGCGGCAAGCTCAATGCCATGGATCCTATGACTGGCCACTTGGTCATGGATCGTTGGGACGAGGTCTACAACGGCGTTGTCGTGACCGAGCTGTAGGAGCTTGTGCTGCGGCCCCGGCATCGCTTGCTAGCTCATGTCGACGACAAGTGCAGTAGCATTATGCCGGGGCACGACTCCGACTTTGTCGTGTTCAGTCCCGACCTTACCCTGGTCGAGACGTATGTGGGCGGCAACAGCTTTGGTAATGCGTTTGCCGAGTAGCCGCCAAGGAAACGATCCGAGAGGGGATTTAGATGATTTACGGTGCATTGGGCGATATCGAGGAGTATCGCGGAATGCTCAAGGGCCTCGACGTGCTGATCGACTGGCTCGAGGAGAACGACCCGGCGCAGCTCGAGGTCGGCAGCCATCCGATTCTGGGCGACAAGGTCTATGCGAACGTCATGGCTCCCACGACGCGTCCCGAGGCCGAGGCTCACTATGAGACGCATCAGCGCTATCACGACCTGCAGATCGATGTCGAGGGTCGCGAGGCCTTTAAGGTTGCCACGGGCAGCCTGACGTTGGTTCAGGAGTTTGACGAGAAGGACGACTACGATCTGGTCGATTCCGACGCTTCGATCGCCGGCGATCTTGCCGACGACAAGTTCGCGCTGTTTGTTGCCGGCGAGCCTCACATGCCCACGCTCGAGTTCCCGGGCGATGGCGCACAGCCGGTCAAGAAGATCTGCTTTAAGCTGCTTGCCGACGCCTACTGGGAGGAGTAACGAGCCGCTCGGCTGAGCTGTTCGTGTTGTGAGCGTTTTCCTTTGGAGGAGCGCGCTTAGGCCCCGCTGATCGCGGTTCCTTTGGGGATTGCGGCTGGCGGGGCTTTTTGTTGAGTAGGGGAGTTTCCGGCGGCGTTGTGCTTGGATTGGCATTGTGCGATAAATCGGCAACAAAAAAGCCGCCCGAAGGCGGCTATCTTGTGCAATGGAGCCAGCGACCGGGCTCGAACCGGTGACCCCCGCTTTACGAGTACGTGAATTCGGCATTTGACGAGATGAGACCAATTTCACTGAATTTAAAGGAAGCGCAGGTAGAAATAGGTAATTAACAATTATTGAGCTAGCTATTAGAATCATATTTCCCACTATTTTCACACTTAGAGAGACTTGAAAGTGTGAAAAGTTTCGATTAGGCTTGCTGGCAAAGCCTTTAAAGCTTTGCCAGCAAGCCTAATCGAAAATCTAACGAGGGATATGATTGCAGGGATTGATAAAAAAGACCGCTCGCGGCACATCGGAATGCATCGATAAGAGCAAAGGCGTCTATCGGATTTATTTTTCCCTGGGAAAAGATCCGGAGACAGGACGGTACCGCCGTAGTCCGTCACGCAGGGTTCACTGCAGAAGCAAGAACCCGAAAAACTGGCCGAGTGAAGTCGCCAAGGCGCTGGAGGCCTATAGAGCTGAACTTGAGGGCGCTTCCAACCGTGGCAATGGTCCTCTGGGCCTATCAGATTATGCGGACAGGTTTCACGCGAACAGGGAGTCGACCATGGGATCACCTCTTGCTTATGAGCGTGAAGGTTTGGACATTCGTCACATACGCGAGCTGTTCGGCAATCCCGATCTCACTCGGCTTAAATCGGATGACGTTCGCACTGCTTATGCCAAGGCTAGAAAAGAAGGCCGATTCAGCGAAAGTGAAATTCGCCGCATCCACATCAAGCTCAAACAGGTAATGGAGGATGCCGTCGATAACGACCTCGTGGGCAAAAACCCTTGTAGGGGAGTGAAACTGCCCAAGCAGAATGTCGAGGCTCGTAAGGCGCTGAGCGCCGATGAGGCGGCAAGGCTTCTTGCGGTCCTTTTGGAGGAGAAGCCATCTTCCTTTATCACATGCACAATGCTTCTACTTCTCTGCGGTTTGAGGAAGGGGGAGGCCCTTGGTCTCTCATGGGAGGATTATGACCCCGACGCCAAGACTCTGAGGATAGTAAAGCAATATACGAACGACAGGACATTGAGGCCGCCTAAATCAAAGATGAGCAGGCGTAAGATTTCGGTTGGAAATGAACTTGCCGACTATCTTGACAGGTGGAAAGCCATTCAGCGGAGTGAGTTCGATTCCTTTGCAGTGGGGCAGACTGGAGAAACGCCCATTGTCCATTCCATTGGGATCGTTGACGCCGCCAACGGCAAACGGGCTCTTGTGACCCGGATGGATGGACATAACTATTCAAGGGCGTTTAGGCTGTTTGCGGCGAAAAACGGCTTCGGTACTTTTAAGGAGAGCAGGGAAGTCATTGGGAGTGACGGCGTCAAACGTACCCGCTATACGGGTTATAGCGGGCTGAAGCCTCATGAGCTTAGACATACGCAAGCGACTTTGCTCGTTGGTGCCAATGCGGACATTAAGACGATCCAGGCGCGTTTGGGCCATGCTAGCCCATCGACGACGCTGTCTATCTATAGCCACTTTATCGAGGCAAATGACCAGAAGGCAGCATCAGTGCTGGATGATTTGCTGAAGGGCTAAAAAGGGCTAAAAAAGAGGCCCCTTTGGGGCCTCTTTTTTAAGCGACATTGTTTCGGTAGATCATTGCGCCATATGGCGGCTCCAGCTCCATAGACTGATAGTAGCTGGCATCTAGAAGGTTGAAATAACAAATGATGGGGGCGGCTAGGTGCTCGTCCATATTTAGGTAATGTCCCTCATCATCTGTGACCAGTTTGACCTCGTCGCGCATCACGTCGGTCATGCGGGGCCAGAGTTTGGTTGCGCGCTGCAATTTGTCCTTTTGACTGTACTCTCCGTTATGGAAGAAGGCAAAATGAGGCGCATCGTATTTTGCGCCGCCGCGAATTTCGATAATTCCGACCTGGCTGCAAGACTTCGCGCATTCCTCTGTTTCCAATAAAGTCCAAGAGGAGGGGAGGACAGCGTAATCGCCGCCGAGGAGATCGACCCGTCGCATTCCCTGGGGCCTCTCCTCTTTCTCGCAATATAAAGAGAAATGGTCGTGGAGCCTCTGGAATTGCTCTCGATAAAGTTCCAATTGACTAAAACTCATTTCTTCTGATCCGTCAACGGGAAGGGCCTTCATTTCATTGGTGATTTGCCGAGCTTCCCTGAGGCACGCCTCATCGAGGGCCCTGGCGACCCTCGGCTGCAACCCCGTGAGCAGGTTGCATAGATAGTCGATAGCCTCGCCGGTGCTTCTGACTGATTCGGGGTTCTTGAGGCGTAGCTCTTCGATTTTCTCCGGGGTCGTCGCCTGAACAGTTGTTCCGAACTTAATTTTCCGCATCTTACTTCCGGATAATGGTAAACGTCCCATAACCACTCCAATCATCGTTATATATATATTAAATCAGTCAGACAATAAAGTCTATACAGTCAGAAAGTGAATTAGAAATTAGAACTGTAACTAGATATGATTGTGCAACAGACAGTGTTACAATATAAACAGTAAGCGCCTGACCAGCTTGTTTGAAAGGAGTTATTTTATTTTCGGTCATTGATTAAAAAGCCGCCCGCCCTTCCCTATCTAAGTTTGGCGACGAAGGGGGAGGGGCGAGCTAGCCTGAAAGGATTCTACCATGATTGTAGAGCCTGAACCGTACGCTGCCGTACAAGCATCAACTGCGGTTTCTTCTGATTCCAACTTGGGCCGCGAGCGCCTTCTTGGCATCGCTGAAGTGTGCAAGATAACCGGCTTGAGTCCGGTTACGGCCTCGAAGATGATGAAGGAGAGCGGGCGCGCGATTGCGTTGCACCGCCGCATTTACATCCTTGAATCGAGCTTCTTTGCATACCTCCATGAATTGGAGGCGAGCGAACCGTGCCGGCTTTAAATCCCATGAGCGTCGGCCTCGACGAGACCGCCTTGCGTATCTTAAAGAATAGGCCGCTTGGGCATATCGAACACGGTGCGCTGGATACTATCCTCGGAGGTCTTCGTCAATACCTGTGCATCGTCCCCGGCGGACCCGGTACGGGTAAAACAACGTTTATGCAGCAAATCGCCGACGGATGGGCCATTGCTGGCCATCCGGTGGTCATCTTTGAGGGCGAGCTCGGGCGAGACAGCATGCTCGCGAAGAGCCTCACCCGCATCTCGGGCGGCGAGCTCACGCACGATGATATGAACGGCGATGGCATGTCTGAGGACAAACGCGGGCTCTTCGAGAAGGTTCTCGACATTTACGCCCGCAGCATCGCCGAGCGAATGTATATCATTCCTGGTGAAATTAAATATGCCGGGATGCGAAAGGCAATCGAAGAGGTTGCCGATAAACATGGCGAACCGCCACTGGTTATTGTTGATTACGCGCAAATCGTCTCTTTGCCGCAGGAACTGCGCATTGCCGACGAGCGTATCGGCCTCAAGCTCGTCGCTTCCGAGCTCCGCCGAATCGTGGATGAGGCCCATTGTCCGCTCTTCGCTATCTCATCAATTAACCGCGTTAATTACGACAAGCAGACCACCGGGCTTCAGGCGATAGGCGGGTGCAACATGTTCGAGTATTCGGCAGATCTCGTTATGTCGCTTTCTATTAAGGGCGATAAGCCCGAAGAGCGTAATGCCAATATGTTGCTTAAAAAACGGCCCGTCATTGCTTCAATCACAAAGAACCGTTACGGTTCCTGCGGTATTGTCGAGTTTGAGTTCAACGCACCAGCAGCGATGTTTACCGAAATCGGCTAATTATGGAGCCCGGACCCTACATTGGTGGATACCGGGCTCCCAATCCATGCTTGTCGTCCGATGAGCTCGCGCGCGCCGAGAACAGGGATCTTCCTCTGCTCTCGGCTGATGAGCTCATTTGGGAATGGAAGCGCCTGCTCGATGCTCTCGATATCTATAGAGAACAATGGCGACCATACCGTATATATCTCGGCAGCTTGCCGGGAGTCCCCTTCGATGTCTGGGCGAGGGTGAGGATTGGGCGCATCGGTCAGATGCTCCAAACAATTTCAACTTAATAAAAGGGGCGGGGCCGATGCGTCGGCCCCGCTCGGATTGGATGGTTATGACTTCCATGAATACGCATATCAACGTACGGATGAGTGAGTCGCAGCGTAAGGCTATCGAGGAGAAGGCGGCGGCCATGAACATGCCGGCGTCCTCCTTCATGCGCGATGCCGCCCTGCTCTGCGGCGAGAAGCCGGTCAGGGTCGCCGACGCGGGGGAACTTGCCGGTATCAGGACTGAGTTGAAGAAGATCGGCACGAACCTCAACCAGGCGGTCCGCGCCCTCAACACCTACGGGTCCGATCCGGTCGTCCTCAATAATCTCAACCGGGCGACATCAATCGTCTCGACGGCGGTGGGCTGGGTCAACGACCTACTCGCCCGTGCGAGAGAGTAGGTGGTTCTCGTGAAGGAGAAGCTGGTCATGGCGCTGGTTTTCGCAGCGCTGCTTACCGCGGGGTTTGCGCCACTTATCGCCATTCCCCTCGATTGCATGATCCTCGGATTTCCAATCGAGCTGAGCTCGATCGGATTCACCCTGAGCGTGGATAACACCATTTGGTGGTGGATTAACGTGGGGCCTCATTGCGTCCCTGGCTGCCTCGCCTCGTTCGCGCTGTTCCTGTCGGTATTCGTGCTCATGCAGCTATCGGCTTCCTCGAAGGAGCGAGCCGCCGACGGAGGTGTACTTGGGGAGGCGCGGGTGAAAACGGGGCCGGAGACCATCCGGGGCTCGGAGATTTGGGACGGGCACGGACAGCCGAAAAGCAGAGGATTCGTGTACGGGTTTGAGAAGACGCTGTTCGGCTCCAAGTATCTGTTCGAACCGAGGCGGCACATGTTCCTCGACGGCTCAACGGGTGCCGGAAAATCAAGATCGCTGCTGATCCCGACAATTGATCTGCTGACGTATGGGGCGGATGACGGGGAATCGAGGCCGCAGACCATTATCGTGTCCGATGTGAAGAGTGAGCTCATCGAGTTGACGGGCGACGAGCTGGAGCGTCGCGGGTACCGGGTGCTTCTGCTGGACGCCCAGCATCCCGAGAAGAGCGACACGTTCAATCCACTGGAAATGGTCGATAGGCTCGCGAACGGGGGGAATCTGCCGGGGGCTGAGCAGGCCGCGGATGCCGTCGCCCGTACGCTCATCGCCGGGGAGGGCGATGCGAAGGCGAGCCACTGGACGGAATCCGCGCGGTCGCTGCTCGCCGCGACGATCCTTCTGGTCGTGCTGGACGAGGGCTGCCCGCGGGGCTGCAAGCACCTCGCGACGGTCTACCACATCATGTGCCTGGGGACGGAGGGGGCCGGCGAGGATCCGTGTGAGCCGCTGAAGGGCCTGTTCCGTTCCCTGCCGCAGGGGCATCCGGCCCGCTCGCGTGCCTCACAGTTCATCTCGAGCGGCGGCAACGAGCTGAGGAGCATCGTTTCCACGCTAAAGGTCAACCTGAGGATCTACGCTTCGGCGCCGATTGCGCGAATGGTCTCGGGCGATGATATCGATCCGAGTAGAATCCTGAGCGAGAAGACCGCGCTGTTCCTCCACGTGATGGACGAGGGCTCCCCCTACAACGCGATCGCGGCGGTCCTGTTCGAGCAGCTCTACGCTGCCGTGTATTCCATCGCGGACGCAGCTGGTGGAAAGCTGCCGCGGCCGGTGTCCATCCTCGGCGACGAATGGGGGAACCTGCCGAAGGTCGAGTGCCTGCCTAGCCTTCTCAGCCTTGGGCGCTCGTACGACCTGTTCTGGATGGGCGCAGTCCAGAACATCTCTCAGCTGAACAAGTACGGCGAGCGCGACGGACGGAAGAAGATCCTGGCAAACTGCGGCGTCAAGGTCGCCATGAAACTGGGCGAGGCCGAGGACCGCCAGTATTTCACCGAGCTAGTCGGGAAGACGACGCGGCACACCATGGGAACCAGCTCAAGCAGGGGGCCTTCGGGCGGTACGGGGTCGACATCCTACAGCGAGCACGCCGACGACCTGATTCATCCTTGGGAGTGGACGGAGATGTCCCCCGACAAGGACGGCGTCATCGTGGTGAAGACCGCGGAGAACGGCGTGGGCAGGGAACATGCGGGGTGCTTCCGGGCCCCTGTCTGCGATTGCACGCGGATGCCGACGAAGGAGCACTTCGATCTGGGGACGCGCGAGCACGAGGCGGCCAAGAGGATGGAATACCAGGCCAGGCTGATATCAAGGCAAATGGGTCGGGAGGACGGCGTCGATCTCTGGACTCCCGAATTCGAGGAAGAGGCCGCGGAGCCGCCTGTTGCCGACGGATGGTCCGGCCTCTTCGTCGACTGACGGCGGTTTTTGAAGGGAGTTGGAAAATGACCGCAATCAAGCAGGCGAGCGTCATGAGCGGGGAGCACCTCCAAAACCTCAAGCGGTATTTCGATTGGGACAGGGAGAAAGTCCTGGACCACGATACCCAGCACATCATCGATGAGGATCGATGGTTCGAGGAAATGGACGCCACCCGGGAGGCGGCCGGGCACAACCGGCCCGGGAAGCAGGGTGCAAGGTGCACGTACATGCAGCATCAGGTGATCGGCTTCAACCCGGACGAGTGCTCCTGCAACGGCGGGCCGATGACGCCCTCGCGTTGCATGGAGTACGCGAGGGACTACATCGCCAAGCGCTATCCCAACCAGGAGATCGTGATTGTGCTGCATGAGGAGAGGTGCAGGTCGGATGGATCGGCCCGATTCGCCGCTCACCTCGCCATCAATAGGACGGACCTCGAGACTGGGCGTCGTCTGAACGACGGGCCGGCGAGGGCGGCGGCGAAATCCCGCGTGAGAACGGTGGAGGAGCTCGATACGAAGTACGGCCTGAGCCAGCTCGAAAGGGGCCTCTCGAACTCGAAGGTGCACGCGCGCCAGCCCGGTCGCGAGGAGCGCGAGATGGCAAAGAAGGGGAGATCCGACAAATCCGAGAACGCAAGGGTCCGAGCGATTGTCGCCCAGAGGGCAGAGGAGGTCGGGAGGCTCAAGAGCTGCCCCGACCGCTTCGGAGAGTTTGCAAGGCGGTTGGAATCGGATGGGATCGAGATCGCCCGATCCAAGCGGGGGGCGCTGCAATACCGCTATCACTCGGAGTCCCTCGGCAAGACGAGGAAGATCAACGGCGCGAGGCTCGGCTACGCCGTCAACCGCTCGACCGGGCGGATTATGAGGTTCACGGCAAGGGGAATCGACCTTGCCATACGGGCCGCGTGGGAGCTGGCTCGCGAGGGTGTGGATGACGAAAGAGGCCGGGACTGACTTTCATATCTGAGGTCCGTGCAACAGCCGGTAAGCCTGTTGCACGGTTCTGCGGGAGCGACTTTGGAGCGGTTCGCACATCCCGGCTTCGGCCGGGCAAGATATTCCGTTGCACGGAATACATATCTTGCATGCCCCGAGAAGCGTAGGCCGAATCGACCGGAGTGCAACGGGACAGGTGAGCGGAGGCGCAGTGATGGCGACCCAGGGGAGCCATCGAACGGAGCCGGAGCGAGAGCCGGCGGGGCGTGACACGGCGGGGCGATCGCGAGTTGAAGCCGAGTGATTGTCCCGCCGTTCACGGCCCGCCGGCGGCGGCCCGGGGTTCCAAGGGGACTCGTCCCTTTGGCGCGAAGGGGTCCGGGGATGGCGCGAGACATCCCCGTGAAACGCCGCGACGGGCACGCCCCTGTTAGCGTCAATCTAATTTTCACCAGTTTCACTAATCAAACGCGCCGTTCGCGCAAAGGCGGCTTCACCGCTTGCGCTAACGTATTTTCACCGATTCCGGTCACGCCTTGACGGGTCCGTCCCTCGGCAGGTCCTTCAGCCTGTAGGACCTGCCGGCTATCTTGACCAGGTGGCAGTGGTGGCAGTGGTGGCACACCCTGTCCGCGATCGCGCTCGCCGCCACGTCGTCCCCGAACACCCTACCCCAGCCGCCGATCCCCACTTTGGTGGTGATCGTCGAGCGCTGCTCGTAGCGCCTCGATATCAGCCGGAGCAGCAGGTCCGCGCCCGCGCTGCCGACGTCGAGGTAGCCGAGCTCGTCGATGATGAGCAGCCTCGAGTGGGCGTAGTACCTGAGCCTCTTCTTGAGGATGCCGCGCGACGAGGCGTCCTCCAGGTCCTCGACGAGCCGGGCGCAGTCCACGAACCTGACCTCGCGCCCCGCCCTGACCGCCTCGATGCCCAGCGCGACGGCGAGGTGCGTCTTGCCCACGCCGGGGCTCCCCACGAACAGGACGTTCTCGGCCCGCTCGACGAACCTGAGGGTCGCGAGCTCCCCGATCTCGGCGCGCGGGACCGACGGCTGGAAGTCCCAGTCGAAGTCGGCCAGGCCCTTGACGTAGGGGAACCCGGACGACCGTATGCGCTGGTTGGTTATCCTGACCTCCCGGGCGGCGACCTCGGCGCGCGTCATCTCCTCGAGGGCGGAGGCGAAGCCCCACTCGCCCGCGGCGACTATCCTCACGTAGTCGGGCAGGGACGCCGCCATCTCGTGCAGCCCGAGCGCGGAGAGGTCGACCTCGCCAGGTCCATCGCGCGCCACAGCCGCGGCCTTGGCGACCTGTCGTAGCATTCGCTGCCCTCCCGCAGACGGGGCACCGCAGCCCGAAACTCGTCCACGGCCTGACGCCGACGATTATCCTGCCGCCGTCGATGCTGGCGTACTCGATCACGGTGTGGACCAGCGCGAGCGCGCGGCTTAGTATCCTGTTCATGCGTCAGGGCCTTTCCGGTAGGTTGATGTAGCAAGCGAAATCCTACCCTGCCCGGCGCGGAAACGGCCCCCTCTCGGGGCCGTTTCCCTTATATGCGGAACTTTTTTGCATCCACCTGCGGAAAAATTGATGTCTCGCCCACAGAAACTACCGAAGAGCCTAAAATCGGCTCATATTCAAACAGACACAAGGAGGGATTAATTATGGAATGGAGCTTTGACGAAATAAGGGGATTTATCCCGAAATCGATTTCTCTCCCATACTCAAGAGAGGAAAAGAACGGGTACCGCTCTGTTCTAACCGGACGCGATGAGCTGAACTATATCATGTTGAACGGAAGCGGGAGCTACATCGTCTCTCTGTGCGATGGTAAAAACACCGTCGAAACAATCCTTAATCGGATGTGCGACAAGTTTCCAGACGCCAATCCGGACATGCTCAAATCTGACTTAGCCTCGGCAATGAGAGGTTTCAGCGTATCGAGACTAATAGGATGGGTCAAAACTCCGACCGAAAATGGCACACCCATTGCCGATGAGATTTGCGTGGACAATGGGACCCATATACGGCTTGCCCAAGAAAACGATATTCGCCTGATTTGCTCCCTGGCAAGCCAGGCGAGCTCATCAGAACCAGAAAGTCCCACAATTGTCTACGGTTGGCCTCTTTCCGTCGAGCAGTATGAACGACCGCTAGAGGTGCGAAACGGATTGTTCAATCTGAGCAAGGAATTTTTCATTGTATATGAGTCAGGGAGACCAACCGGTCTACTCGGCCTCGCCCCCTCCAGCAATCCTTTACTCAGATACGCAGACATCTGTCTTCTTTTGTGCCCCGCAAGCATCGCCGTTCAATGTATTGCCGCTGCGGCCAGCTTCTATCGTCAAGAATTTTGCGATGTTCCCAATTTTTTCCACCTGAACCTAACCAGCAAGGAAATTGCATCAAACGAAGGAATTCGAAATCTTATCAATGAGCCAGAATTCACTTGCGCTGGCACTTTTCCAGGTGAGTGCAGCGACGGCGACTGCATGAATGTATACTGTTTTTCAGAAGTCTGTTAAGAGGAACCATGGGACGAGTTTCGGAAAACAAGTACACCAACGTTCTCAGAGCGCCACATCACGTCGCCCTTGACATAACAAACAAGTGCAACTTGAGATGTCTGCACTGCTATAACAGCAGCGGCGAGAATGAGGTCATGCACGACGAGTTGACCTCAGATGAACTTTTTGTTTTCGCAAAGGAAATGGCAGACATGTCGCTTTACAGCATGTGTTTCTGTGGAGGAGAAACCTTGTTGCGCAGTAAAGATATCTTGCGCTGCCTTCCCATATTGCGAGATGGGAATGTTGCAGCGAGCCTGGTAACCAACGGGCTTCTCCTCACGGAATCCCTTCTCCGAGATTTAGAAGATTCCGGACTCAAAAGCATCCAATTTAGCCTAGACGGCATTGGGTCAGCTCACGATAGGCTGAGGGGACATGAGGGAGCCTTCGAAATCGTCGAAGAAGCAGTTGCCACCGTACTCAACCATTCCGATTTGCACCTTGCTATCGCATTTACGCCCACGTCGTTCAACACCGAACAGTTTCCCGATGTCATCTCACTATTAGATGAGATTTTCACCAAATCTAACAGGCCGAAGAGGACGCCGGGTGACTTTATCGAACTACGTGTCCAACCCCTCATGGTTTTGGGCCGTGCGCGAAAGAACACATTTATTAGACCGGACTATTCCCAATACCGTACGTTGATTCACGCCATTCAAGAGGACGACTTCCTTCGGAAGCACCCGAATGTCCGACCGCAATGGGGCGACCCCGTCGACCATCTAATTCGCTTCTCTGATAACCGATATCTATTAGATCAGGTTTCAGTGCACGCAAACGGCGACATCGTCGTTTCTCCGTATATCCCGTTAGTGGTTGGCAACATCAGAAACCACCCTCTTGAGGATTACTGGAACAACGGACTTAGCTCAATTTGGTCCACAAAACTGGTTCAAGACCTCTGTAACCACATGTGGACCATTGACGACATGGAGCGTATGTCCGACACAATTTGCGATATAGATATGGGAGGTGATCTACACGTTGACCTGATTGATGATACCGCGGATGAACTGTTGAACTCATCGTTGAAGGAGATGTTGGGTTAAATGTACGAGAAGCCCGTAGTAGACAACATGAATCCGACCAGAGCATCGACTCTTGGAACGGAAACTTGGTTCGACATGTATTACATCGTGTGGGGAGCAAATGTGGCGGTCGGAGTCACCGCAGTTGGAGCCTATGAACTGGTCCTCATCACTTTTGCCGCAGCACTTCCCCTCAGCGAGCAAGGTGGCCAAGACGAGCAATGAGTCCTGAAGCGCTAAGATCATCCATTGGCGGCATGGTAGGAGGAATCTGCTTTCTCGTTGTCGGGGTGTTAATGGTAAAGACCGGCAATCCCGGCCTGATTCACAGTTACCATATCGCTCATATTCCAAGCGAGAAGATTCCTCTTGTTGCCAGATTGGTCGGACTCGGAATAGCGTTGACGGGAGCCGGTCTCCTTCTCGCGGGCATCATTGCCTTTGCGTCCCAAATCCCATTATCGGCATCGGCGGCTTTCATTCTGCCGCTCATCATAATCTTTGCCGGTCTTGGCGTCTCCTTGCTAACGATCGTAGTGTTCACATTTCGACCATGGTCATAATGGATTTCCTATTGCATGAAACTTCAGGCGCATGCCCAACAAACAATGAAAAAATTTACAGCTTTAGTCGGACGGCTGTTTTATTTTTCAGCCGTCCGACTGCCGTGCGCGGCCTATTGATCGAACATAAAATTCCCGTTTCTATGAGGATCCAGCTCGCAAAGACTCTCTATGGAAGCGCTCGTGCCGATTAGTCGCCGCTTCGTTTCCACCGAACCGCGGTGTAAGGTGTCATCAGTTGGTATTTCATACCTGATAGATTGGGGCCATTCTTGATTCGGTACGTCTTATCGAAGTTTAGTAAAACAAAGGGTGCTTTCACGTTCATTGCCATCACGACGATTGGAATCGCCCTTTCCTATGCCGCACCATATGTGAACGGAAAGTTCTTAGATTTCCTTCTTGCCAATCGCAGCGAGAAGGATGCTGTGCTTTTTGCGCTCCTCGTAGCTTCAATAGGGGTCTTTTCTGCCTTATTTTCATATTTTGCAGGAACGTTATCTATCCGTATATCCACAAAGCTTTCTTTTGACCTACTCAGGGAAACCGTCTTGCGCTTTGAGCGAGTTAATTTTCTGACGAACCGAACAACCGACTCAGCCTATACGACGCAAAGGATTTTCACTGACTCAGGTGTTGTTTCTTCTTTCGTTCTAACAAACTTTATCAGCGCTCCCCTGTCTGTTGTCGCCATTCCTTTCGTGTTGCTCGTCATATGGTCGGTTGATCCACTCCTCGCACTATTCTCCATCCTCCTTCTTGTGGCATATCTCTTCGTTATTACCGGATTGCGAAAGCTTCTATATAAAGTCATGTACGAGAAGAAGGAGGCAGATAGCGCTTTCTATGCCGTAATAGCATCGCAGTTGAATCAGATTCTCAACATTCAGTTAACGTCTTCATACAATAAAAGCGAGCTAGCACTTGACACCGGATTTGAAAAGTATTTTCCAAAGGTCTTGCACTCGGGAAAGCTCTCATTCTCACTAACATCGATTGACAGCCTTTTTGCTGCCGTGTTTCAAGCGATAATACTCATCGTATCCGGAGTGCGAATCATCAATGGAACCATGACGATAGGCGAATACACCATCGTCGGTGCATATTTTGCCGTCCTATTTAAAACCTTGAAAAACACGATGAACCTGTTCAAGTCCTATCAGGATGCCAAGGCTTCGTGGGACAGGATGAGCGCCATGGGAAAGGTAGGACCGGAACCAGAGCAAGATCAGACAGGTTTAGTCAAGATTGACACAATAAATCGCATTTCTGTTTCCAAGTTGGATTTTACGGTACCCCTTCCAGACGGATCTCCCCGAAAGGTTCTTGACGGATTTTCCTTCGATTTCTCCGGCCCTGGAACATACTGCATAACCGGAGAAAATGGAAGAGGAAAAACGTCGCTCCTTTACCTGCTCCTTGGGCTGTATCCATCGGCAGGCAAAGTAACATACAACGACATGCCGATTGAAAAATGCAATTTGGATTACATACGTTCAGACACGATATCGTGCTGCCCCCAACCGTGCTTCGCTCCAGATGAGACGGTTCGGGACCTGTTGGATTATTTCAACACCCCATTTTTTACAAAGCACCAGCATATGAATGAGCTACCGTCGTTGACAACCAGCATAGAGGGCTTGCTTGAGAAACGTTGTCCTGAACTTTCGGGTGGTGAGCTGCGCCGTGTATACTTGTGGTCGGCAATTTCCCGTAATCCATCAGTCTTGGTGCTCGATGAGCCTACAACTGGATTGGATGAAACAAGCCGAGCCGAACTCGCTTCGTATGTCAGAAACAACAAATTGAAACAGCTCATTATCATTGTTTCACATGATAATGAGCTGGCAAATGCAGCGGAAACGATCGTCAGTCTAGATAACGCGTCACACCGTTGCGCAAATCGATAGGACCGCATCGAGTCGCAGCAATTGCAGAAGGCTAAGCTATAATGATTGCCCTTTACCCATGCGTATCTCAAGGCCTTCGATGATGATCCTTGATACCGTGGTGTTGTGTTCCGCCGCGTAGGTGCTCATCTCTTGCTTCTGCTCTTCCGTAACCCAAAAGGTGATGCACTCCCCTTTCTTGCGACTTGTCGAATCCCCTTTGTTTCGTGTGTCTTGATTACCCATGAGGGTCATGCTCGCCTCTCCAACGGGCATGACGCGGCGAGTTGGCTTCTTAATTGCCACCGTAAATCTCCTTATCCTCCTCGATGCCCTCCTTCACCTGTTTGAGTAATTGTCCTCTTTGACACCGGCGATATTGCGCTTACACACCGTCCGCTCACATCTCGAATATTGCCGTTCGGCACCGCCGATATTCCCGTCGGCACCGTCCCCCTGGTACGTTCCGGCTGTCCATGCAGCCGAGACCAAGGAGGTACAGCATGGCGAGAAGGATAAGGGCCAGGGAGGCCCTCAGGCTCCGTGCGTCCGGCCTGTCGCAGAACGCGATAGCCCGCGCGGCGCATTGATTGGAAGGCTGTATGGACGTCAGGCTGCTTGGAAAGAAAAACGAGGGCGAGGGCCTTGGGGTCGCTGTTCTCGTTGATTCGGCTTTTGCAGAGTTAAAAGACAAGAGCGATGAGCAGTTGGCGGAGGCCCAGAGATTTTTGATTGACTTTATGAAAAAAGTTGCTCGGCTAAAGGGAGTGAGAATTGATCGGCCCCATTTCCTCCGCTCGGAGCTGAGGAGGAAGGGTGTCCATAAAGATGTCGTCGAGTTTGCCGTGGAAACGACCCCCGTTACCGCCGGAATCGATGTGGGCCTGATCGATAGAATTGCTAGAGAAGTAATTGATTATGAGGCAAAGAAGTCAACCGCCTTTTCCTTTGCAGCGGGTCTTCCCGGAGGTGTCGCGATGGTGGGCACCATTCCTGCCGATATTACGTAATACTACGTGCACGCATTCAGGATTATGCAGAAACTGGCATACCTGTATGGCTGGCAGACCTTTTTTGAAGAATGTGACGACGTTGATGACGAGACTCTCTACGAAATGGCAGTGTTGCTCGGTGTGATGATGGGTGTAGGCAGCGCGAACTCGATGCTAACCGTAATCGCCAAAAACGCCCAAGAGGCGGTCGCGAAAAAGGTCGCTCGCCAGTCGCTAACCAAGACCAGTTGGTATCCGATCCTGAAGAAGCTCTTGAGCTTCATGGGTATCAAGATAACAAAGCAGACGGTGGGGGATGCCGCTGGCAAGGTTGTTGTGGGCGTCGGTGGCGTAATCTCTGGTGCTATCACCTTTATGGGTCTTTCAAAGGGGTCGGCGCGCTTGTGTAGGCAGCTTAAGTGCTTGCCGCAGGCAAACGAGCGGATTCCTGGCACTGGGTACTATGAAAAGGATGAGGCCGCGGTTGCCAAGAAGAGGATTGACGTAGCGGAACCCCTCTTTATCGAAAAGTTCGGATTTTCTCCCATATTCTACGGCTCTATTGTTGAATATGCTGACCGGCTGGAGGAGTCACTGGCGACTGGAGAAGCGAAGCTGGATGCATATAATCCGGACGTTCTTCTCTGATACTCAGCGGAATTAGGCTATGCGTAACAGGATTGTTGTTCGATCTAATGTGAACGTTGGATGATGCTAACTATTTATGGAAAACAGTTAAAAAAGTTATTCACCCCTTTTTCACTCCTCGGAGAAGGAGGAAAGAGACGCGAAAACAAAAAAGCTCAGAAGCAATTACGCTTCTGAGCTGCACTAATGCAATGGAGCCAGCGACCGGGCTCGAACCGGTGACCCCCGCTTTACGAGAGCGGTGCTCTACCAACTGAGCTACGCTGGCGGCCATGTGATGACGCAACTGAGGCGTCAACGGCTGTCTATGATACGGGACATCGCACATCCGCGCAAGGGTTCTGACGGCTTTTCTCACTTTAAATGCACTAATATTGGAGACGTGATGTCTTGCTCTTACGGGTCTCAAAGAGAATGGGGCAGCGATGGCTCAACCCAAGATTCTTCTCACACGCATCGATGACCGGTTTATTTACGGGCAAGACGTTGAGCTGTGGAATGAGGCGACTGGTTCCAATCTTGTCCTGATCGTCAACGACGAGATTGCGGCGGATTCGCGCCAATGGGCCCCTATGAGGGTGGCGGCGCCAGAAGGCGTTTGGACACGGTTTTTCTCGGTGCAAAGGACTATCGACATCATTCATACCGCAACGCTGCGTCAATGGATTCTGATCATGGTGGCCTCACCCGCCGATGCACTCGCGCTGGTTAAGGGTGGTGTGCCGATCACCAAGATCAGCATTGGCCATATGCAGGCAGGGGAGGGAAAGCGTCCCGCAACGCCCGCAGTCGCCATAGACGATGCAGACGTCGCTGCTCTCAGAGAGCTGCAAAAGCTCGGCATAGAACTAGAAATCCGCTATCTCCCCAGCTCGAATCCCGACCCCATCGGCAATCTGTTCAACTGATCCCTTGGGGACGGAGAAAAACGAATCATTTTGCCCTTGCGAGGGACGCGCGCGATGCTGCCTGTCAAAAACAATGCCCATTTACTACGTTTGATCGGCTATCGCCGAGCATGTCGAATTTGAGAAAAACAAAACCGCAGGTAGACGGCTCGTGAATCTAACAAAAACCGGTGCATGGTCGAGCATCCCGGGCTAAACGTAGTAAATGGGCATACTTTTGATACGTCACTCATACACTCACAGCGAAAATGAGCCCAAAAGATGAAAAAGCGCCCGTCGGCGGTGGTGCCGGCGGGCGCTGCTGTGCGATATGTCGCGTTGCGGGCTTAGTGCCTCATAAAGTGGTATTCGATCACATTGCTGTAGGGGTGACCCGGGCCCACAATGCCCTGCGGGAACAGCGGCTGGTGCGGCGTGTCGGGGTACATCTCTGCCTCGAGGGCAAAGCCGGCGCCCCAACCATAGTTGGCATCGTCCTTGGCGTGCTCGTCGCCCAGCCAGTTACCGGTGTAGAGCTGAACGCCCGGTGCGGTGGTGTAGTAATCCAGCTCGCGGCCGGTCCACATCTCCTCGACATGCAGGGCGCGACGCAGGTTGCGGCCGTACTGATAGCCATCGATGCACAGGCAGTGGTCGTAGCCGCGTGCCTGCTTAATCTGCGGGTCGTCGGCTTCCATGCCGGGCGCGACGGGGCGCAGCTCACGGAAATCAAACGGCGTGCCCTCGACCGGAGTGATCTCGCCGGTGGGGATGTTCTGCTCGTTGATGGGCAGGTAGTTGGCAGCGTTGGCAACAAAGAAGTGCTCACAGTCCATGCCGGCGTTATGGCCGGCAAGGTTAAAGTACGTGTGGTTGGTCATGGACACGTAGGTGGCGCGGTCGCTCTCGCAGCCATACTCGATGCGAAAGACGCCGGTGCGTGTAACGGTAAACACGGCCGTAAAGGTTCGGTTGCCGGGCAGGCCAAGCTCGCCATCCTTAAGCGAGGTGGTCATGCGCACAGCATTGTGGGCCTCGTCGAGTTCAACATCCCATACGCGTTTGTGCAGACCATGCTCAAGATCGCTGTGCAGGTTGTTGACGCCTTCGTTGGCCGGCATATGCCAGTCCGTACCGTCAATGGTGATCGTGGCACCCGCAGTACGGTTGGCCACGGGGCCGATGGTCGCGCCAAAGCAGGCGGGGTTGTCAAAGTAATCCTCGAGCTTATCGAAGCCCAGCACCACATCGCGCACGTTGCCGGGGATGTCGGGCACGTCGATGCCCAACACGGTGGCGCCATAGTCCATAATGCGAACGCAGATCTCGGGCCCGTTGAGGGTGTAACGATGAACGGGGGTACCGCACGGCGCGGTGCCGAAAAGCTCGGAAGTGATCATTTGGTTCCTAACATCGAGGTATTTCCGACAAACTGTAGCGCGAACAGGCGAGATTATCACTACACCCCACTAAAGCAGGGGGTATTTTTCTCAAAAAAGTGATGATTGGAGCTGTGCTGGCGTTCATTTCTGACGCGCGCGAATCTGATACAATTTGTTCGTTATTGTTTGAATTGACGTGAGCGTGGAACAGCGAGGACTCATCGTGATTAAAGCGGAGCGACAGGATAAGGTTCGGCAGCTGCTCGAGGAACAGGGAACGGTCTCGGTCAAGGAGATTTCGGATGCGTTAGGTGTCTCGGATATGACGATCCGCCGTGACCTTGAGGAGCTTGCGAGCCTGGGCGAGATCGAGCGCGTGCACGGCGGAGCCCGCAGTGCGCAGAGCCGTCCACACGCTATGCTGCGCCATGAGTATTCGCACAGCGAAAAGCGCACAAAGCATGCCGAGGAAAAGTTGCAGATTGCGCGCCGTTCTGTGGAGCTTATCGAGGAGGGCTCGACCATCTTTTTGGGCACGGGCACTACGGTCGAGCAGATGGCCTCGATGCTGCCGGCATTTCGCCTGCGCATTGTGACCAATTCACTTTCGGTGTTTAACCTGCTCGAGGCGCGCGAGGACTGCGACCTGTGCCTCGTGGGCGGTATGTATCGCCGCCGCACTGCAGCCTTTGTGGGCCCCATGGCCGAGGATACCCTGCGCGCGCTGGGAATCGACGCAGCCTATATCGGCGCCAACGGCATTTTGGACGGCGACGTGTCCACGTCTAACATGGAAGAGGGCCGCATCCAGCAGCTCGCCTTTAGCAAGGCCGACTCGCGCTATCTGATCGCCGACTCCAGCAAGATCGGTAAGCGCGACTTCTACACCTTCTGCCGCCTGGACAGCCTGGACGCCGTGGTGTGCGAGCCGAGTATCTCGGTCGAGGACCGCGCCGCCATCGAGGAGCATACGCGGGTTATTTGCTAGTTATCGCTACGGGATTGCCAACGGGTGATGCGGGAGGACTTTTACCTCCTGTCATTGTGGAAACCAGCGCGTCAGCGCTACGCGATATGACGCGCAAATAAGGACTCCACTATCAAATCGTCTCAACCTGTAACAGGTAGGGGTGAAACCACCAACCAGATGTTACAGATTGAGACAATTCGGCGGGGCCTACCTTGTTTGTCTCGATCTGTAACGGTTAGGACTTAAAAACTCGGCTACGTGTTACAGATCGAGACAAAAGAAAAAGAACATTAGGACTTGAAAATAAAGTTTTGATAAGGGATTCGCCCAGTTAAGACGGTGCGGCAGACAATTGAGATTAGTTTGCCTCCGGAGTCGTAAGCATAATGAGTCAGTTCGATGACCGGAAGTTTTGCAACACCATAATTACTGGCTTCGGAATCGCTAAGCTGACGTGCTCTATAGCTTTCCCTAACAGATTGGATAGACTTGGACAAGTCGTCCATGATTCTGCTAAATGCCTGAAAATCTAACTGGTTATTCGGAACGCGCGACTTTGAAATGAAGAACGTATCAGCGCCTATGAAGCTGCCTTCAAGTTCGTAGGTCAATTCAAGACGCTGAATTTCATCGCGACTTTGACATCCAAATTGTTGGAGCATCATTACGGAAATTGGACGACCTGATGTGAGGCCGCCGAAATGTTTGGTGATGGCATCCGGATCAACGCCATCGCAATGGCTTGCAAAGTCAAAGTCTAAAAGTGAATTGAGCTCGCTAACGCGTTTCGGTGCAACAAACGATCCCTTACCTTGGATTCGATAGATACTTCCACGACGCTCCAGCTCACTCATGGCAAGTCGGACGGTTGTTCTGCTTACGGCGTATTCGTCGCAGAGTTCCATTTCTGTTGGAAGTTTATCGTCTGCTTGATATTCATCGACGATCTGCTTGAGCAGCGCGTCGGTGAGCTGTAAATAGAGTGGCCGTTTTTCGTGTGTATCGAGCATTAGAGCCTCAGTTTGCATGTTGGTTATACCTGATGGTTGCCTCAGTCGGGATGTAACGTGGGCAAGGTAACCTTAACGTATCACAGAGCGGCTCAGCATGACGATCTGATGCCTGTATCCACGAAGGGCTTGTCCGAGCGTGAAGATATTCTGGGGCAGGCAAATACCGTTCATGGAGTCCCCGATATGTTGGAGGTCAGCGCCGGCTGCTTTTGCTGCAAGGCCTATTTTCTTAATGGTCTCGCTGTCGCAGGAGTCTTGACTCGTCCCGTTCGCCGCCATGACGAGAACCTTCTCTTCAATTGACTTGCCTACGTTGTGGGATCGTACAAAGTCTACGATGGCGCGCAGGTCTGCTTCTTGGAAGCAAGGGACGGTGTAGGGGGCTGGCACGAGAAGGATATCGACGCCGAGGTCAACAAACTTGCGCGCAATTTCGAGCGTCATGACAGGTTCTGCAACGCCCGCTCCATGCATTTTTCCGGCTATGACCAGGCCATTGAAATGCTCTTTGGAGAGTTTAATCGAATGGGCGATTGCATCGTTGGAGACGCCGGTTCCAGGGTTGCCCGTCAGGCAGATAAAATCAAATCCGAGTTCGTTAGCCTTTTCTAAGGTCTTGGGAGAGACGCGACGACCCATGGGGATTTCCGTTCGGGATTCAGACATCTCTGCCTCGTTATCAACTGGCTCCAGATTGACGCCAATGGGCCTTCCGCATGCTCGCTTCACCCAAGTGACCGGGTTTTCATTGAGATCATCTGGAATACCGGCAATAACTGGATCGAACACATCGAGCGCGTTAAACAGAAGCAGGTCGGCACCTGCGGCACGTTCGATTTCTGCATTAGTAACGCCGCCGAGAAATTGGGAAGAGGGTACGTTTTCCGCCATGATGGTACGTCCCTCGGAAGCCAGAATTGCCTGTTTTAGATCCATGGGTGACGTGGCGGCAAAATCGGATGCGGACATGTTCAGTAATCGTTTGGGCATTGTTACTTCCTTTGACTAGAACGACAGGCTTGTGACATTGTCTCTAATATTGTTACAACAATATATTCAATATGTTATATCCAATCGGTGAACGGTTGCAAACTTATTGTACTGCTCGGAAAAAATAGCCCCTAGCTGGGAAAACCTTAAATTAATCAACTACCGTTCACCGAATAAGTATTTGAATTCTTGACATATCGACAAAGCGGAAAAAGAATTGGTTATGACAAATCGCGCAAATGATATTACATTTCGCACAAGAACGTATTCACTTACATAAGTGGATACAAACGGGGACGACGACGGTTGAGTCCGGATAAATCGTTGTGTGCCCGGGAATCATGAAAGGATGTGTTATGGACGCTATCGTCAAATTCCTTGAAAAACACCAGCCCCTCTTCGACAAAATCTCGAGGAACATTTATCTGGTGGCGATTAAGGATGGCTTTCTCTCGAATATGCCAATTGTGCTGTTCTCGAGCCTGTTCCTTCTTCTTTCGACGCTCCCTGCCTATGTAGGCATCACGCTTCCGTCTGAGGTGCTGGATTTCTTCAATAAAATCTATGCATATACCATGGGACTTCTTGGCATTATGGTGGCCGGCACCACGGCGAGCTCACTTGCCATGTCGATGAACCGTCGCATGCCTTCGGGTAAGTCTCTCAACCCCACCTCGTGCATGGTTTGTGCCATGTGCGGCATGCTCTTGCTATCGGTGACGAACGATGTTGTCTCGATTGGCGGAGCAGATACATCTGTTTTTGAAACCGGCTATATGGGAACCAAGGGTTTTCTCGCTGCGTTCGTAGCCGCATTCTTGACCGTTAATATCTATAAGGTGTGCATTAGCCATAATGTGACGATCAAGCTTCCCAAAGAGGTCCCTGGCTCTATTGCGCAGAGTTTTCGCGATATCTTTGCATTTGGGTTTTCGATCCTTGCGTGCGCTTTTATCGATCTTGCGAGCCGCAAGCTGCTTGCTGTGCCGTTCGCCAATTTGGTATCCGCTCTCATCTCGCCGCTGTTCTCCGCGGTCGATACCTATCCTGGCATGGCGCTTATCGAAGGCGCGGTCGCGCTTTTCCAATTTATGGGTATCCACGGTGCTTCGGTTGTCATGAGTCCGATCAATGCTGCGCTCTACGGCAATACCGTTACCAATCTTGAGGTTTTCCAAGCAGGTGGACACCCGTCAATTGCTCTCACGCAGGACTTTACAAGCTTCATCGGCGGTCTGGGCGGTTCTGGCTGCACGTTCATCGTTCCTATTATCCTGATCATGTTTATGCGCTCCAAGCAGCTTAAAGCCATGGGCAAGGCATCGATTATCCCGGTGATTTTTGGAGTTAACGAGCCCGTTATCTTCGGTATGCCGATTGTTCTCAATCCCTATATGTTCGTGCCCTTCCTAGTGGCTCCTATGGTCAACGCCATTATCGGTAAATTTTTCATTGACGTCATTGGAATGAACGCCCCCATGTATACCATGCCGTGGGCGCTTCCCGGCCCAATTGGTGCGTTCCTCACCACGGGTCTCGATCTGCGTTCTCTCGTATTGATGGCAGTGCTGTTGGTCGTTGACTTTGTGATTTACTATCCGTTCTGCAAGGCGTATGACCATCAGCTTTGTTTGGAAGAGTCTGCAAAGGAGACTGCAGGAAACTCGGATGCAGATGCTATTGCCGAACAGGAAAATGTCGCAAAAGCTCTCGAGGCGGTAAAGGACAAGGCGGAGCAGATCCGCGTGCTTGTGCTTTGCCAGGGTGCCGGCACTTCGACTCTCTTGGCAAATGCTCTTCGCGAAGGTGCCGCTGCTAAGGGTATCGATCTGGTTTCTCAGTCCGGTGCGTACGGAAGCCACTATGAGACGATGGATCAGTACAACGTGATTGTTCTGGCGCCCCAGGCACGCATGTACTATGACGCTATGAAGGCCGATACCGATCGCCTTGGAATTAAACTGCTCACCACAAGGGGCAAGGAGTATATCGACCTTACCAACGATCCCGAAGGTGCAATTGACTGGATCGTTCAGGAGCTGGCTAAATAGTGGATGCACTCCGTCGTTGATTCGTCGGTGTATAGTACGGCCCCGCAGCTTATTGAGCTGCGGGGCCGTATTTCGTTGAGTATCTAATTGAGACAATGAGCGCAACCGTCGTGAGATCGCATTGGCGCTCTCCGAGTCACCGACAAACTGTCTTCCATCTATGTGACCAATTCGCTTTCGGCCTTTAGCCTGCTCGAGGCGCGCGAGGATTGCGAGCTGTGCCTGGTGGGCGGCATGTACCGTCGCCGCACCGCCGCCTTTGTGGGCCCCATGGCCGAGGATACCCTGCGTGCGCTGGGCATTGACGCGGCGTTTATCGGTGCCAACGGCATCTTGGACGGTGACGTATCTACGTCCAATATGGACGAGGGCCGCATCCAGCAGCTCGCCTTTAGCAAGGCCGATACGCGCTACCTCATCGCCGACTCCAGCAAGATCGGCGGGCGATACTTCTGCCCCCCCCTGCCGGCGCAGGGGTACCGCTTTAAAATGACGCGTAAATGACTTTGGGCAACAAGGATGAGGCTATTCTGAGATATGACTAGACTCCGTATCTCGTCTTTATGTCCCTTGAGAATGAATCGTAGTCTTCATAGAGCCCTTCTCTGCTTTCATCCTCGGCGTGGTTTACACGTTCAAGGAGCTTATCCTTTGAAGCCTCTTTTGTTATTGCGGCCTCGCCATCGGGTATTGTGGCTTGCAAGAATAGTTCTAGAGCATGGACGTCTTTGAGTATGTAGCCCGTCGAACGACCCGCTCCTGTTTTTTCGATTGCGCTGCAACTAACAAGCTGGCCGAGGGTTCGTTTAACGGTTACCTCGCTGATATCGGGGCAGTTGGACCGGATGTCGGATTTCTTAATGACGCCGGGTCTCTGTTGAAATAGGACAGCGATGCGCGCTTGCTTCGACATGGGACGAGTGCTTGATTCAATTAAGGTACGCTGCTCGAGCTGTCGGTAGGCGGCCAGGGTTGTTCCGAGCATGAAACGGATAAAGGGTACTTCGGTGTTTTGATTTTCATTCCATCCAGTGGAGCTTGCAGCGAGGGCGTTGTAGTAAAGCGCTTTGTTGTCTTCAATAAGTCGTTCGATGCTGATGTAACGCGCAACATCGTATCCAGTCTTTTCGAGCAGCAGCGTTGTAAGGAGCCGGCTCATCCTGCCATTGCCATCGTTGAAGGGATGAATGCTAACAAAATCGAAGATAAAGCGGAGCGATATAAGGAGGGGATCGCAAACTTGGCGAGATAAAGCATCGTTGAGGGACTGGCAGGCTTCTTTAATAAGTCCCGGGGTTGCTAGAGCCGAAGGGGGCCTAAAGCGCACAAATCGATTACCTTGATCGTCAATGGAGACGATTTCGTTATCGCCATCTTTCCAATGGCCTCCATACGAGATTGCCGTGTGCGCCATGAGGTCACGATGCAACTGTAGAATGACCGATGGCGTTACGGGAATGGAATCGTGTTGCTCGTGAATAAGCGACAGCACATCTCGGTATCCAGCGATTTCTTCCTCTGCGCGGGAGCTTGGCTTGGCGGAATACGCCATGATTGCTTTGAGTCTTTTTTGGGTGGTAACAATTCCTTCAAGTCCGTTGGAGGATTGGGTGCTTTGGATCTTAGCTTCCTCCATAAGTGACGATAGAAGTTCGGGTTTAACTTGACTCAGAGCAAGCTGTCGGCCTTTATGCTCGCGTATCGAGAGGAGGAGGTTGGTGATTGGAGTTGCTTCGAGTTCCGCTGGGACTGTGGTGTAATCGAACTGGCGCATGCGGCTCCTTTCGGTATCACGAACATACTTTCGATATCATAATACCATTAAATGATACCGAAAATATGTTCGTGATACCGAAAACTAGAAACCATGCTTCATAACTGCTTGGAAAGTTTGGATTTGACTATCTTATTGTCTTGATCTGTAACATCTAGACGGTCAAAAGTGGTCTACATGTTACAGATCGAGACGAACGATCCGCTCGGGCCCACCAAAAACAAAAAAGGCCGCATGCGAACCCGTGGAGGGATTCGTATGCGGCCGACGGGTGGTATGCGGCGGAAACTAGGCCATAAGCAGGCCGGTCTCCGCGACGTTCTTGTACCAGTACGCGCTCGCCTTGGGGTAGCGCTTCTGGGTCTCAAAGTCGATGTAGAACAGGCCGTAACGCTTGTTATAGCCGTTGGTCCAGGAGAACTGGTCCTGCAGCGACCACACAAAGTAGCCGTCGACGTTTACGCCGCCGTCGATTGCCTTGAGGATCCATGCGAGATGCTGGCGCATGTAGTCGATGCGAGGGGCGTCGTCGATAAAGCCGTCCTCGAAGTCGTCCTTATAGCCCATGCCGTTCTCGGTGATGTAGATCTTCTTGTAGTTGGGGTAATCGTTCTTAATACGCAGCAGCAGGTCGTACAGGCCCTCGGGATAGATGATCCAGTCCCAATCGGTGGTGGGTACGCCTTCGCGCACGCACGACTCGCCCACGCCCTTGAGGAACCAGCGCGAAGATCCCTTGTCGCCGGTGCCATTGTGGTTGATGTCGTTTTCGCCCTCGGCAGCACGCAGGAACTGGCACTTGTAGGTGTTGACGCCCAGGCAATCGTTGTAAGGGAGCGCGGCGGTCAGCGCGGCGATGTCCTCGTCGCGGACGTCGAGCTCGCCGCCGGCGATATGGGCCAGCTTGGTCGCAGCCTCCATGGTGTCGGCTGCATAGTGGCCGCGGAAGGTGGCGTCGAGTACCCAGCGGTTGTTGATGACGTCGGCCATGCGAGCTGCCTCGCAGTCGGCGGCGTTGTTGGGGTCGAGGGGATACTTGGGCTCCAGGTTCTGGACAATGCCGATTTCGCCCTCAAAGCCGCCCTCATGGAAGGCGACGACAGCCTTGGCGTGGGCCACCATCATGTTGTGCATGAGCTGGAAGGCCTTGTCCAGGCGGTACTTCTCGCCGTGCGGCCAGTTGCCGACGATAAAGCTGCCCTCGGCGGTTGCGGGAATCTCGTTAAAGGTAAACCAGTGCTTGACCTCGGTGAACTCGGCAAAGCAGAACTTGGCGTACTCGACGAAGGCGTCAATCGTCGTGCGCGTCAGGAAACCCTCGCCGCCGTTCTGGTAAAAGGCCTCGGGCGTATCGAAGTGATCGAGCGTGACATAGGGGATAACGCCAGCTTTGTTGCAGGTGGCGAAAAGCTCGTGATAGAAAGCGACGCCCTCGGGGTTAATCTCGCCGGTGCCACTGGGGAAGATACGGCTCCAAGCGATGGAGACACGAATGCCGTTGATGCCGAAACGCTGGCACAGGTCGATATCGACCGGATATTTGTTGTAGAAGTCGCTTGCGGGATCGGGGGAGAAGCGACCCTGGGCTGCCAGGAAATCGTCCCAGGGCACTTTGCCCTTGCCGTGCGTACGGGTCTCGCCCTCAACCTGGTAAGCAGCGGTGGCGCCGCCAAACACAAAGCCGTCGGGGAACTGCATGGGGTTGGTCATGAGTCATCCTTTCTGTGGGATACGAATAGGGAGAGGTGCCCGAACTGGGGATCCGGGCACCAACAGAGAGAGGAAACTAGTCGAGGTTCTCGCGGAGCCACTTGATGGCGCCAGCGGGGTCGCGGGTGAGGTCGATATATTCCTTACCGCGGGGAGCGAGCAGCTTAATGCCCAGACGATCGGTGTCGGCCTTCATGTCGTTGTAGTAGCTACGAACCTGCGGGGCGAGCACGATGACGTCGTACTGATCCATGATGGCAGTGTGCTGACCATAGGCGCCTGCGGAGGAAGCGATGTTCTCTCCGGTCTGCGCGGCACCTTCCTTGATGGCGTTGGCAAGCATGGCAGAGGTGCCGGCGCCGGCGCACAGGACGAGGACCTTCAGGCCGTCGACATCCTTCTTAGCGGATACGTCGGCGGCGGGCTCGGGCTGATCGGCGACAGGCTCGCTGTCGGCGGCGGCAGCGGTCGTCTCGACGGAAGCGGTAGCCTGCTCGACAGCGGGCGCGGGGGCGTTGGCGGCGATGGTAGCGGCATCATTGGACTCGAGACCCAGCTCGGCGGCGCGCTCGGCCTCCTGGTCGCAGAGCAGCTTATCGTATGCCTTCAAGAACGGCAGGTAGATGATGGCGTCCAGCAAGATGATGATTGCGACAAACACCAGGGCGATAAGCTGGAAGTTTGTGGTGATGAAGATGCCGATGGGGGCAGGAGTAGCCCAAGGCACCACGAAGGAGAAGCCGTTCATGCCCACGTTATCGATAAAGAACTTGGCAACACTCACGTTGACGCAGCCGGCGGCAACAAAGGGGATGAGCATGTAGGGGTTAAGGATCATCGGCGCGCCAAAGAGCAGCGGCTCGTTGACAGCAAAGGCAACAGGAACAATCGAGGCCTTACCGACGGCTTTGAGCTGCTTGGACTTCATAAAGAGAATCAGCAGAAGCGGCACGATGAAGGTGGCGCCGGTGCCGCCGAACTCACCCACGAGCGACATGTTAAAGGTGAGGGAGTGGGCGGGGTGGCCACCGGCCAGCAGAACCTGCAGGTTCTCGGCCTGGTTGGCAAGACGGATGGGGTCGATGCCCGGCTGGACGATCGAGGGGCCGTGGACACCTATGAACCAGAAGAACGCGGTGGCTGCCTGGATAAGGATAAGGCCAGGATAGGTTTCTGCTGCAGTGAAGAGCGGGGAGAGCAGCTTGATGAGCAGCTCGGAGAACGGAACGCCCATGAGGTTGCGCACGACGACATCGATGATGCCGCAGATGATGACGGCGCCGCCAAAGGGGATGATGTCGCGGAAGTTCTGAGCGATGGCGCCCGGGACCTCCTTGGGCAGCTTAATGGTCAGATCGCGCGAGACGCAGAATTTGTAGACCCACACGGTAATGAACGCGGCGATATAGGCCGAGAACAGACCGCGCGTGCCCATGCTGGTGCAATCGAAGACCGAAAGCTCGGAGCCGTTGAACTTGGTGGTGAACTGCGTAACAGCGAGCAGCAGCATGCTGCACTGGGCGGCAACCATGGTGGAGCCGTCGTTGAGCACCTTGCCGGCGGGCATGCGACGGTTCATGGATGCCGTGAAGTTCTTGGCAGTGGTGCCGGCAACCATGATGCCCATGACGCCCATGGTGAAGTTGTAGAGCTTGTTGCACCAGTCGATGAGCGGCTGGGGCAGCGTGACGCCGACTACGCCGGGAAGGGTGGCAATGAGCAGAAAGATCGAAGAGGTAAGGACGATGGGCATGCACCCAAGGAATCCGTCCTTGATGGCCTGGAGGTATATGTTCCTCGAGATCTTCTCAAAGAACGGCTGATGCTTTTCGAGCATCTTTACGATGGCGTCCATAGAGCTCCTTTACTACTTGATGCGCGATGCATGTGGATGGAACTGGTCGTCGATGGATGGTCAGGACTGCCCGGAAACCTTCCTGCTTAAGGAAGGCATTGCGAAATGACAACGTTGTCATTTCGTTAATGACAACGTAAGACATTTTTGAAAGAGCAACAAGGATATACGGGTGAGTGGTCGATATTGTCCGGTAAACGGTTGATTTGTCAGTCGGGCAGGTAGTGTATGCTAGAACGCAAAAAACAAGCGATAGAGAACCGAGTGGAGAAGCAGTGGCAACGATGGACAAGAAAAATGTCTCAATGAATGATGTGGCAGTTGCCGCGGGCGTTTCTCTCAAGACGGTGTCGCGTGTGATCAACGAGCCCGATAGCGTGCGAGAGTCGACACGCGATAAGGTTCATTCGGCCATGGAGGCGCTCGGGTTTCGAGCCAACTTTGCCGCGCGTTCACTCAAGTTAGGCCGTTACGGGTGCATCGGCGTGGTGATGTTCCACTTGTCGGGCGGCGCCGTGGACATGATTGACGGTATCGCCGATGCCGCCGAAGAACGCGGCTTTGCGCTCACGATGATCAAAAAGCGCGCGGGGGAGAAGATGACCCTTGCCGAAGCGGCGCGCAGGATGTCGCAGCTGCCTGTTGATGGCATGATCTTCAACCTGCGTCAGATGGTCGATGACTTTGATACCTTTGAGGCACCGAAGGACCTCAAGACGGTGATTATCACACCGATGGAACATCCTACCTGCTCCACCGTCAGTGACGACCAAGAGGGCGGCGCGCGCATGGCATGCGAGTACTTCTTGAATCGCGGGCACAAGAATGTGTACTTCGTCTCTGGTAAGAAAGAGTCGCTGTCGAGCCAGTGCCGTATGAAAGGTTGGCGTGCGGCACTCGAGGCGCGTGGCATTGAGCCGCCCGGGCCTCTGCAAGGCGATTGGAATGCGGATAGTGGCTATGCCGCGGGCCTTGTGCTTGCCGATAAACCCGATTGCACGGCGGTCCTCGCTGCTAACGACTGCATGGCAAACGGCGTGATGATGGCTCTACGTGACAAAGGGCTCAGTGTGCCCGACGACGTGTCCGTGATCGGCTTTGATGACGAGCTTTACAAGACGATTCCCAACTCGATTCTGACGTCGGTGAAGTTCCGTCACCGCGAGCTGGGCGTCCGTGCGCTTAATGAGGTCGTCGCAGGTCTGGAAGCCCCGAGCTCCAGAAGCCGCACGCTCGTCTCGGGCGTGCTGGTCGAGCGCTCCAGCGTGAAGGACCTGCGGGCGTAGACGTGCTCGGCCTGTTCGTCTAAATCTGTAACAGGTAGGGCCGAAAATCTCAGCTAGATGTTACAGATTGAGATTTTGGCCCGGCCTATTCCGTTTGTCTCAATCTGTAACAGCTAGGACCGAAAAACTCGGCTAGATGTTACAGATTGAGACAAACGGCTTCCGACCTGCACAAAAAGGCCGGGGGCGGCGCGCCGTGTGACGTGCCGCCCCCGGCTGAGAAATGGGGACAGGTTATGTGGGCAGGCGACCCCGCCAGCCGCTAGTCCAGACGACGGGTCTGCGCCACGTGCTTATACCAGTATGCGCTTGCCTTGGGCGTGCGCTTCTGGGTTTCAAAGTCAACGTAGAAGAAGCCGTAACGCTTGTTGTAGCCATTGGTCCAGGAGAACTGATCCTGCAGGCTCCACAGGAAGTAGCCGCCCACGTTGACGCCCACTTCCATGGCCTTGAGCAACCAGCGCAGGTGCTGCTCGATGTAGTCGATGCGCGGCTGGTCGTCCACAAAACCGTCCTTGTAGGGGTCCTTGTAGCCCATGCCGTTTTCGGTAATGAAGATCTGCTTGTAGTTGGGGTAGCGCTGCTTAATGTAGACGAGCAGATCGAACAGACCCTCGGGATAGATGATCCAGTCCCAGTCGGTGGTGGGGATGCCGGGCTTGTTCACGTGCTCGCCAATACCCTTGACGCGCCAGCGGCCGGTGCCCTTCTCGCCCGTACCGTTGTGGTGCAGGTCGTTCTCGCCATCGTAAGCCTTGAGGAAGCGGCACTGGTAGTTGTTAACGCCCAGGTAGTCGTTGTAGAGCGCGGCCTCGCGCATGATTTCCAGATCCTCGTCCAGGATCTCGATGGTGCCGCCCGAGACGGCAGCCAGGCGGTTGGCGCACTCGAGGGTGTCGGGGGCATAGTCGCCGCGGAAGGTGGCGTCGAGCAGAAACTGGTTCTGCAGCACGTGCTCGTTGTTGGCGGCTTTGATGTCGGCGGGGTCGTTCTCGTTGAGCGGGTACTTAAACTCCAGCGACTGGATGACGCCGATTTTGCCCTTAAAGCCGCCGTTGTGGAAGGCCAGCACGGCCTTGGCGTGGGCGAGCATCATGTTGTGCTCGCACTGGAAGGCCTCGGCCAGATGCGCCTTGACGCCACCGGGGAAGGTGCCCTCGATGTAGGTGTTGGAGGCGTCGGCCCAGATCTCGTTAAAGGTGAACCAGTAGGTCACCTGGTCGGCGTACTCCTTAAAGCAGAAGGTGGCAAAGTCCACAAAGGCGTCGATGGTCTCGCGGTTGAGGAAGTCGCCCTTCTCAAAGAGGGGAAGCGGCGTGTCAAAGTGATGCAGCGTGACGAACGGCTCAACGTGGTGCTTGTGGCACTCGGCGAAGAGATCGTGGTAGAACTGGACGCCCTCGGGGTTGATTTCGCCGGTGCCGTTGGGGAAGATGCGGCTCCAGGCGATGGAGAGGCGAATGCCGTTGATGCCGAACTCCTCGCACAGCTCCAGGTCGACGGGGTACTGGTTGTAGAAGTCCGAAGCGGGATCGGGGGAGAAGCGCCCCTGGGCCTCCAGAAAGTCGTCCCAGGCAACCTTGCCCTTACCGTGAGTGCGGGTCTCGCCCTCTACCTGGTAGGCAGCGGTGGCGCCGCCAAAGACAAAGTCCTCGGGAAACTGCGCGGGCGGGTTGGTGACGCTAGCAGGATTAACGGACATGATGATCCAATCGTCTAAATCGAAGGGCCAGCCGGTCTTGGATGGTCGGCTGGCCCTGGGCGTTACTTACTTCGAAAGTTGCTCACTCACGAAGGCGAGAGACTTGTCGCCGTTCTGGGAGAGCTCGATGTACTGCTTGCCACGGCAGGCGACGCACTTGTTGCCCACGCGCTCACAGTCCTTCTGCAGGTCGGCCAGGTAGCTTGCGGCCTGCGGGGCCAGGACGACCAGGTCAAAGTCGGGGAGCATGTCCACGTGGTTGCCATAGGCCTCGGCAGCGGTCTCAAGATTGATGCCGCGCTCTTTGGCAGCCTTGGCCAGCGCGTTGGCGAGCAGGCCCGAGGTACCGCCGCCCTGGCAGAGCACGAGCACGCGCTTGCCGTTGAGGTCGCTGGCGGTCGTTGCCTCGGTGGCGACAGCGGCGGGGGCGTCGGCCTTCACGGCCTCGGCAGCAGCGCCGGCGGCAACGCTCTTGGCGTCAGCCTTGCCCTGGAAGGCATCGTTGAGCTTGGCGGCCTTCTCGGCGTTCTTGGCGGCGAGCTCCTCCTCGGAAATCTCGGCCTCCTCGGCGCACTTCTGGGCGTCATAGGCACGGAAGAACGGATAGTACAGAACGAAGTCGACGACCAGGATAAGGGCGAGCATCACAAAGGCGAGCGGCTGGAAGCCCAGGCCCATGATGGTGCCGATGGGGCCGGGGACGGTCCAGGGCAGGGTGTACATAAAGCCGTTCATGCCCAAGAAGTCGATAAAGATCTTGAGGATCCAGATGTTGGCGATCGGGGCAAAGACAAACGGGACAAAGAAGACGGGATTGAGCACGATGGGTGCGGCGAACAGCAGCGGCTCGTTGACGGCAAAGCAGACGGGGACGATGGCGGCCTTACCGACGGCGCGCATCTCCTGAGACTTGGCCAGGAAGCAGAACATAAAGACCAGGACGAGCGTGGCGCCGGTGCCGCCCATGCAGACGACGAAGTACTGGGCACCCTGGGTCAGGACAGCGGAAGCGTGCTGGCCAGCCTGGAACGCAGCCAGGTTGTCGGTCATGTTGGCAACGAGGGCGGCGGCGATGGCGGGCTCGACGATCGAGGGGCCGTGGACGCCCACGAACCAGAACAGGCTCATGGCGCCGTAGATCACAGCGAGGCCGATGTAGCCATCGGCAGCGGTGAACAGGGGCTGGAACACCTGGATGACGCCTTGGGCAAAGCAGAAGCCAAAAGCAGCGCGGAAGACGATGTCAAAAGCCCAAAAGACGGTGATGCAGACGGAGAAGGGGATGATGTCTTTGAAGGTCTGCGAGATGTTGGGCGGAACCTGCTCGGGCATCTTGACGGTGATGTTGCGCTTAATGAAGAACTTGTAGATGATGCCAGTCACAAACGCAGCGATGAAAGCGGTCAGCAGGCCCTTGGAACCAAGGTAGGTGGTGTTGAAGCCGCTGGCGGCGTCCGTGGCGATGGTGTCGCTCGAAAGGAGCAAGAAGCCGATGATGGCCGCGCACATGCACGAGATGAAGTTGATCTGGTTGTTCTTGGGCAGATCGCGGTTCTGGGCGTCGGCGAAGTGCTTGGCAGTGGTGGCGGCGCAGGCGATGGCCAGGATGCCCATGGAGTAGTTGTAGCACTTCCACAGGGCGTTGTTGATGTCATCGGGCCAGTAGAAACCCCAGATGTTGGGGACCGAGGCTACCAGGCAGAAGATGGACGAGAAGATGATGATGGGGATGACGGAGATAAAGCCGTCGCGGATCGCCTTGAGGTACTTGTTGCGGGCGATCGCGTTGAAAAAGGGCTGGCCCTTTTCGATGATGGCGATGAGTTGCTCCATGCAATGCTCCTAAGAGTCGGTGGGTTAGCAACGATGGTAGCTTTTGACGTTCGGTTGCCAAAATGTTGACGTTGCCATTTTGTGACACAAAAAAAGACGCGAACCGGTGGTTCCTGTGCCTGCGAACCGTCGATTCCTTACGCGTAAACGTTTGAGCCGCCCGGTGGCTCTGTGTTTGCACAATGGCAACGTTAACATTTGGGCGACAAAAGCCGTTCGGGGAAGCAAAAATGTCGGTGAACGGTAGGTTTTGGGTGGTGAGCGTATGGTGGGGGAGGCGTTAGATATACTTGAAGACGTTTCATTTGACTGCGTAGGGTGCCACCAATGGCATCGTTGACATAGAAAGATCGACCTATGGCCGCTGTTAAAAAATCGGTATCCGTCAAAGACGTGGCGCGCCTCGCGGGCGTCTCGGAGCAGACGGTCTCGCGCACCGTGCACGATTCGCCCAGTGTGCGCCCCGAGACCAAGGAACGCGTGCGTGCCGCCATGCGCGAGCTGGGGTATCGCCCCAATTTTGCCGGTCGATCGCTGCGCCGTGGCAAGTTTAAGACCGTCGGCGTCGCCATGTTCAACATTACCGGTACCGGCAACCTCGACCGTATGGAGGGCTTTGCCGCCGCGGCCGACAAACATGGCTATGCCATCACCCTCACTAAAGTAGATGGGCATCCGTATACCCTCGAGAGCGCATCGTCGCGCATGAGCGCGCTGCCGGTAGACGGCATGGTCGTGATCATGAATCGCATGCCGGCGGACTTTGGCACCTTCGAGCCGCTGCCCGGCATGCAGACGGTGCTCGTTACGATGCTGGAGCACCCGCTCTGTTCAACGGTCGATAACGACCAGTTCGATTGCTCGCGCCAGGTGGTCGAGTACTTGCTGGGGCGGGGGCACAAAACCGTGCACTTTATCTCGTGTCCCGAGCGCTCGCTTTCGGGCATGCGGCGCGAGGAAGGCTGGCGCGAGACATTGCGCGCGCATGGAATTGAGCCGCCGCGACTCGTCCGTGGGGATTGGACGGCACAGAGCGGATATGCTGCCGGTCAGGCTCTGGCGGAAGATCCGACCTGTACGGCCATTTATGCTTCCAACGATGCCATGGCATACGGCTGCATTCGCGGGCTCGAGTCGTGCGGAAAGCGTGTGCCCGAGGACGTGAGCGTGGTGGGTGTTGATGACAGCCTGGGCGATATCGTGCCCGACCGTCGCCTGACCACGGTGCGCTTTGACAACAAGCGCGTCGGCATGTGGGCGGTCGACAAGATTGCCGGCGCCGATGGGGGTGCGTCTGGCGTGGAGCACATGCTGATCCCCGGTGTGCTCATAGAGGGCGATACGGTGCGCGATTTGCGTTAGGGTGCGGTCCTGTTTGGGTTGCCGCTAACTGTGTTCGATATTGTTCAGATTGGTTTAAAAACCGTTCACGGGCGAAAAGTGACCGTTCATAGTTCGAAATTACGTTTTGCGCTGTTCTTTTTTGTTTGAATGTTATTGTTTCTGTCATACACAACGCAGCGCGTATGCCCGGACGCGATGCTCTCCATTGGTTCATATGTGAAAGGAACGCAATATGGCAACCAAAGAAGAAATCTCGATGGTTGGATTCGAGATCGTCGCATACGCAGGTGACGCCCAGACCGATCTGCTTGCAGCGCTCGATGCTGCTCGCGAGGGTGACTTTGAGAAGGCCGAACAGCTGCACAAGGATGCCAGCGATGCGCTCATCGGTGCCCACGACACGCAGACCAAACTGCTTTCGCAGGAGGCCGGCGGTGGCGAGATGGAGATGACCTTTATCATGGCTCACGCTCAGGACACTCTCATGACCACTATGATCCTGGAGAAGCAGACCCGCTTTACCATCGATGCCTACAAGCGCATCGCCGAGCTCGAGGCCAAGCTCGCCTAACGAGCCCTCACAACCAAGTCCCCTTCCAAAAGCTCTGCCGCTACCCGCGGCAGGGCTTTTTCTGTCCTCCTCCAAGTTGCGGTGAAATGGGGACTGAATAGGGGCCGGCGGGCGCAAAACAATCCCTATTCCACCGCAACTCATCCCGAGACAGTCATTGGACGTTCTTAAACGACTAGTCGTTGGGGACAGTCTTGGGGCTTCTGTTCGTCCTCCCGTTCGGTTTTTTACTGGGTGGGTATACTTCCATCCGCAATGCAGGCCGGAATGAGGAGGTGTCCAAATGCCGGACAACGGATTGATTCAAAAGACAGATGCGCGCGAGATGGCTCATGGGCGTCCTGTCCAGATAACCGAGCATACGACGGTAACCGAGCTGCAGCCCAGCCTGTCCGATGTCGTGTGCGCAAACAAAAAGCTGCAGATTGGCTTTATCGTTGCGCTCGTGGTACTGGCGCTGTTGTCGGGCTTTGTAGCTCGTCCGCATTTTGCCGATACCAAGACTTGGGACTCCACCATCGAGGTCATCGATCAAAAGAAGGGCAATGTTTTGGCGCTCACAACCTCGTGCGTCGCCCTATCTGCGGGTATCACTGCGCTGCCGGGCGATACGGGAACGCCAGTTGCCGAGCAGCTCGCGCAGCTTTCGGGAAACTTGGGTATCGTGCTTGCCGTGCTCTACCTCGAAAAATATCTGCTGACCATTTTATGGTCGGTCGGGCTGGGCATCCTGATTCCGTTCTCGCTCGTGCTCTTCGCGGTGTCGCTTGGCATTCACGGACGCTGGAGCACGAGCGCGGTCATTCGCCGCGTGGCAACGCGTGTGCTGGTGGTCGCCATAATTGGCATGGCGTTGGTGCCTGCAAGCGTTTGGGTGTCGCAGAAGGTCGACGAAACATATCGAGTGAGCATCGAGGCGGCTGAGCAAAAGGCGGCCGACGCTGCGAGTGCGGCAGATAGCGATAGCTCCAAAACAAGCAAGAAAAAGACCGAGTCCGCAGAGTCCAAGAGCGTGCTCGAGCAGCTTGCCGACGGTGCCTCGGGCCTCGTCACGTCGGTGACCAGCGGCGCCAAGCAGATGACCGATGAAATTGTGCAGCAGGTGACCGATCTGATCGAAGGCGTCATCGTGATGATCGTGACCTCGTGCGTGATTCCATTGCTGGTGCTCGCGGCGTTTTTGTGGCTGGGGCACACCCTGCTGGGGATTGATATCTCCGGTCCCGCGAACTATTTGACGGGCCGCTTTCTGAGTGCTCCGTCCAAGCACGCCAAGAAGGGCAGGCAGTCTGAGTAGGCGGCAAAGCGTTCTTTGGAAGATCAACTGTAAGAAGGGCGGCCGAGACACGTTCTTGGCCGCCCTTTTGTTTGTTGAACACATGGTCGCTACGTCCGCGCCCGGCTCAAACGGTTAGCAATCATCCGTGACCGGTATTTGTTCAAAAAAGAACAAAGATAAACAAATAGTTGTTGCAGTTACTGTTCGAATGTGTTCAAATAAACATGAACAGTGAAGAACCGCACATTCAGATGCCCGGACCTGAACGCGATTCAACACTTCCAAACAGAAACTACGCACCTGCGTATCTCTCAAGGAGGATGTCATGAGGGTTGTAATCGCTTCCGATGCCGACGGTATGTCGATGAAGGAGTCCATCAAGGAGATGCTCATCGCCGACGGTCACGAGGTCGTCGACTATTCCGAGACCCCTGCCGCGGACTTTGTCGATTCCGCGACCGCCGTTGCCAAGGACCTGCTGGAGCACAAGGATTCCCAGGGCTTCGCATTCGATAAGTACGGCGTCGGCTCCTATATGGCCGCCGTCAAGATTAAGGGCATGGTCGTCGCCAACATTTCCGACGAGCGTTCCGCCTACATGACCCGCGAGCACAACGGCTCGCGCATGGTCACCATGGGCCCGGGCGTTGTGGGCACCGAGGTCGCCAAGAAGATCGCCCGCGAGTTCCTGCGCGCCCAGTACGCCGGCGGCCGTCACCAGATCCGTGTCGACATGCTCAACAAGATGGCCTAACGAGAGCCACCGAGAACTCGAACTTCTACCTCAACTTGTGAATTCAGACGAAAGGACGTTCTGATGAAGAAGACCATCGCAATCGGTTGCGACCATATCGTTACGGACGAGAAGATCTATCTGGCCGACCGCCTGGAGCAGGCTGGCTACAAGGTGCTCGACTGCGGCACCTACAGCCACACCCGTACGCACTATCCCATCTACGGTAAGGCCGTGGGCGAGGCTGTTGCCAGCGGCAAGGCCGACTTTGGCGTGGCCCTTTGCGGCACCGGCATCGGCATCACCAACGCCGTCAACAAGGTTCCCGGCGCCCGCTGCGCCCTGGTCCGCGACATGACCTCTGCCCTGTATGCCCGTCGCGAGCTCAACGCCAACATCGTGGGCTTTGGCGGCAAGATCACCGGCGAGTTCCTGATGGCCGATATCATGCTTGCCTTCCTGGAGGAGCCCTACGAGAAGACTCCCGAGCACGATGCCCTGATCGCCAAGATCGATGCCTGCAACAAGGCCGACGCCGAGGCTCAGGCCGACCCGCACTTCTTTGACGAGTTCCTCGAGAAGTGGGACCGCGGCGAATACCACGATTAGCGGGTATCCGGCGTAATTAACTAGTCCGTTGACGGCTCGCGTTTCTGTGAGGGGGCGCGGGCCGGTTTTCTATCAGCCCTATTGACTTGGTGGGCTGTCGTAAGAAAGGGAAGATTCCCATGGAGTTTGTTCTTGATAACGGCTCTGTCCGCATTGCGTTGAGCACGGCTGGCGGATCGTTCACTTCTATTACGGCCAACGGCCGCGAGTATCTGTGGCAGGGTGATCCGGCGGTGTGGTCGGGCCAGGCGCCTATTTGCTTCCCGATCTGCGGCGGCCTTCGTGACGGTCACGCAATGACCATGGGCGGCCGCGAGGTTAAGCTCGCCCGTCACGGCTTTGCGCGCAAACAGGAGTGGAAGCTCGAGGAACAGAGCGACAACATGGTTGCGCTGAGCCTAAGCTCTGCCGACCATGTCGAGTTACTCGAGCAGTACCCGTATCCGTTTAAGATCGTTGCTCGTTACATGATCGATGCGGAGAAGGTGGCCGTGTCGTACGGGGTGACCAATGAGGGCACCGAGGACATGCCGTTCTTTGTGGGCGGTCACCCCGGCTTTAAGTGCCCGCTCGACGAGGGCGAGTCCTATGACGACTACGAGCTCCGTTTTGAGCAGCGTGAGGCCACCGAGCTCTGTACTGCCGTTCCCTCGACGGGCCTGATTGATGCTGAGCATCGCAGCAAGAATCCCATGATCGGCCAGAACCTGCCGCTTACCCATGAACTCTTTGACTTCGCGGAGACCATCTTCGACGTGCTCGAGAGCCGCGTGGTTACGCTGACCAAGAAAACCGAGGACAAGGGCGTGCGCCTGACGTTCCCCGATATGCCGTACCTGATTGTGTGGAGCAAGCCCGAGGGCGACTTTGTGGCTGTTGAACCGTGGGGTGGTCTGTCCACCTGCTCCGACGAGGACGATATCCTGGAGCACAAGCGCGGCTGCCTGGTGGCCAAGCCGGGGGAGACTGTTACCCGCGGCTTTGAGATCGAGATCCTTTAACGAGTTATCGTATGCTTGGGGCCGCGCGTGTCGTGCCCCGGAAACAGGAGTTCAATATGATTCTGACCGTTACCATGAACCCGTCGATTGATACGCGCTATCAGCTCGACAAGTTGATCATCGACGACGTGAACCGTGTGACGCCCGAAAAGACCGCTGGCGGCAAGGGCCTCAACGTGAGCCGTGTGCTGCTGCAGTTGGGCGACGATGTGCTCGCGACCGGTCTGCTCGGCGGCCACATGGGTGCCTATATGGCCGAGCTTATGGATGCCGACGGCGTCAAGAACGACTTTGTGCCCATCGCCGGTGAGACGCGCATTTGCTTGAATATTCTGCACGAGGGCAATCAGACTGAGCTGCTGGAGAGCGGCCCGCAGATCGCCCCGGCCGAGCTCGAGGCCTTTACGGCCAAGTTCGCCGAGCTTGCAGCGAAGGCGGACGTTGTGACGCTTTCGGGCTCGCTGCCGCGCGGCGTCGATGCCGGCTACTATGCCGAGCTCGTCAAGATCGCCGAGAAGGCGGGCGCCAAGGTGCTGCTCGACACCTCGGGTGCATCGCTGGAGGCCGCGCTGGAGTCCGACGCTAAGCCCGAGCTCGTAAAGCCCAACCTGACCGAGATTAACGGCCTGCTGGGTACGTCCTTTACGACCGATGATGTCGATGCCCTGCGCGAGGCGCTTGCCGCCGATGACCGCTTTGCCGGTATTCCCTGGGTTGTCGTTTCGATGGGCGCTGCCGGTTCGGTGGGCTTCCATGAGGGTCGTGCGTTCCGCGCCAAGACGCCCGCGATTGCGGCTGTGAACGCGACGGGTTCCGGCGACTCGACCATCGCCGGCTTTGCGCATGCGATTGCTGCTGATGCCGACGACGTCACGGTGCTCAAGACCGCCAATACCTGCGGCAAGCTTAACGCCATGGATCCCAAGACCGGCCACCTGGTCATGGACCGCTGGGACGAGGTCTACAACAGCGTTGTCGTGACTGAACTGTAGGGTTACGCGGTTTTACCAAACCGCGTAACGGCGCGACGCTGCAAACGCCCCTAAGCGGCAATCTGACGTTCAATCGTCGGGCATGACCAAAAGGTCAATGCCCTCCTCTTTCACGTCACCTTGCTCGCTTAGGGGCGTTTTCGCTGTCGTTGCCAAGACACCGGCGTTGCCTTGGTCGCAAGTAGTCATTGGGGACGCTCTTTAATGACTAGTCGTTTAAGAACGCCCCTTAAGAATGACCCCAATGACTACACTCAAAAACGGCGCCCGTCGGCGATGTTGCCGGCGGGCGCCGTTGTCGTGTGGGCGGTTATGTCGTGGCCGCTGATGAGGCTCGAACCTGTATGCTACAGTGAGTCGATAAAGCGCTGTTGGGCGGCGCGGCCGGCTTCGTCCCACTTAAAGACGCCGGCGTTGTCGAGCACGTGGCCAAACACCACGCCGACCTCCTCGTGCAGGATATCGATGGCGTTGTCGGCCGTAAGCTCGTCGGCGCGGCGAGCAAAGACGTCCTCGGCCCACGCGGCATGGCTGCGGCAAAGGTCGTCGCCCTCGAGCGCGCCAGCAAGGTCGTAGCTGGCATCGGCCTTGGCCGCCAGCAAGTGCTCGCGGACAGCGCCGAGCTCGGGAACCAAGCGCGGCGGCAAAATGGCCAGGCCCATGACCTCGATCAGGCCGATGTTCTCCTTCTTGATGTGGTGGTACTCGGCATGCGGGTGGAATACGCCCAGCGGATGCTCGTCGGTCGTGATGTTGCAGCGAAGCGCCAGGTAGGCCTCGTAGACTTCGCCGCCGGCATTGCCGCGGGAGTCGACGCGGCGGATGACGGGCGTCACGGTGTTGTGCGCCACGCCGTCGGCTGTGTGCGCGATGACGCCCACCGACTCATCGGTCCACTCGCGCCAGGTGAGGATAATCTTCTCGGCGGCGTCGAGCAGCTGGGCGCGGTCGTGCGAGCGCAGCCGCAGCACCGAAAGCGGCCACTGCAACACGGTACCGCTGACCTGGTCAAAGCCGGGCACGTTAAACTGCGAGACTTCGGTGGCATGCATCATGGGGAACTCGTGCGCGCCGCCCTGGAAGTGGTCGTGCGACAGAATCGAGCCGCCCACGATGGGCAGGTCGGCGTTGGAGCCAATAAAGTAGTGCGGGAACAGGTCGACAAAGTCGAGCAGGCAGGTCAGCCCCTTGCGGTCGACGTGCATCGGACGATGTTCGGAGCTCATGGCAATGCAGTGCTCGTTAAAGTACGCGTACGGGCTGTACTGGAAGCCCCAGCGCTCGCCGTCGAGCTTAATGGGGATAACGCGCAGATTCTGGCGGGCGGGATGGGCGCCGCCGTCGGCTGCAGCGGAGCGTCCGGGATAGCCCTCGTTTTCGATGCACAGCTGGCAGGCGGGATACTTCTCGCCCGTGTTTTTGGCGGCACCGGCTGCGGCGATATCGCGCGGGTCCTTCTCGGGCTTCGACAGGTTGATGGTGATTTCCAGGTCGCCCCAGTTGGTGGGGGTGCTCCATTTGATGTTGCGCGCGATGGCGGCACGGCGCACGTAGCCGGCGTCGCAGCACAGACCGTAGAACCAGTCGGTCGCGGCGCGGGGCTCGTTGACGCCCATGCGGCCGTTGAACTCCTCGTTTACAACCGAAGGTCTCGGCATGAGCACACCCATAATGCGCATGGTAATGCGGTCGCGGCCCGATGCCGTGTCCTCGGCGGCGCCGTTGGCAACGGCAGCCTCGGCAAGCGCAGCAAGCGTGCCCTCCAGGTCAAAGTCGGGGAGTGTATCGGGGTGCACGAGCGAAATCTTCTCGGTCTTGAGCGCCCAGGTCATGTCGAGTGCGGGGCCTGTGGCGCCGATGCACTCCAGAATGGTGTTGTATGCCCAGATGCGATCGTCCTGTCCGATCATCGATCGGTGGATGGCATATTCGATGAGGCCCTGCGCGGCCTCGCGCACGTCAGTCATTACAGCCATGCCGCGTAAGCCCCCTTGTCAGAGATGGCGTAGTGGCGAGCAGAGCCCTCGCCCAGCCAGCCGTTCATCTTGGCGATGAAGGTGTCGACCAGGTCGAGCGGCACGAAGGCCTGGATGGTGCCACCAAAGCCGCCACCGTGGATACGGACGGCGCCGCGGCCGTCGAGCACGTGCTCGGCCAGCGCCAGGGCATACATGGAAGGCTGCTCGGAGCCCAGCTTGGCAACGACATTCTGCAGGTACATGGCAGAGCTGGCGCCGGACTCGCGCGTCAGGACCAGGAACTGATCGATGTCGCCGGCGTTCAGGGCAGCCCAGCGCTTGTCGACCAGGCCGTTTTCGTACCAGTAGTGAACGGCGCGCAGGCAGGCGCGGTCGCCCAGCTTGGCGCGCAGCTCGGGGAGCTTGGCGTCAAAGTCCGCCACGTTTACCTCGCACAGGCGTGCCTTGCCAAACTCGGCGGCGACGTCCTGCATCTCGCGCGGAACGGCGGCGTAGTCGTCGGTGGCGGCCACGTGGTCGGCACCGACCTTAACGAGCACGAGCGCATAACCGTGATCCTCAAAGTTGAGCTCGAGCTTCTGGGTTTTAGGCTGAGCCTGGTCCTCAAAGTCCATGTAGGCGAGGCCGCCCAGGCACACAGCGGCCTGGTCCATCAGACCGCAGGGCTTGCCATAGTAGTTGTTCTCGGTGCGCTGGCTCATCTGGGCGAGCGCGACGGGCTCGATGGCGGGTGCGCCCCAGAGCGTCTCCATGGCGCGACCGTATGCCGCCTCGACAGCAGCGGAGCTGGAAAGGCCGCCGCCCGAGGGGACAGAGCAGGTGAAGGCGAAGTCGAAGCCCTGGGGCTCAACGCCCAGAGCAGCGATTTCGTGGGCCATGCCGCGGACGAGGCTCGCGGACGTGCCCTTCTCGGACTCTTGAATATCCAACGTGTCGAGCATGATCTCAAAGGTGGGGTAGCCCTCGTCGGCGACGCGAATCTTGTTAGTGTCGGTCGCTACGGCAATGCCGTCAACGGCGACATCGAGCGACCCGGCGATGACGTGGCCGCCCTCGTGGTCGGTGTGATTGCCGCTGATCTCGGAACGCCCGGGCGCGTGCACGTAGAGCACCTGGCGGTTGCCGATGGGGCCAAACTCCTCCTCAAACAGCTTGGTGAGCGTGGCGAGTGTCTTTTCGTCGGGGGCGGTCATGGTGACTTCCTTTCTTGGTTATCCCGAGTTACCGGGCTTTGCTTATGAGTACGTAAACATATCAAGGTGCGAGGGAGTAGGCGGGAGTCATAACGCTGTTCCCTCGCACCTCGACGAGGGTGGGTTAACAAATCGTCGAGAATCGGTAGACAATCGTCGAGCTAAACGGGTGGTCAGGTGTGCAGACGGGATGTGCCCAATCTGTGTGATGATTGTTATCAGGCCAAAACTCGGGCTCAAATGCGACGCCGTCGCGAGGACCGTAACTGCAGCCGTCTTTGGCGTCGATATCGCTGAGCCAGTTGCCGGTATACAGATGCGCGCCCGGTGCGGTAACGAAGATGTCGAGCGTACGGCGCGAGTTTGGATCTTGCAAGCGCAGTGCGTGGCGCGGGTCGGCGTCGGGGGTAAAGCCATCCAGGCAGAAACAATGGTCAAAGCCCCGTGCAATCTTGAGCTGCTCGTCGTTCGCATCGATGTCGCGGCCGAGCGTCTTGGGTGCGCGGAAATCGAATGGCGTGCCGGCCACGGGGCGAACCTCGCCAGAAGAGACGTTGTCCTGGCGCTGGGGGAGGAAAGCCTCGGCGTCGATAGTCGCGACCTGGTCCAGAACCGTGCCGGCATCGTGCCCCGCAAGGTTGAAGTACGTGTGGTTGGTCATGTTGACGAAGGTGTCGGCATCGGTAACGCAGCTTTGCGTGCAGGTGAGCTCTGCGGCACCCGTTGGCCCTGCCTGCAGGACATAGGCAACGGTAAAGGTGCGGTTGCCCGGGAGGCCCAGTTCGCCGTCGGCCAACTTGCATGTAAAACTCACCGTGTTGGTAATCTCATCGACTGTGGCATTCCACATGCGCTTATGAAGGCCACGCTCAAGGTCGGTGTGCAGATTATTGGCTTTGTCAGGGCCATCGTTGCATGCCATCTGATAGACCGTGCCGGCAATCTCGATTTGGCCTTTATCAGTTCGGTTGGCCGAAGGGCCAATAGTTCCGCCGTAGCACGCCGGATTGTCGAAGTAGCCATCGAGGGCATCGAAGCCGAGCGCGATGTCGGCAACATCGCCCGAGGCATCGGGAACCTCGATGCCAAGGATGGTCGCGCCATAGTCCATGACGCACACGCGGGCACCTGCGCAAACAAGGTTATAGACCGTAACCGGCAAGCCGCTGGGGGCGGTGCCGAACGGAGTTGTGGTAATCATGAGCGTCCTTTCGAATACGACGCCATGGCCTGCGCGCTCGGAGCGCAGGCCATCATGGTATCGGTGTGTTTACGCCTTATGTTAACGTACTCATAGCTTGGAACCACGGACTTCTTCGCTTTCCTGCAATCGGTCGAAAATGAGCCGTGAACGGTATTCAGGTGGTGTTGAGGGCGCTGCATAATTGCTGATAGGTATAGTAGAGTACGTTAACATTATCGATAGACAACAAAGCCTCCCGTGTGATCTGCAATTTCGCATGGGGTATTTAGGCTTCCTACAGGAGCGAAGGTGATTTTGTGGCAAGGCGCCCTTCCAACGACACGGGTTCGCGTCCGGTTTCCATGGCCGACGTTGCCCGCGCTGCCGGTGTTTCGCAGCAGACGGTTTCGCGCGTTGCCAACGGATTGCCCAACGTGAACGAGCAGACGCGTCAGCGCGTGCAGGCAGCCATGCAGGAGCTCGGTTTCCGTCCGAGCTATGCCGGTCGCTCGCTGCGCGACGGCCGCTACCATTCGGTCGGGCTGTGCGTAAACGACGTCACCAAGTTCGGTAACCTGACGATGATCGACGGCATTGCCAGTGCGGCCCGCGACCGCGGTTGTGCTATCACGCTGGTCGAGATGTCCAAGACCGAGGAGTTTTCGCTTGCCGAGGCAACGCGTCGTATGGCAGCGCTGCCCGTGGACGGCATCATTATCGGCATGAGTCGTATGGCGCCCGATTTTGAGGCGTTTGATCCGCTGCCGGGTATCGGCACGGTCATCGTCACCATGTATGCTCACCCGCGGGTAACCACGGTCGACTCTGACCACTATGGCTGCTCTCTACTGCTTATGGATCATCTGTTTGAGCTGGGTCACGAGCAAATTCGCTTTATCGGCGGTCCGTCCTTCTCGGTCGACGAACAGTTCCGCCGGGCTGGTTGGAGAGATTCTCTCGAGCGCAGGCATATCAAAATGGCCGAACCACTCGAAGGCGATTGGTCTGCCAACAGCGGTTACGAGGCCGGCAGATATCTGGCCGAGCACGACCGTACGATGACGGCAATCTACGCGGCAAACGACCAGATGGCAAATGGTGCAATTGCAGCGCTGCGCGATAGCGGCTTGCGCGTGCCCGAGGACGTGAGCGTGGTGGGTGTCGACGATTCGCTCGACGACTTTGTCGCGCACAACGAGCTCACGACCGTGCGATTCGATCTACATCAGCGTGGACGTGAGGTGTTTGAGCATGCGGTTCCCGAGGCGGGTACGGCGGGCAAAACCGTCGCCATTCGTATTCCCGGCCAGCTTATTATTCGACATAGTACGGCGGCACCGCGCGTATAGTTTGCGCAGGTAAACGGCGATTTATCGTATTTCAATAACAATCGGTATGGATGCCGGCAGATAACAGTTGGGATGCAGCCGAGTGCTATGATAGACGGGTTCTTTTGTCTATCTAGGAGGCTTTGCCTGATGGAGATCACCAAGGATATCCGCTACATCGGTGTCGACGATCACGACATTGACCTGTTCGAGGGCCAGTACGATGTGTCCGAGAACGGTATGGCATACAACAGCTACGTTATCTTGGGCGAAAAGATCGCTGTCGCCGATTCAGTCGACGGCGGTTTTGTTGACGAGTGGCTCGGCAACCTCGAGGCCGTGCTCGATGGTCGTACGCCTGACTACCTGATCGTCCATCACATGGAGCCCGATCACTCCGCCGGTATCGCCGCCTTTATGGAGCGCTATCCCCAGGCCCAGATTGTGGCCAGCATGGGCGCCTTCCGCATGATGGTCAACTACTTTGGCACCGACTTCCCCGAGCGCAAGATGGTCGTCAAAGATGGCGACGTGCTCGACCTGGGCGGCCACAGCCTAACCTTTGTCGGTGCCCCCAACGTTCACTGGCCTGAGGTGATCTTCTCCTACGAGTCCACCGACAAGGTGCTCTTTAGTGCCGACGGCTTTGGCAAGTTTGGCGCCAACGACATCGAGGATCCCGAGGGCTGGGCTTGCGAGGCTCGCCGCTACTACTTTGGCATCGTCGGTAAGTTCGGCAAGTTTGTGCAGGCCGTCCTCAAGAAGGCCGCCGACCTGGACATCCAGATCATCTGCCCGCTCCACGGCCCCGTGCTGACCGAGAACCTGGGCTACTACCTCGACACCTATAACACCTGGTCGAGCTATCAGCCCGAGGACGAGGGCATCACGATCGCCTATGCGAGCGTGTATGGCCATCTGAAGGCTGCCGTCGAGGAGCTCGCATCTGCGCTCGAGGCTCGCGGCCAGAAGGTCTCCGTCTTTGATCTGGCTCGCGACGACATGGCCGAGGCCGTTGAGGATGCGTTCCGCTACGACCGTCTGGTGCTCGCCTCCATCACCTATCAGGGCGAGATCTTCCCGTGCATGAGCACCTTCATCCATACGCTCGCCGAGCACGCCTACCAGAACCGTACGGTGGCGCTCGTCGAGGCCGGCTCTTGGGCACCCGCGGCTGCCAAGGTTATGACCAAGGAGCTCGAGGGCATGAAGGACATCACCCTGACGCAGAACAAGGTGACTGTGCTGGGCTCGCTCAACGAAGCCTCGCGCGCCCAGATCGAGGCCCTCGCCGACGAGCTGTCCAAGTAGCGACACGCTCACTTTTGACGCTCAGCCATCACAACCACCACAAAGGGGACAGGCACCTTTGTGGTGGTTTTTGTTTAAGCGCCGGCGATGATGAGGGCTGGACGTGCGCTGTCGGTGGCCTCGGCGATTGAGGTGGCGACGGCATGATCGGGGTCACGGTCCATCACGATGGTGTCGACATCAGTCAGTTCGGCAAAGCGGTACATGCCGCGTCCGTTAACCTTGCTAGCGTCCATGAGGGCGACGTTTTGATGGGCTCCGGCGATCATAGCTGTTTTGGTCTCGGCCATCTGGGGAAAGTCGGTCGTAAAGCCGCAGCCGGGAACAAAAGCGCCAGGGCACATGACGGCAAGATCGGCGTGGACCATTTGGAGAGCCTGCATGGTAAGTGGGCCGTACAGATAGCGATGACCTTTGCGCAGTGCCCCGCCCAGCATGACGACATCGACCGAGGGCATGCTCTCGTCAATATAATCGGCGATGGTAATGTCGGCCGTGATAACGGTGATGCCGTCGCGCTGATCAAGGAGCCGGACGAACTCGAGCGCCGTGGTGCCCGAGTCGACGAGCAGCGTGTCGCCGTCATTGACGAGCTCGATGGCGCTTTGCGCGATGGCCTGCTTGGCGGCGACGTTGACATTGATGCGGCGATCCTGCGTGGAGACGGTCAGGCGCTTGTGAAGCGAAACGGCACCACCATGTGTGCGGCGCAGCTTGCCTGCTTCGGCGAGCGCGTCCAGGTCGGCGCGGGCGGTGACGGAGGACACGCCAAAGGTCTGGGCGATTTCTGCTACCTGCACCGAGGCGTTGTGCTCGAGCATTTCCATGATGGCGGCGCGGCGTTCGTCGGCAAAAGCACGGTTGGTAGCTTGGGTCATGTCTGCTCCATTCTCGGCTAAATTTGCAGGAATTGTGTTGACTCTATTTTCGTTCATTTTCTTTTTGAGTAAGAAAACACCTTTCGATTACTTATCTTTTCTATAAAAGAAAGACGCTCAACGCCCAAAATTCAATATCGAACACGCCCACTCGGCTCCAATTCCTTCCGTTTACTTTTCAAAAACGACGGTATTGACCTGCATGGGCTCAATATCTCGCACGTGCAAAGACGCTGAATTTCATACAATGAGCGCAGTAAAACGCAAGGTAAAACGCCTTGTGAACAACTACGCCCGATGTCCAGATGCGGGCGAGGGAGAGGAGCAAACGCTCATGGCACTTGTTACCACCGAAAAGATGCTCAAGGACGCTCAGGCCGGCCACTACGCCGTCGGCGCGTTCAACGTTGAGAACCTCGAGTTTGTTATGGCCGTTCTGGCTGCTGCCGAGGAGACCAAGTCCCCCGTCATCATGCAGACCACCCCGGGCACCATCAAGACCGCTGGTCTGGACTACTTCTACGGCATGGTCAAGGCTGCTGCCGAGCGCGCTTCCGTGCCCGTCGCTCTGCACCTCGATCACGGCGATGGCTATGACCGCTGCATGCAGGCTTTCCGCACCGGCTATACCTCTGTCATGATCGACGGTTCGCACGAGTCCTTCGAGGACAACATCGCCCTGACCAAGTCCGTCGCCGACGCTGGCCGCGCCATGGGCGTGCCCGTCGAGGCCGAGCTCGGTAAGGTTGGCGGCAAGGAGGACGACGGTCCCGCGGTTGAGGGCGAGAGCCCCTACACCGATCCGGCCGAGGCCAAGGAGTTCGTCGAGCGCACCGGCTGCACCTCCCTCGCAATTGGCGTTGGCACCAGCCACGGCGTGTACACGAGCGATCCGCACATCGAGCAGTCCGTGGTCAAGGCCATCCGCGACGCCGTCGACGTGCCGCTGGTTCTGCACGGCACCTCTGGTGTGCCCGATGAGCAGGTTGCCGAGGCTGTGAAGAACGGCATCTGCAAGGTCAACTACGCCACCGAGCTGCGTCAGGCCTACACTAAGGGCTTCATGGCCTACATGGCCGAGAACCCCGCCTGCTTCGATCCCAAGAAGCCGGCCAAGGAGGGCATGCGTGAGATCACCGAGCTGGTTAAGATCCGCATGACCAACCTCAACTCCGTGGGCAAAGCAGAGTAACAGCAAGGGTACTCCGACTCGCTACATATCCCGGGGAGGGACGAGGGCTTAGTTCCCCAATCGTCCTCGGGCATGCAAAAAGCCTCGCTGCGCACTTCGTGCGGCGAGGCTTTTTGCCCCCTGCGGAAAGATTGGGGAACTAAGCCCTCGTCCCTCCCAGGTTGACCTACTCGAGGTCGTCGCCCTTGTGGCGTTGGGGCGGAAATGGGTGGGGCGTCAGGGCTTCTTTGTTGATGAGGGGTTAGTATGCCCGGGCTTGGTTGGGGAATGACTTGTTTAGGGATGCTTGGAGCTTTTCGAACGATGCTCGCAGGTTGAGATTCTGATCGGTTGAGCGTTTGGGTTTTGGGGTTGGGGAGTCGAGGAGGCCGTTTCTCTGTGTCGGGGGGAAGGAGAAAAGGTCTGCATGTTTTAGGGATGGCTGCTGTGCTGCGTCATTGGAAGAATGCATGCTTATGCGGCCTCCTCGATGTCCACCAAAAGGTTACGCACGGGGTGTGCTGCTAGGTCTCGTGCGTTGGCAGTATTATGCCGCGGCTGCTGCAAAGAAGCGCTAAAGAAAGGCTTAACCTGGTTTGGTGTTACGATGAAACCGCAGGTCAAAGCCATCGAGTAACACTCTTGAAAGGTTTTGAACTTAAGGGCTTTCTAAGGTTTGTGGTGCGGATGTGGCGCGGACGTGCGGGGCGTGTGGACGGCTCGTTCCTAGCGCTGCGGCTCTGCGGCCCGCACCTGCTCGATGACCTTTTCCATGGTGGCGTCGATGCGGTCTTTTTTGAGCTCACATTCCCAGACGGTGATGGGCGTCCAGCCCATTTGGGTAAGTGCGTTGATGGCTGCTCGGTCGCGCTCGACGTTGCGTCGAAACTTTGCCTCCCAAAACTCAACGTTGCGCTTGGGCTGGCTTGGATTGCACTTAGGGCAGCGATGCCAAAAGCAGCCGTTGACGAAGATGGCGATCTTGCGCCCGGGGAAGGCGATGTCGGGCTTGCCGGGTACCTTCCATTCCAAACGATAGCCCGTAAGGCCCGCGGCCCGCAGGCGCTGTCGTACGAGCAGCTCGGGCTTGGTGTTGGCGCGCTTGTTGCCCTTCATGGACTTTTTGATGGCGGCGCGACGGCGCACGAGCTCACGCTCGTCAGCGGAAAGGTCCGAGGTATCGATGCCGTCGAGCAGACCGGGTTTGGGGCGTTTTTTGCTACGGCGCTTAGGTGCGCGCTTGGGCTTGGTGGCGGGCTCGTCGGTCGTGGTGGCCTCGGCGTCGTTGGCAGTGCCGTTGGCCTCAAGCCGATCTTCCCTCAACTCAATCAGAGCATCGATAAGCCCCTTGTCGGCGGGCATCCACTCAACGGTGGCAAGCGAGGTACGCGGAATCCAACGGATATCGAGCTGGCGGTCGTGCTTCTGCGGCTCATCGGATTCATCGGCCAGCGAGCAGTAGTAGCACTCCATGGAGAGATGGAAATCGGGGTAGTCGTACTCAACGGTATAGAAATCGCGCAGGTTCGTGACTTTTACCTGCAGCTCTTCCATGAGCTCGCGGCGTACGGCGTCTTCGGGCGACTCGCCGCGCATGAGCTTGCCACCGGGGAACTCCCAAAGTCCCTGCATGTCGCCGTAGCCGCGCTGCACGGCAAGCAGCTCGTCAGATCCTTCCTTGCGAATGATCCCAGCGGCAACATGAACAGTCTTCAACAGGAGTCCTCTCTCAACATCAACACATAACAGGGCAGCTCATTTGGGTAGTCTTTTTGGGACGGGGCTTTTTTAGCTGCCCTATGTCAAATGCGGCCTCATGCTTCGAAGGCTTCGGATGGGGTAGCTAAAAAAGCCCCGTCCCAAAAAGACTACCCGTACCTTACACAACGGTAAGGCAAGCGTAAGCCATATCGATGGTAGCCGACTCATCTTCTTGCGACTATAGATGCCGTAGACTAATTGCAAGAAAGGACTCGGTATGCAAACCACGCACATGGCGACCCCGGTACTGGAGGTCGCGCATCTCGAAAAGGTATACGGAGCGCTGGGCAACGTGACCCGCGCGCTCAACGACGTCAGCTTTACCGTCAACCGCGGCGAATTTGTTGGCATCATGGGCGCTTCGGGCTCGGGCAAGTCGACGTTGCTCAACTGCGTGTCGACCATCGATAGCGCCACGAGCGGCACGATCCGCATCAACGGGCAGGACGTAACACGCATGAAGCAGGCTAAGCTTTCGCAGTTCCGCCGCGAGGAGCTCGGCTTTATCTTCCAGGACTCCAACCTGCTCGATACGCTCACGGCACGCGAGAACATCGCCCTGCCGCTCACCATCGCCCGCACAAACTCGGCAGAGATCTCGACCCGAGTGCAGGATGTGGCAGCGCGCCTGTCCATCAGTCAGGTGCTCGACAAGTATCCCTACCAAATGTCCGGCGGCCAGCAGCAGCGCGTCGCCGCGGCTCGCGCGCTCGTCACCGACCCCACCATGATTATGGCCGACGAGCCCACCGGCGCCCTCGATTCCAAGAGCGCTCGCCTGCTGCTCGAGAGCCTGGAGGCCCTTAACCGCCGCCTGCGCGCCACGGTGCTCATGGTCACGCACGACAGCTTTGCCGCCAGCTACACGAGCCGTGTGCTGTTTATTCGCGACGGCAAGATCTTCACCGAGCTGCGCCGCGGCGATACCGACCGCCGAGAGTTCTTCGACCGCATTATGGAGGTCGTTGCCATGATGGGCGGTGAGGGCTCCGATGCTCTGTAAACTCGCTTGGGGCAACGTCCGCCGCGCCGGCCGCGACTACCTCGTCTACCTTTTGACGCTCACCCTGGGTGTCACGGTCTTCTATGCCTTTAACACCATCTCGATGCAGGTCGACATCGCCGGAATCGATGAAAAGGGCTTGGCGCAGGTAATGGTCAGCATGCTCGGCGACCTGACGTACTTTTTGGCCGGTGTCATGGCCTTTTTGATGGTGTATGCCGATAACTTCATCATGAAACGCCGCAAGAAGGAGTTTGGCCTGTACCAGGTGCTCGGCATGGGGCGTGGGCGCGTCGCCACGATCATGGCGCTCGAGACCGTGATCGTTTCGGTCGTGGCCTTTGTCGCCGGCATTGTGCTGGGTGTGGGACTCTCCCAGCTCATGACGTTCTTTACGGGCTCGCTCTTTAAGACACAGATCGCCAATTTCCACTTCTTTTTCTCGGTGCATGCGTTCAACCTGACCCTTGCTTGCATGCTCGTAATGTTTGTGCTCACGCTACTGCTGAACCTTCGCGCCGTGCGTCGTACCAAACTCATCGAGCTTATGGGTGCCGAGCGTCGCAACGAGAGCATCAAGACACGCAACCCCTGGATTGCGATTGCCATCTTTGCCGTGGGCGTGGCGCTTGTGGGCGTGGCCTATTACCGTCTGCTACGTGATGGGTTCCCGCTAACCGCGACGGACAGCAAGCTGCAAGAGGCCATGAACCAGTTTGGTATTACGACCGCTATGGTTACCGTGGGCACCTTTGCCCTGTTCTGGGGACTCTCGGGCATGCTCATCAAGCTGCTGCAGAGCCTGCGCGGCGTGTATTGGCGCGGCCTCAACATGTTTACCGTGCGCCAGCTTGCGGCCAAGGTCAACACGGTGTGCTTTTCGATGGGCGTCATCGCGATGCTCCTGTTTTTGGCCATCACCTCGGTGACGTGCGGTATGTCGATTGCCAACGTGATGAACGAAAACCTGGAGCGCTATAACCCTGTTGACGTGTCTCAGACGTATGTCTATTACACGCCCGATACGCTCGACTACTACAAAGAGTACGTCAATCCGCCTGAAGCCGATCGCATGGTGCTGGCCGATAGTACGGTCGATTTGTACCCCGCATGGCACGGTAAGGGCAAGTCGGCGGACAACAACGACGAGACCGGCAAGAAGGTCAATATCGCCGATGTTGCCGGTGAGCATGTGCAGATCGATTCGTATCTGAGTTACCCGGTTGGCGGCTCGAATCCTTCGGTGACCCCAAGTGAGATGTGCAAGATCATGGGCGAAAAGCTTCCCAAGGCGTTCGGGGGTAGCAATGCCGATGCGATGGGTCTGTTTGTGACGCCGGCGAGCCAGTACAACAAACTGCGCCAGATGATGGGCGAGGAGCCGGTGCACATCGGTCACGACCAGTATCTGCTCACGTGTGATATGGGCGGCGAGCTGGTCGACCTGTACACCAAATACATGGCCGGCGGCCATACCCTCACCTTGGGCGGGCATACACTCAAGCCCGCAGCCGATAAGTCGGACGAAGATACGGCGGCCATCGCCAACTCGGCGATGGGCAGTAATCCGGGTACCGTCGTCGTTGCCGACGAGCTGTTGTCCCAACTTAATCTGCAGCCGTATTCCAGTAGCCTGCTCGTTAACTACAAACAGGGGATGGATACGACCGAGGCAGACGAGAGTATTAAATACACTGTGCTCGACAATCTGCTCGTTGACGGCAAGGAGCCGGGGTCGTGGGGAACCTTCATCACACGCTCCGAGATGTACACGCAAGCAGCGCAAATGAACGGTCTTATTAGCTACCTAGCCATCTACATCGGCTTTGTATTGGTCGTTGCATGCGCGGCGATTCTGTCGATCCAGCAACTCTCCAACGTGGCCGACGGCAGCCGCAGCTATCGTGTGCTGGCACAGATCGGCTGCGACGACCGCCAGATTCGCCATTCGGTGATGGCGCAGCAAGCGGTATTCTTCCTGTTCCCGCTGGCAGTGGGCCTGGCACACTCCTTTGTGGCACTTAAGGTGATCATCGAGCTGGTGAGCATTTTCGGAAATATGAGCATCGGCGGCACCGTGGGCCTCACCTGTGCAATCTTCCTGGCAGCCTATGGTGGCTACTTCCTGGTGACCTATCTCATGAGCACCGGCATGGTACAAGCTGCCATCGCCACCCGTTACAGCGAGTAACAAGCGGGCAAAATCGTCGCAAAATCAGAGGCGTATGACCGCCGCGAAGGGACCAGGGGCCCTTTCGCGGCGGTTTTTGCCAATCTGGTGCGTCTCAGATACAAGTGAGTAGACTTTTTTGAACCTGCCGAGCACATCGCGACAAATGCTCAATAAAACCGCAGGTCAGAGCTATGTCGTTTTGGGGCGTGCTCGGCCTTCTGCAAAAAGCCTACTCACTTGGTTTTTCTGCTAGAAGACCGCCGCAGGTAGAGGACGGACAGCGAGCGGGTCGCATTTGAGACAAGGTGACGTGAAATGAAAGGGCGCTGACCTTCTGGTCGCGCCCTTGAAGTTGAACGTCAGATTGTACAGGTGCGGCCCGCGCAACGTCGGTCGGTTACGGCGTTTGGTAAAACCGCGTAACTCTAAATACGCTCCGCGATTTCGTGGATGAGGTAGTCGGTCTTTTCCCAGCCCAGGCACGGATCGGTGATCGACTTGCCAAAGACGCCGCCGTCGACCGGCTGATTGCCGTCCTCCAGGTAGGACTCGATCATAAAGCCCTTGACTAGCTTAGAGATGGACTCATTGCGGCGGCAGCTGTCGAGCACCTCCTTGCAAATACGATACTGCTCCAGCGGACGTTTGCCCGAGTTGTCGTGGTTGCAGTCGATGACCGCTGCCGGGTTGGCATAGCCGGCATGCTCGGTATAGCGCTCGGCCAGGCGCTCCAGGTGCTCGTAGTGGTAATTGGGGTAGGTACGACCGTCGAGACCGATGTAGCCACGCATGACGGCGTGTGCGAGCGGATTGCCGTCGCATTCAACCTCCCAGTTGCGGAAGATAAAGCTCTGATGTGCCTGGGCGGCGTAGATGGAGTTGAGCATGACGGTGGTGGAACCGGCGGTGGGGTTCTTCATGCCCACAGGCACCGAAATGCCGCTCGATACCAAGCGATGCTCCTGGTTTTCGACCGAGCGGGCGCCTACGGCGACGTAGCTCAGCAGGTCGACGAGGTACTGGTAGTTGGACGGGTAGAGCATCTCGTCGGCGGTAAAGAAACCGGTCTCCTCGATGACGCGCAGGTGCATGTGGCGAATGGCCTTAACGCCTTCGAGCAGGTCATCGGGCGCCTCGGGGTCGGGGTTGTGCAGCAGACCCTTGTAGCCGGTGCCTTTGGTGCGCGGCTTGTTGGTGTAGACGCGCGGAATGATGATGAGCTTGTCCTTGACCTCTTCGGCGACCTTGGCCAGCCGGTTCATGTACTCAAGCACCGAATCTTCGCGGTCGGCAGAGCACGGGCCGATGATGAGTACCTTGCGCGCGTCCTCGCCGGTAAAGACTTTGGCGACCTCGGCGTCAAATGCCTGCTTTTTGGCAGTAAGCTCGGCGGAAAGCGGCATCTCCTCGCGGATCTCCATGGGGATCGGCAGCCTGCGTTTGAAATCCATGGCCATGCGGGGCCTCCTCAATCTATAGAAAGAACAATAAGCGTATTGTCGAATGCTCGGCATTATCCGCTGTCGCACGCTAAAGTGCAAGCAAAACCTGCCAAAAAGGGACAGGTTTATTTTGGTCGGTTTTATCTGGGGAAATGCCGGCACTCGCTGGAAGGGGAGGACCGGCGTACGGCACGCTGGAGCAAGTTGGATCTCCTGCGGCATACCCCGTGGACAAAAAATGGCAAATATGAGTACTGTTGCTAGCTTAGTATCATATCGACCTTACAAGATAATAGACACAACAGTAAATATGTTCATTGACGTTGGCACACAGAAGCATGCTACCGGGCGTTTTGATCAATTTGAAGGAATATCTAGGCCGCAAAGACGTCGTTTGGGGCAGTTTTGGCTGTTACTAAAAAAAGTGACAGTACTCATTTTTGCCATTTTTTGCCCACGGGGCCTTGAGGGAGAGCGTCAATCAGGCCCCAGGGGAGGCGTTTCGAGGGCCGCAGAACAAAAACGGGGACGCAGGTTGTCCTGCGTCCCCGTTCTCGGGCGTTATTTGTTCCCTGAGGCAGAATTTACGCCGCCTCGTCGAACTGCGAGTTGTACAGGTCGGCGTAGAAGCCGCCCTGGGCGAGCAGCTCGTCGTGCGTGCCCTTTTCGACGATGTCGCCGTCGCGGATTACCAAGATCACGTCGGCGTTGCGGATCGTGGACAGGCGGTGCGCGATAACAAAGCTTGTACGGCCCTGCATCAGCGCATCCATGGCGCGCTGAATGAGCTCCTCGGTGCGGGTATCGACGTTAGAGGTCGCCTCGTCCAGAATCAGCGCCGGGCGGTCGGCCAAAATGGCACGGGCGATGGTCACGAGCTGGCGCTGACCCTGCGACAGGTTGGTGCCCTCCTCGTTAATCATAAAGTCGTAGCCACCGGCGAGCGTATGAATAAAGTGGTCGCAGCGTGCGGCGCGCGCAGCGGCTTCGACCTCGGCATCGCTCGCGTCGGGGCGTCCGTAGCGGATGTTCTCGCGGATGGTGCCGTTAAACAGCCAGGTATCCTGCAGCACCATGGCAAACTCGCCGCGCAGCGCCGCGCGGTCCCAGTCGCGCACGTCGACGCCCTCGACACGCAGCGAACCGCCGTCCACATCGTAGAAGCGCTGCAGCAGCTTGATGAGCGTGGTCTTGCCGGCGCCGGTGGGGCCGACGATGGCGATGGTCTGGCCGGGCTGCGCCTCGCAGCTAAAGTCGTGGATGATGGTCTTGTCGGGCGTGTAGCCAAACTTCACATGGTCAAACTCCACGTGGCCGGGGCGCTTCTCGGGAATCTGCGCGTCGGCCTTCTGCTCCTCCTCGGGCGCGGCCAGGAACTCAAACACGCGCTCGGTGGCGGCGGCCATCGACTGCATCGTGTTGCTCACGTTGCCCAGCTGCTGCACGGGTTGCGTAAAGTTGCGAACGTACTGGATAAAGCTCTGGATGTCGCCGGGCGTGGCATTGCCGGTCAGTGCGAGCTGCGCGCCCACCACGACGACGCCCACGTAGCCCATGTTGCCCACCAAGCTCATAAGCGGCATCATCAGGCCCGACAGGAACTGCGAGCGCCAGCCACTAATAAAGAGGCGGTCGTTTTGACGGTCGAACTCCTCGATTGAGGCCTCGGCGCGGTCGAACACCTGAATGACGTTTTGGCCGGCAAAATCCTCCTCGATAATGCCGTTGACGGCACCCAGAACCTGCTGCTGCTCTCGGAAGTATGGCTGCGAGAAGTGAATCATTACGGTCAGGATAATCGCGGCGGCCGGCAGCGTGAGCACGGTGACGCCGGTGAGCGGCAGGCTGATCGACAGCATCATGACGAGCACGCCGATAATCTGCGTCACCGACGTGATGAGCTGGGTCACGCTCTGGTTGAGCGACTGGCCCAGCGTATCGACGTCGTTGGTGATGCGGCTGAGCACGTCGCCCTTGCTGTGGCCGTTGAAGTAGCTCATTGGAACGACAGCGATCTTGGCGGCGATCTCCTTGCGCATGCGATAGCAGATCTTTTGCGTGACGCCGGTCATGAGCCAGCCCTGGATGAGGCTGCAAACAGAGCTTGCCAGATACAGGCAGAGCAAAAAGCCGAGCGTCTTGGCGATCCAGTCAAAGTCGACGTCGCCGGTGCCGTTGACCTTGGCAACCAGGCCTTCGAACAGTTTGGTGGTAACCTGGCCGAGCACCTTGGGCCCCACAATGTTAAAGATGACCGAGCACACGGCAAAGGCGACGGCAGCAAACACGGCAATCTTGTGCTGGCCGATATAGCCGAGCAGCTGCCTCATGGTGCCTTTAAAGTCCTTGGCCTTTTCGCCGCGGCCCATGCCACCCATACGGCCCATAGGACCGCGCCGGCGGGTGGGCTTGGGAATCTGAGTCTTGGTCTCGTCTGCCATTAGCGCTCGCCTCCTTCCGTGACGGCTGCAATTTCTTCTTGGGTAAGCCCCAGCTCCTCGGCGGAAAGCTGCGACTGTGCGATCTCCAGGTACGCCGGGCAGCTGTGCAGCAGCTCCTCGTGTGTGCCAGTGCCCACCACGTGGCCGTCGTCGAGCACGATAATCTGGTCGGCGTGCATGATGGTCGCGATGCGCTGGGCCACGACCACGAGTGCGGCGTCGGTAACGTTTTTGGCCAGCTCCTCGCGCAGGCGCGCGTCGGTCTTGTAGTCGAGGGCACTAAACGAGTCATCGAACACCACGACCTCGGGCTTTTTGGCCAATGCGCGGGCGATGGCCAAGCGCTGGCGCTGACCACCCGAGACATTGGAGCCACCCTGGCTGATGGGGGAGTCGTAGCCGCCCTCGCGCTCGGCGATAAAGTCCTTGGCCTGTGAGATGCGCGCGGCTTGGCGCATGTTATCATCGCTTACTATGTCGCCGGCAAACTTAAGGTTGCTCTCGACGGTGCCCGAGAACAGGCGACCCTGCTGCGGAATATAACCGATACGGCGGCGCAGCTCAGAGAGGGTCATGTCACGCACGTCGACGCCGTCAAGCGAAATGCTGCCGCCTGTGACGTCGTACAGGCGCGGAATCAGCTGCACGAGCGTGGACTTGCCCGAGCCCGTGGAGCCAATAATGCCGAGCATCTGACCGGCATGCGTGGTGAAGTTCACGCCGCTGATGACGTCGGCGCGGGCATCGGGATACTGGAAGCTCACGTCGCGGAAGGTGAGCTCACCGCGCGGCGCGCTGGCAGCAGGCAGTTTGGGCGAGGCAGGGTCGTTGATGCTCGTGGGGCAGGTGATGACCTCATCTACGCGCTCGGCTGCGACCTCGGCACGGGGCAGGATGACCGAAACCATGGTGAGGATCATAAACGCCATGACGATCTGCATGGTGTAGGAGATAAACGCCATCATGTTGCCGACCTGCATCACGCCGTCGGACACGCCCTGCGCGCCAAACCAGACGATAAGCACGGTGATGCAGTTCATGACGAGCATCATGAGCGGCATCATAAAGCTCATGGCTCGGTTGGTGTAGAGCTGCGTGGTCATCAGGTCGAGCGACGCCTTGTCAAAACGTTCGAGCTCATGTTCCTCGCGGTTGAACGAGCGGATGGGCATAAGGCCGTCGAGCAGCTCGCGGGCGGTAAGGTTCACGCGGTCAACAAAGCTTTGCATCTTTTTGAACTTGGGCATGGTGAGGCCCATAAGCACGCCGACGACGGCCGAGACCGCGATGATGGCAACGGCGATGGTCCACTCCAGGCCGGTATGGTTGGCCAGGACGCGCATGACGGCGACGATGCCCATGACGGGGGCCATCAGACACATGCGGATAAACAGAGTTGCGGCCATCTGGATCTGCTGAATGTCGTTGGTGCAGCGGGTGATGAGCGAGGCCTGGCTAAACTTGCCCACCTCGGCCGGCGAGAAGTGCATAACCTTGTTGAAGGTCTCGCGGCGCAGGTCGCGGGCGATGGAGCAGGCGGTGCGCGAAGCCACGGCACCGGTCAGGATGGTGGCGACGAGCGACACGAGGCACAGTCCAAACATCGTGGTCGCCATGCGGCTCAGGTAGGCGTTCTGCACGTCGGCGGGGTCGATGCCCTGCGCCTTGTACTCGTCCTGTACATAGCTCACGGCGCGCTGGGTGACGATGGAGCCCGACATGGAGCCCATTTTGTCCGCCATTTGGTTGGCGCCCTCGACGAGCTTGCTTTGGTCTACCAGACCGCCCTCGACACCCAGGCGCAGGCTCTTCATAGTGATCTTACCGCCGTCGGCATCAATCTGCTTTTGCATGTTCTGCGCCGCCGCGGCCTTCTGCTGCATCTCGGCGAGCTGCTCGGGCGTCATCGCTGCCATTTGCTCGGGGGTGGGCATGGCCTGGGCAGCGTTGTCGTCTTTCTCGCTGGACGAGCCCATCATGTCGCCCATGGAGTTGGCGTCGATGCCCTGGTTGAGCGAAAGGACAACAGTCTCGGGCAGGCTCATAATGTCGGCAATCTTGCCTCCATCGGCACGCTCTTCCTCGGTGCCCTCGTACGTTCGAATGTCGTTTTTGTCAGCCTTGCTAAACACGGCCTCCACAGCCTTGGCGTCCTTGGCGCTCATAAAGAGTTCGAGGTCGTCGAGCGATTCGGCGCGGATGGTGTCGGGTACGGGCGATGCGATGCCGCCTTGCTGCACACCCACGTCGACGATGTCGCTCATATAGGTAGGCAGCGCCAGATCGGCGTTGCAGCTGATTACGATAAGTACGATAGCTGCGAACAGTGCCAGGATATGTTTTTTAAAGAGCTTGAGAATCCTCACTCGGCATCTCTCCTTTCTTGATTGCGGTCGATAATTTCGTTGGCACGTCTAAGAAGGCGCACCATCTCTTGGGTATCTGTTTCGCCAAGCTGCTCGAGGAAGGCCGCGGTGCGGGCCTCGAATTCCCGACGTTTGATTTCGAGATCCTGGAATCCCTTGTCGGTCACTATGACGTGTACGCGACGACGGTCAGTCTTTGAGTGCTCGCGCTCGACCCAGCCCTTGGCTTCGAGAGCGCGTAGGATATTGGCGATGCGGGCACTCGAGACCCAGGCGCGATCAGCGAGTTCGCTCGGCGTGAGCGAACCGCCGGCGAGTATGAGGGCGCGCATGACGGCCATCTCGCCGCCGAGGGCCTTGTCCGCAAAGCGCGAAATGCGCTGATGCATGCTGCCGAACTCGGTAAGGAGCTGACGCCCAAGCTCACGGAAATCGGTATCTTCCACCGAAAACCCCTAACACTAGAAACTATTTCCGGTGAAAGATGATACCCCTGCTCAACCATCCTATTCGGTAGATTTCTAGGCATGTCCCAAAAATCTACTTGGCCGCTAGGCAATATAAAGAGTGCATTAAGACTTAAAATCATTCAATTGCTGAAGCGTTTCAAAGAACTATTATGCACGCGGTTAGGCGAGGGGTTGTCACCACCATGACGACTGGGACTCATATAATCGCCACGTGCGATGCTCCAACTTCCCGCAAGGAGACACCTTACATAAAGGGGGATGGAGTCATGGCATTTGACTTCACGGGCAAGACCGCGATTGTCACGGGCGGCACTCAGGGCATTGGCCTCGAGATCGCCAAGGGCATCGTCGCGGGCGGCGGACATGTCGCGCTCATCGCAAGGAACGCTGCTAAGGGCGAGGCCGCTGTGGCCAAGCTTGGCGAGGGAAACAAGTTCTATCAGCTCGATGTCGCCGATGCGCCCAAGGCGCGCGAGACCGTCGAGCAGATTTTTACGGACCTGCCGCAAACCAACATCCTGATCAACTGCGCTGGCGTTATCAGCACCAAGAAGTTCGACGAGATCGACGACACCGAGTGGCGTCGCACCATCGACATCAACCTCAACGGCACCTTTACCATGATGAACGCCGTGTATCCGCACTTTAAGGCGGCCCATGCCGGCACTATCGTCAACGTGAGCTCTGTTGCTGGCAAGATCGGCGGCGGCCTGCTCGGCACCGCGGCCTACGCGAGCTCCAAGGCCGGTGTCAATGGCCTTACCAAGGCGGTCGCCAAGGAAGGCGGCAAGTTTGGCGTCCGCTGCAACGCTGTGTGCCCGTCGCTCACGTTGACCGATATGACCTCGATTCTCTCTGACGAGAACTCTCAGCGCATCATCAACGGTATTCCTCTGGGCCGCGCCGCCCAGGCCAGCGAGCCTGCGCAGATGGTGCTGTTCTTTGCTTCCGACCTCGCCAGCTTCGTGAACGGCGAGATTGGTGACTGCGATGGCGGCATCGTCCTGGACGGGTAATACCCCGCGGTGATTGTTTGGCGGCGACCCTGGCGACTCGGGGTTGTCGCCTTCTTTCTGACATAGGCGCGTGCGGCTACGAATCGCATGCATCCAAAGGAGATATATATGAGTGAATCGACTGCGGTGGAGGCGCCGGCGGCAAAGGAGCCGTTCTTTAAGATGTCCTCCATCCCGGGCGCCAATATTTTGGTGCCGCTTCTGTTGGGCTGCCTGCTTAACACGCTATTCCCCGACCTGTTTAAAACGCTCGGCAGCTTTACGCTTGGCATGACCCAGCAGGGCGCAGGCCCGCTTGTTGGCGCCTTTTTGCTCATCGTCGGTACGACGATTTCGTTTAAGAGCGCTCCTGCCGCCGCTGCCCGCGGCGCCATTATCATTGCCGTCAAGCAGATCGTGGTCGTTGCCGTGTCGCTGCTCATCCTTTATGTGTTCAACGACAACCTGTTTGGCATCTCGGCCATGGTGATGTTGGCCGCTTGCACGGGTGCCAACAACGCTATGTACGCTGGACTGATGGGCACCATGGGCAACGAGGCCGAGCGTGGCGCCGTCGCCATCACCACGCTCGTTGTCGGCCCTCCGGTCACGATGATTGTCCTTGGCGCCGCCGGTCAGGCTCCGATTGGCTGGTCGCTCGTGGGCGCCATCCTGCCAATCGTCGTCGGCATTATCCTGGGCAACCTCTTCCCGAGTTTTAAGAAGATGATGGCACCGGCACTTTCCGCCATCATCGTGCTCGTCTTCTTTGCCATGGGCTCGACCATGACATTTGGCCAGCTTATCAACGGCGGCCTTCCCGGTATTCTGCTCGGCGTGATCTGCTCGGTGGTCTTTGCAATTCCCGTTATCGCGGTCGATAAGCTCACGGGCGGTACGGGTGTCGCAGGTGCGGCCATTTCGAGCTGCGCCGGAGCCAATGTGGCCACGCCTGCTGCCATGGCAAGCGTCAACGAGGCCTTGTACGGCGGTGCGGTGCTCGCGACGGCCACGGCACAGGTTGCTGCCTGCGCAATCGTGACGGCTATTTTGACCCCGCTGGTCACCAGCTGGTGCTACAAGCATTTTGAGGGCCAGGGCAACGGCGATAGCAAGGCAACGACCGACAAGGCCGCCGCCTAATGCCAAGCGACAATCAAAGCTAAAAACTAGCTACGCCACAGGGCGGCCCCGGGGGAAATCCCGTGGCCGTCCTGCAGTTTCTGTGGGGTCTGTGGGGCACTTTACCATGCTAAAACTGGCATAACAGCTAGAGTGAACGTCGTACAAAGGCAAGGAAAAATACTAAACAAATCGGTGAACGGTAGTTGTTTGCGCTCGCATTTCCTGCGGGTTTGTAAAAAAAGCCCTTATGTTATAAAAAAAGGAACATATAACAGCACTGATGAAGGGGGTGGCTATGTTATCCTTCTCAAACGGGTGAAATCTTGGGTTTTGGGTTGCAGTTCCAAGGTGGACAAACGTTTTTCCCTGTACCAACGTGTGGTGAAGAACGGAAGAAGCCGGTAGTGCAAGCCGATATTCAAGAATTCAATAAGCAGCGGTGTGAGAGAGCGCCGCATTACACGTAACTAGGAGCGTGGTTACACAATGCAGGAGGCATGGGAAGGCTTCAAGGAAGGCATTTGGACGGGAGAGGTTGACGTCCGAGACTTCATCCAGAAGAACTACACCCCCTACGAGGGCGACGAGTCGTTCCTCGCCGGCCCGACTGAGCGTACCAAGGAGCTGTGGGGCGAGGTTCTCGACCTGCTGCTTAAGGAGCGCGAGCAGGGCGGTGTCCTCGATATGGACACCAAGACCGTTACGGGTATCGTGAGCCACCCCGCTGGCTACATCGATAACGCCCATCGCGAGAAGGAGACCATCGTCGGTCTCCAGACTGACAAGCCGCTCAAGCGCGCGCTGCACGTCAACGGCGGTATCCGCATCGCTTGCCAGGCCGCCAGCCAGCACGGCTACAAGGTCGACGAGAACGTTGTCGAGCGCTACACCTTCGAGCGCAAGACTCACAACGCTGGCGTCTTCGATGTCTACACCCCCGAGATGCGTGCTTGCCGCTCGGCTCACATCATCACCGGTCTGCCCGATGGCTATGGCCGCGGCCGCATCATCGGCGACTACCGTCGTGTTGCCCTGTACGGCGTCGACTACCTGATCAAGGACAAGGAGGCCCAGAAGGCTTCCACCCCGACGGTCATGACCGCCGACAACATCCGCGATCGCGAGGAGCTGCAGGAGCAGATCCGCGCCCTCGGCGAGCTCAAGATGATGGCCGAGACCTATGGTTTCGATATTTCCAACCCTGCTACCAACACGCAGGAGGCCATCCAGTGGATGTACTTCGCCTACCTCGCTGCCGTCAAGGAGCAGAACGGCGCCGCTATGTCCATCGGCCGTACCTCCACGTTCATCGACATCTACGCTGAGCGCGACCTTGCCAACGGTACCTTCACCGAGGAGCAGATCCAGGAGTTCGTGGATCACTTCATCATGAAGCTTCGCATGGTCAAGTTTGCCCGTACCCCCGAGTATCAGGCCCTGTTTACCGGCGATCCGCAGTGGGTCACCGAGTCCATCGGCGGCATGGGTGTTGACGGCCGTACGCTCGTTACCAAGATGAGCTACCGCTACCTGCACACGCTCGAGAACATGGGCACCAGCCCCGAGCCCAACATGACCGTTCTGTGGTCGACCCGTCTGCCCGAGAACTTCAAGAAGTTCTGCGCCAAGACTTCTGTCGCCAGCTCCTCGATCCAGTACGAGAACGACGATCTCATGCGCGTTTACCACGGCGACGACTACGGCATTGCCTGCTGCGTGTCCTCCATGCGCATTGGCAAGGAGATGCAGTTCTTCGGCGCCCGTGCCAACCTGGCCAAGTGCCTGCTGTATGCACTCAACGGCGGTGTTGACGAGGTCTCCAAGAAGCAGGTCGGCCCCAAGTATCGCGCCGTCGAGGGCGATACGCTCGATTACGACGACGTTGTGGCCAAGTACAACGACATGATGAAGTGGCTCGCTGGCGTGTACGTTAACTCGCTGAACATCATTCACTACATGCACGACAAGTATTGCTACGAGCGCATCCAGATGGCTCTGCACGACAAGCACGTGCATCGCTGGTTCGCTACGGGTATCGCTGGCCTTTCCGTCGTGGCTGACTCCCTGTCTGCCATCAAGTACGCCAAGGTCCACCCCGTCCGTGACGAGAACGGCATTATCGTCGACTTCGAGACCGAGGGCGAGTTCCCCAAGTACGGTAACGACGACGACCGCGTCGACCAGATCGCTCACGACGTTGTGCACCAGTTCATGGAGTACATCCGCATGAACGACACCTACCGCAACTCCGTGCCCACGACCTCGGTTCTGACCATTACCTCCAACGTCGTGTACGGTAAGAAGACCGGCTCCACGCCCGACGGCCGCAAGGCTGGCCAGCCGTTCGCCCCGGGTGCTAACCCCATGCACAAGCGCGATAGCCACGGCGCCATCGCTTCGCTGTCTTCGGTTTCCAAGCTCCCGTTCCGCGATGCTCAGGACGGCATCTCCAACACCTTCTCCATCATTCCGAGTGCGCTCGGCAAGGAGGATCAGGTGTTCTTTGGCGATATCGACCTTGATCAGCTGGGCGAGTAACTATTGTTAGTGCTATACTAACAATAACGATTACTGATTAGTGCGCCGGTTTCGGCCGGCGCCTATCAATCGAAGGAGACACATTATGAAGGTTTCTGAAGTTTCCGAGACTCAGGCCGATAACCTGGTCCACATGCTCGACGCTTACGCCGAGAAGGGTGGCCACCACCTGAACATCAACGTCTTCAACCGTGAGACGCTGCTCGACGCTCAGGCTCACCCCGAGAAGTACCCGCAGCTGACCATCCGCGTTTCCGGCTATGCCGTGAACTTCCACACGCTCACCAAGGAGCAGCAGGACGAGGTCATTTCGCGTACCTTCCACGACAAGTTCTAAAGGGATTTAACTCCCGCAGGATCGCCGGGGCTGTTTGGGTTACCTCCCAAAACGTCCTCGGACATGCAAGAAACCCTCGCTGCGCACTTCGTGCGGCGAGGGCTTCTTGCGTCCTGCGGAATATTTTGGGAGATAGCCCAAGCAGCCCCGGCGGGGTCCTGTGTAGTCACCCTTTAGGCGAAACTCTCCTAATTATTTGGATGAGTCGTTTACTTACTTGTACTGTTACCGTCTTCCCGCTGTTGTTGGGGTATGCTTTGTTCGTATGTAAACGTATGACATGTTGATGGGGGAGGGTGCTATGGCTCGCGAGGGCGCTCGTTCTAAGGATTCTGCTAAGCCTGGCATCAAGGAAGTTGCAGCGGTGGCGGGGGTTTCGCCCACTACGGTATCTCGCGTGCTTAATAATCGCGGCTATATTAGCCAAGAAACCCGCGATAAGGTCCATGCCGCGATGGAGCGCATCAACTATACGCCCAACGATATCGCCCGTGCCATGCTCAACGGTCGCCTGAACCTTATCGGCATGATCGTTCCCTTTGTGAGCAGCCCGTTCCATGCTCAGGTTGTGCAGGCGGTCGAGCGCACGTTGGCGGAAAACGGCTTTAAGATGTTGCTGTGCAACAGCGCCAATCGACCCGATCTTGAGCGTTCCTATATTGACATGCTCCGCCGCAATATGGTCGACGGCGTCATCGTCAACTCCCTCAATATCGGTGCTGAGGCATATGCCGAGATGGGCTTGAGCCTGGTTGGTATCGACTGCGACCTTGGCGAGACCTCTGTTCAGATTGCGAGCGACAGCTATGGCATCGGCGAACTTGCCACGCGTCGCCTGATCGATGACGGGTGTTCGCGCATCTTGTGCCTGCGTAACAATAGCCGCATGCGTATGCCTGCCAATAAGCGTACCGATGCCTACCACGATGTTGTGGAGCAGGCCGGTTTGCCCGTGCTTGTCCGTGAGGTCGAGTTCGTTAAGTCCGACGACGAAAAGAGTGCGGTCGTTGCGAAGATCCTCGATGAGAACCCCGATATTGACGGCATCTTTGCGGGAGACGACACGATGGCGGCCATCTGCCTCAACGTGATGAAGCGGCGCGGCTTGAGCGCTCCGGATGATATTAAGGTCGTGGGCGCGGATGGCGCCCGCCGCACTATGACGTTTATGCCTGACTTAACAACCGTTCGTCAAGATATCGATCGCATCGGAGAGCTCGCGGCGCAATCCATCATCGCTCTTGTTAACGGTGAAAAGCCCGAATCGAATACCAAGCTCCCCGTTGAACTCATTGAGGGTAAAACCGCGTAGTTCATCCCGTGCCAAAAGAATTCCTCAAACACCTCTGATGACCGTTCGCCGGCATATGTCAACCGTTTGCCGACGACTGGAACTGCGAAAAGACGTATTGGTGTGAAAACGTTTGACATATGAAAACGATTGACATATCTTGCAGTTGTACCGAGTTAGTATCTCGTGAGAAAGGAAGTCTCGGATGCACAAGGTGTATTACCAGCCTGAGGGAATTTGGGTAGGCGACATCATGCCGTACGGCGAGGATGGCACGTTCTATCTCTATCATCAGCGCGACACGCGTAACCCCGGACCTTTCGGAGAGCCGTTTGGTTGGGCACTCGCTACGACCAAGGACTTCGTCAATTACAAGGACTTTGGCGAGAGCCTTGAGTGCGGCGGCGACGAGGAGGTCGACCAGTACGTTTATGCCGGCACGGTGTTTAAGGTGGGCGACAAGTACCATGCGCTCTACACTGGTTGCAATCGCGATAAGGTCCGCGCACGTTTGATGAAGCAAGTTCTTCTTCACGCAACGAGTGACGACGCCGTCAAGTGGGAGAAGAACATCGCCAAGACGCTGCTTCCGCCCCAGGAGGGTTACGATGACCGCAACTGGCGCGATCCCTTTGTGCTTTGGGATGAGGAGAACGAAGAGTACATGCTCATCCTCGGCACGCGTGTGGGCGAGGACAAGCGTCTGATGACCGGTCGTCTGGTCAAGTTCACCTCCAAGGACCTGGATACCTGGGAGTTCCAGGGCGACTGGTGGAATCCGGGCCTGTACACCATGTTTGAGATGCCTGATCTCTTTAAGATGGGCGACTGGTGGTATCTGGTGTTCTCTGAGTACAGTGATGGCAACAAGACCCGTTACCGCATGTCTCGCTCTATCAACGGTCCCTGGATCACTCCCGCGGACGATTCCTTCGATGGCCGCGCGTACTATGCCGCACGTACCGCATTTGATGGCGAGCGCCGCGTTCTCTTTGGTTGGGTTCCTACGCGTGACGAGGGCGGCGACCCCAGCTCTTACCTGTGGGGTGGCACCTTTATGCCCCTCGAGATCGTTCAGCGTGCCGACGGAACGCTTGGCACCAAACTCCCCGACAGCATGCTTGGCGCCTTTGGCGAGGCTAAGGCAGTCGAGGCCTTTGAGCTTTCCTGCGAGTCGGGCAAGGTCGAGCAGGTGCTCGCTGCGGATGCCGGTTCCACCTATATGCTCGACGCCGACATCGAGCTCGCCGGTGACGCTGCCGGCTTCTCGGTTAAGCTCGCCGAGGACGCCGAGTCCGGTCTTGCCTATGAGTTCCGCGCCAACCTGCGTGAGGGCAAGCTCGAGTTTACGGCGGCCCCCCAGTATCCGTGGTTCCAGGTCAACAACATGGGCCTCGAGCGTCCGTTGTTCTTTAAGGGCGAGGGCACTCATCATGTGCGCCTGGTCGTTGACGACGATATCGCGACCATCTTTGTCGATGATGTTGCGCTTAACGCGCGCTTCTGCAATAAGCAGGGCCAGGGTGTGGCGCTGACGGTCACCGACGGTACGCTCAAGTGCGCAAATGCAACGATCGCGTCTCTGTAATGGCATCAAAACGTTTTATGATTTCGTAAGGGAATGGAGAGGAACATGGACTACAAAGTAGTGTCTCAGCAAGTCGTCGATAACGTCGGCGGTCTGGAGAACATCGAGGGCGCCACGCATTGCGTTACGCGTTTGCGTCTGGTGCTCAAGGATACGAGCAAGTACAACAAGGCCGAGCTCGAGAACATCGATGGCGTCAAGGGCGTGCTGTACAACAGCGGCCAGCTCATGATCATCTTCGGTACCGGTACCGTCAACAAGGTCTACGATGAGTTTATGGCTCTGACGGGCGTTAAGGAGATCAGCGCTTCCGAGGTCAAGGGCGCCGAGGCGGACAAGAAGGGCAAGTTCTTCTCGGTCCTCAAGGTATTCTCGGACATCTTTATCCCGATCATTCCCGCTTTCGTCGGCGCTGCTATCATCATCGGCCTTAAGTCGCTGATCGTTGCCAACGGCCTCTTCGGCATGGAGGGCAGCCTTGCCGACCACAGCGAGTTCCTCAAGAACCTCGCAAGCTTCTTTGCCATTATCGCCACCACGTTTGACTACCTGCCTGTCCTGGTTATGTACAGCGCGGTGAAGCGTTTTGGCGGTAACCCGATTCTGGGCATCCTCGTCGGTATCGTCATGGTTCACCCGAGCCTTATGAACCGCAACACGTTCGTTATGGACCCGACGGGTGCTGAGTACTGGAACTTTGGTCCGCTCTCCATTCCCATGGTTGCTTTCCAGGGCGGCGTGTTCCCTGCAATCCTGACTGCCTGGTTTATGGCCAAGGTCGAAAAGATTGCCCAGAAGTACATCCCCGAGGTCGTTTCGTTCGTCTTTGTCCCGACCGTTACCCTGATTCTAGCTAACGTCGCCCTGTTCACCGTGTTCGGCCCGCTCGGCAACTTGATCGGCGACGTCCTCGCTGGCGTAATCGATGTCCTGTACAACAGGATGGGCGTCTTTGGCGCCTTTGTCTTCGCCGCGTTCCTGCAGCCGCTCGTCGTTACCGGTACACATCAGTTCATCCAGGGTATTGAGGCCAACCTCGTTGCCACGACCGGCTTCAACTACATCCAGGCCATCTGGTCGGTTTCCATCATCGCCCAGGGCGGCGGCGCCATCGGCATGTATCTCATTCACAAGAAGCATTCCAAAGAGCGCAACATCTGTATGTCGTCCTTTATCCCGACGCTGGTCGGTATCTCCGAGCCCGCAATCTTTGCTGCAAACATGCGCTACTCGATCATCCCGTTCGTCTGCGCTTGCATCGGTGCAGGCTGCGGCGGTGCCTTCGTGAAGCTCTTTGAGGTGCGCGCTATCGGTCAGGGTCTGACCGGTGTGCTTGGCCTGCTCATCGTTACGCCCGAGACGCTCGTGTGGTATGTGGCCGGCAATCTCATCGCCTTTATCGTGCCGATCGTCTTGATCTTTGCCTACAACAAGGCAAAGGGCGTGCCGACCACCGATGAAGAGGGCGCTGGCGCTGGCTTCGACGTCAGCTTCTAGTTGAGCCGTTCAGCGTAATCTGAGGATAAGTCCATTTGAGGAAGGGCGTTCGACTCGTGTGAGTCGAGCGTCCTTCCCCATAGACGAGAAAGTCAACGGCGATGTTTAATCAAAAAAATAAGGTGATGCGTGCGGACTATGAGCAGTGGCGAGCTGGACAGGACGAGACGGCGGCTCGCATCGCGTCCGACCCCGATAGGCTCCTGTTCCATGTGGAGCCTGAGCTTGGCTGGCTCAACGACCCCAACGGTTTGGTTCAGATTGGTGATACGTATCACATCTATCATCAATACGATCCGTTCGATGCTGCGCATGGCGGTCCAGTGCTTTGGAACCATCTGACGACAAAGGATTTTGTGACCTACGAGAATCACGGTCCCGTGCTGTTTCCCGATTCCGATTTGGATTCGAGTGGAGCGTATTCTGGTTCTGCCTTTGTACGTGATGGTAAGATTCACTACTTCTATACCGGCAACGTCAAGCATTTTGACCGCGATGATTACGACTACGTGTTGACGGGCCGTGAGCAAAACCAAATTCATATGGTTGCCGAGAATCCCGACGAATTGGGCGAGAAGCGCATGGCTGTTGGGCCGGTCGATTACCCCGACGATATCGGTACGCACGTGCGCGACCCCAAAATCCTTGAACACGACGGTATCTACTACATGGTTCTCGGCGCTCGTACGAAAGACAATCGTGGCTGCGTGCTTGTCTATGCCTCGCACGATCTAGAGGACTGGAGCTATGCGACGCGCATTGAGCCGGGCGAGAAGTTTGGCTTTATGTGGGAGTGCCCTGATCTATTTGAGCTTGATGGCGAGCTTATTCTCGTTTGCTGTCCGCAGGGTGTGCCCGCCGATGGTTGGTGTTACCGCAATCCGCACCAGTGCGTGTGGTTCTCCATCGAGGCCGATTGGGAGGCGCCGAGCTTTAAGATCACCGGGCAGGGCATGCCCCCGATGGTCGATGCCGGCTTTGATTTCTACGCACCGCAGTCCTTTGAGGATGCTGCGGGTCGGCGTTTGATGATCGGATGGTCGGGTTGCCCCGACGCGACGGCAGAAAACCCGACGGTGGCGCGCGGGTGGCAGTGCGCGTTGACGGTGCCGCGAGAGCTGAGCATACGCGATGGTAAGCTCTGTCAGCAGCCGGCGCACGAGATTGAGAAGGTGCGCGGCGACTGCGTTCGCGCGACAGGCGGTGAAACCGTTGAGGAGCCGGGCCGCCTGTTTGATCTTGTGGTTTCCTGTGAGGGCGCCAAGATGGTCGAGCTCGAAATCCGCAAGGGTGTCTTTGTGCGTTATACGGACGGGATGCTTACCCTCGATATGGGTGACGAAGGCTATGGGCGCGACCAGAGGTCGATTGAGCTCGGCGAGCTTCGCGACCTACGCGTGCTTTCGGACACTACGATGGTCGAGACTTTTGCAAATGGCGGCGAGGCGGCACTTACGAGCCGTACCTATTCGCCGGCGGTTCCGGCGATGGAGCTGCACGCCGAGGGTGCGGTATCGATGAATTTCTACCGCCTCGTGCATTAACCGTGCATGGAGTACGATTGGACTTGCTGGGCGGAATGTGTCGCAGTTACCGCGGCCAGCTACCGTTTATCGCGTATAGCGACCGTTTGCGGAATAAGTAACACTCCTTAATAAACCGTATGGAATCCTAGATAAGCACGGAGTTTTCCAAGGAGACGCTGTCCTTTGTTGTGTGCAAGGGGCGGCGTCTCTTTGGCGCTTGGACACTGTTGTGCAACAGTGCGGCGGCGCGTGCCATGTATTGAAAACCCAATGTCGAGATGGGTCGTGATAATAATGGGCAAGTACGTAATCGTGGTCGAGTCTGGGTCGGATGTGACGCCGGAGCTTTGCGAGCGCTACGGCATCGTGCGCGTGCCCATGCATGTCACGATTGGTGACGAGACCGTCGAGGACGGCTCCATCGATCCGCTCGAGATTTATTCGCGCTGCAACGAGTTTGGCGTAATGCCCAAGACCAGCGGCTGCGCGCCTGCGGATTTTGCTCACGTGTACGACCGTATCCATGCCGAGCAGCCCGATGCGACCATTCTGCATCTTGCGTACTCCGAGGCCACGACCTGCTCGCATCAGTCCTCCAAGATTGCAGCTAAGGGCCGCGACTACGTGTTCTCCATGGACACGCGCTTTGTCTCGGTGGGCCAGTCGCTTGTTGTCGTCGAGACCGCCAAATACATCGAGGCTCACCCCGATGCCACCGTCGACGAGATCTTCGCCTTCGCGAATTCCGTCATGGACCGCGTGCTGCTGGGCTTTGTTCCTACCGATCTTGCCTTTCTTAAGGCGGGCGGTCGCTTGTCCAACGTCGCATTCCTTGGCGCCCATCTGCTCAAGATTAAGCCCTGCATTGAGGTGACGGGCGGCAAGTTCGTGGCGACCAAGAAGTTCCGCGGCTCTATGCTCAAGTGCGCCCGCGCCTTTATTGACCACATGGTTGCGAAGGGCGAGATTGACTACTCGCACATTGGCCTGGCGTATTCGGTGGGCCTTTCCCAGGAGCTGCGCGATGACATGGAGGTCTATGCGCATGATCTGGGCTTTAAGGACGTTACCTGGACTCAGGTCGGCGGCGTCATCTCGAGCCATTGCGGCCCGACCGCCTTCGGTGCGGTGCTCACGCTTAAGGCGTAAAGGCCGCAGGCGAGCGTTCTTCAGCCTGACATCTCGACGTAGCCCCCAGCCATGGTGATGGGGGATAGATTAAAACGTGCCGTTCTAGTCCGAGACGTTTAAACGCAAACGCATGGGCTAGAATGACTCTGGCATTTTAATTGGTTGCATCCAAGGAGAGGCAAGGTAGCGCGAATGGCAGAAATGACGCTTGAGGGTGTGGACGCTCGTCCCGAGGACTCTGCGTTTGCCCTTGGCCGCGTACATTCGATCGAGACGATGGGAACGGTCGACGGACCCGGCATCCGCTTTGTGGTGTTTGTTCAGGGCTGTCCCATGCGCTGCGCGTATTGCCACAATCCCGATACCTGGTCGGTCAACGGCGGCACCATGGTGACCGTCGAACACCTGATGGATGAGTTCCAGAGTAACCACGAGTTCTATCGCAGCGGTGGCATTACGGTGTCCGGCGGCGAGCCGCTCCTGCAGCCCGAGTTTTTGGCCGACCTGTTCCACGCCATGCACAATAACCACGATGGTCGTGTGCACACCTGCTTGGATAGCTGCGGCTATGCGTTCGATCCCGCGCATCCCGAGAAGTTCGATGCCGTGCTCAACGAGACCGACATGGTACTGCTCGATATTAAGCATGCCGACCCGGTCGAGCATAAAAAGCTGACTGGGTGCGATCCCGCACGCATTCTGGCGTTTGGTGATGAGCTTGCACGTCGCAAGATCAAGGTCGTTATCCGTCACGTGGTGGTGCCGGGCATTACCGACACGGTGGAGGAGTGCGAGAAGCTCGGTCGCCTCATCGCTCCATGGCACAACGTGGTGGGCCTGGAAATGCTGCCGTATCACACGATGGGTGTCGTCAAGTACGAGCAACTGGGCATTCCCTATAAGCTCGAGGGCGTGCCCCAGATGGATACCGCGCGCATGCCCGAGCTGCGCAACGCCGTTATGGCCGGCATGAGAAAGCGCCGTGCGGAACTCAGGTCGGCCATCGGCTAACAAGCTATTTTTGCCCCTTTATGATACCCGAGCTGTACTGGCCTAACGGCTTGGTGCTGACGCGGTTGAGCCAAAATGCTGGTACCATACCGTGGATAAGCAATTTGCACGGATTTGGGGGATGGCATGGCAACCATCGCGATCATAGGCGCACTCGAAAAAGAGGTTGCGCAGATTAAGGAAGAGCTGAGTGGCGCGCATGAGTCGCAGGAGGCGGGCTTGACCGTTGTGAACGGTGGGCTTTCGGGTCTGACGGTAGTCGCCACGACGGCAGGCATGGGGACCGTGAACGCCGCTGCCGCAACGCAGCATCTCATCAGCAAATACGCCCCGCAGGCCGTTGTGTTTTCGGGCATTGCGGGCGGCCTAAACCCTAAACTCCATATTAACGACGTGGTTATAGGCAAGTGCCTGCGCTATCTGGATACCGATACGGCACTCATCGCCGAGTCCGCGCCGGGGCTCGAGGAGTTTGCCTCGACGCCGGCGTTGGTTGATGTTGCCGCCGCCGTGCTTGCCGAGCATGGATTTGTGGATGCCTCGGCGGATGAGAACTCTGCGGAGAAGGACCCCAAGCAGTTCCTGTGTGGCACTATCGCCACGGGTGACCGCTTTGTTACGGGTGACGCCATGCGTAACGCTGCGCTTGAGGCCACGCATGCCGATTGCGTCGAGATGGAGGGCGCGGCAATTGCGCACATCGCGGCCAAGAATGGTGCCGATTGCCTGGTGCTGCGCGCTATCAGCGATAATTGTGACGAGGCATATGACGCGTTTTGCGAGCGCGAGTTCGATCTGGACGAGTACGCTCGCACCGCGAGCGGCATCACGCTTGACATCGTTCGTCGTATCGCCGCTGCGCAATAGCACGCCCGTTTTGTAAAAACCTACGACCAAGGAGTGTCCATGGCCGATTCCATTAACTATCAGCTTGCCAAGTTCGTCGCCAGCTACGGCAAGGTTTCGCAGATTCCCGAGTCCACCTGTCCCGAGGTGAGCTTCGTCGGCCGCTCCAATGTGGGCAAGTCGTCGATTATGAACAAGCTCTTTGGCCGCAAGAACTTGGTCAAGGTTTCGAGTACGCCGGGCAAGACGAGTAACATCAACTTCTTTGAGGCCGATGACGTGCACTTTGTCGACCTGCCGGGTTACGGTTTCGCCCGTCGTTCCAAGGCCGAGCGCGACCGCTGGGCCGAGCTCATTGGCGACTTTTTCGACTCCGAGCGCAGCTTTAACTTGGTCGTCTCGCTGGTGGACATTCGCCACGACCCCAGCAAGCTCGACCACGACATGATCGACTATCTACAGGGCAACGAGTTCAACTTTATCGTCTGCCTCACCAAAGCCGATAAGCTCAGCCGCACCCAGCAGGCCCGCCAGGCAGCAGCCATCAAAAAGCAGCTCAACGTCCCTGCCGAAAACGTGATCATCACAAGCTCCCAGACCGGCGTGGGTATCGACGAACTCAAGCGCCGCATCGCCGAGGCCTGCCTTTAGTCAGGCCGCGGCCCCTCAAAAGCTCTCATCTATATCACCTCAGTGATAGTTATTGGTAAACTATCACTGAGTTGATATTTTTTTGGAGGTCGATATGGAGCTTTGGCATGGGTCGGACGTTGTTGTCGATCATCCATCGTTGGATAAATGCAGGCAATTCAATGACTATGGGCGCGGGTTTTATTGCACACCGCATGAGGAAATGGCAATGGAGTGGGCATGTCGGACCGAGTCTGATGGCATTGCCAATCGATATGAGCTTGATTTAGATGGCCTTGCGATTTTGGATTTGGAATCAGGTGAGTTCTCGATTCTCAACTGGCTTGCAATTCTGGCGAATAACAGAGAGTTCAATGTATCAACGCCAGTAGCACGCGAGGGGCTTCGTTATCTGCTGGATAACTGCCTGATTGATATTTCTCCCTATGACGTTATTCGAGGCTATCGTGCAGACGATTCCTATTTCTCGTTTGCAAGACAGTTTGTCAACGGCATGATCTCGCTCAGGCAATTGCAGCGCATTATGTTTTTGGGGGATTTGGGCATTCAATATGCGCTTATGAGTGAGCGTGCATTCTCGGCGATTAAGTTCCGCGATTGGAAGCAGGCCTCGGGAGCTGAGTTTTATCCCAAACGATTTGAGCGAGAACAGAACGCTCGACGAAAGTACCTGGATACGGTAAACGGATTTGACTCTGATGGTGTCGACATTAGGGATTTGATGGCAGGAAGGGTTGATTTAAATGATCCAAGAGTTAACGGATTGTGGGCCGAGTAGGACATACCCCGTCTACTACCTCGAGGATGCAATGAACAACCTCGGCGACTGCTTTGACTATGCCGTTAACGATTATGGGGCAGAAGGATCGGAAGTTGCTGAACTCTTTTGCCTGAGCGGCTTAGCCCGCGAGTTCGAACGCGGCAACGCATGGGTAGTGTCGGGAAAATCGGGCGTTGAGCTGTTCGCGCTCATTGCCGAAAGGTCCGGCTATCAATCAAGGCCGATGCCAAATCGAACCTACCGATTCGAAAAGACACCGGAATATTGGACAGGCTGGATATTGGCATACCTTCAGTGGCGCCTAGGAGAGTCTTTCGAAGATTTGCTGCATATCGTTCCATTTGATGCGCTGCGCAGCCTGTACTACCCCTGGCACGAAGCCTCGGAGGAACGCGTGGCCCGTCTCGTCTGCGATATGGCGAAGAAAGCGTCCAGGCAAACCAAACTTGCGTTAGCAAGAAAGAGGCTCAAGAAAACCCAACAAGACCTGGCATACGAATCGGGTGTGTCACTCCGCTCAATCCAAATGTACGAGCAGCGCCAGAGAAACATCAATGAAGCTTCGGTTACAAGCGTAAGAGCCATAGCAAAAGCCCTCCACTGCAACATCGAGGACCTCCTAGAACCAGTCTTCGAATACAAAGAAACCAGCGCCGCCTAACCCAAGCACACAGCCGAAGCCTGTAACTAGTAAGTGCCCCTACCTAGCAAGAGCCCCTACCAATAAAAAGCAACTATCAGCCCGGCGCTTTTACAGAGCGTAGGTCCCTGTAGCCGCCGCCAGCGAAGTTAACGTAGGGGAGGCCAGGGGCTTTGCCCCCAAATCTTTCTGCAGGAC